>NZ_JBVVQT010000023.1:36998-99960 GCF_055811595.1 Mesorhizobium sp. WSM4814
GGGGGGGGCCCCCCCCGGGGGCGGGCCCCCCCCCCCCGTGGTGGGCGGGGGGCGCCCCCCCCCCCCCCCCCGGCCCCCCCCCCACGGCCCGCCCCCCACCGAGGGGGGTGCCACCGGCTGCAAGTTTCGCCTCTTTGGCCAGCAGCCCCTCACTCCGTCCACTTCACCTTGGTCAGATCATTGGCCTGGATCGGCGCATTTTCCCAAAAACCCTCGAGCTTGGCGTCCCAGACGCCGACTTTCGGCAGTTCGTAGAGGAAGCCGACCACGGCATCGTCGGCCAGTATCTTCTGCGCCTCGCCGAGCAGCGTCATGCGCTTGGCCTCATCGGAGGTGAGGTTCAGGTCGGCGATGATCTTGTCGAAGGTCGGGTTGTCGTAGTTGAAGTAATAATCCTTGCGCGAATAGATATCGATGTCGTTGGGCTCGGTGTGGGAAACGATGGTCAGGTCGTAGTCCTTCCTGGTGAAGACCTGGTCCAGCCACTGCGCCCATTCCACCGGCACGATCTGCAGATCGATTCCGACATCGCGAAGCTGCGACGCGATGATCTCGCCGCCAAGTCGCGCATAGGGGGGTGGCGGCAGTTTCAGCGTCGCCTTGAAGCCGTTCTCCAGGCCGGCTTCCTTCAAGAGTTCCCTGGCCTTGTCGACATTGTGCGGATAGAGACCGGTGAGGTCGACATAGGCCTTGTTGGCGGGCGACATATGCGAGCCGATCGGCACGCCAAGGCCGGCCGAGGCGCCGTCGATGATGGCCTTGCGGTCGAGCGCAAACGAAATCGCCTGCCTGACCTGCAGCCGGTCGAAAGGCGGCTTCTTGTTGTTCATCGAAAGGATGGTCTCACCCTCGGTCGCGCCGATCACCACCTTGAAGCGCGGGTCGCCCTGGATCTGGGCGACGCTGTCGGGATCGAAGAACGGGAAGGCCTGAACATCGCCGGAAAGCAGCGCCGGAACGGCGGCTGCGGCATCCGTGACGATGCGGAACTCGGCCTTGTCGAGGGAGACCGGGGCACCCCAGTAAGCGTCGGACTTGATCAGCGTGATCGACGAGCCCTTGGCCCAGGTCTGGAACTTGAACGGGCCGGTGCCGACAGGCGTTTCCTTGTTGGTGTCGGCTGTCTCCGGCGCGACGATGACCGCGTCGCCCCAGCCCATATTGTAGAGGAACGAACTTTGCGGGTTCTTCAGCGTGATCCTGACCGTCGCCGGATCGACCATTTCGACCGTATCGATGGCGGCGAACAGGCCCTTTTGTGCGTTGACGGAGTTGTCGGCACGGGCGCGGTCGAGCGAGAATTTGACGTCGTCGGCATTGAAGTCGGTGCCGTCATGGAATTTCACACCGCTATGCAGCTTGAAGGTATAGACCTTGCCGTCGTCGGAAACGGTCCAGCTTTCGGCGAGAGCCGGCAGCACCTCGCCGTTCGGGCCGATGCGGGTCAGCCCCTCGAACACATTGGCGTAAAGCACCTCGTCGATCGCCGCCGCAGCACCTGCGGTCGGATCGAGATGCGGAGGTTCGAGCGTGATGCCGATGACCAGATCGCGCGCGGCAAATGCCGATGGTCCGGCAGACAGCACCAGGGCCGCAGCGGTGAGAATGGTTTTCCACAATTTCATCGTGCAACTCCCGATATGCTCAAAAACATGCTCGAAACCCGGTGGATAGAAGCGTGATTTCACCAAGGAGTAAATTGCGTTTCGTGCTTTCCGGCGGCGCCGGCAGGAATGTTTTTCCGCCCATCACCGGCTACCGAGCGCCCGCGCCCCTCAGCAGCACGTTGAGCCCGATCGCCATCACCTTGGCCGATTCGACCATGTCTGATATCCCCACCCATTCGTCGGGCCTGTGGGCGAGGTCGAGAATGCCCGGGCCATAGGCGATGCAGTCGTAGATGTGGCCGATGCGGGCAATGTGCTTCTGGTCGTAGGTGCCGGGCGAGATCACGTAGTCGGGCTCGCGGTCGAATACCTCCATGATGCCCCGCGCCACCGCCTTGACCACCGGCGCATCGCGCTCGGTCATCAGCGGCAGCACCTCCATGAGATCGCGGATCTCGTAGTCGAATTTCTTGCGCTCGCGCTTCAGCCGGTCGAGGATATCGGTCACCTCGCGCTTGACCGTGCCAAGATCCTCTTCGAGCAGGAAGCGGCGGTCGATGGTCAGCCGGCAGGAATCGGGGACATTGGGCGAGGGCAGGCCAGGCCGGAAATCCTCGGTCTGGCCGCCATGGATCGAGTTGATGTTCATGGTCGAGCGCTTGGCCCCGTCGGGCACGACCGGCATGCGCGTTACCTTGCGGTCGAGCGCCGGGAACAGCTCGTCCTCGAACGCCCTTAGCAGGGCGCCCATATGGCGCACCGCATTGTCGCCGAGGAACGGCATCGAGCCGTGCGCGATCTCGCCCTTGGTCTCGATCTCCGCCCACCAGACGCCGCGATGGCCAAGGCAGATGCGATCCTTGTTCAACGGCTCGGGGATGATGACGTGGTCGACCTTCGGCTTGGAGAAATAGCCGAGCTTTGCCAGATGGGCGACGCCGCCGAAGCCGCCGGACTCCTCGTCGACCGTGCCCGAAATCTCGATGGCGCCCGGGAAGTCGGGGAAAACCTCCATGAAGGCCTCGGCGGCGATGATCGAGGAGGCCAGGCCGCCCTTCATGTCGCAGGCGCCGCGGCCATGGACCTTGCCATCCCTGACGATGCCGGCGAAGGGATCGAGGCTCCAGCCGTCGCCGGCTTCAACCACGTCGATATGCGAGTTGAAATGCACGCAGGCGCCGGGCGAGCGGCCATCGAAGCGGGCGACGACGTTGACGCGCGGGTAGCGGTCGGTGTCGCCGGGCGTGCCTTCGGCGCGGATGAATTCGACTTCGAAGCCGCGCTTTTTCAGCCGCTTTCCGACGTATTCGGCGCATGGCCGATAGGCCTCGCCGGGCGGGTTGATGGTCGGAAAGCGGATCAGGTCCGCGGTCAGCGCGACCAGGTCGTCGACCCGATCATCGACCGCTTTCAGCAGGAGTTCGTTCATTCGACGAATTGAGCAGCCAACGGTGCGTTTTGGCAAGCCTGTTGGCGGGTCGCGCCCTAGTTATGTGGTTACATGTCGCCACGGCAACTATCGCGGGGAAACCGTTCAAATTCGCTGCTTTGGATTGGTGAATTCGTCAGAGGTGTGTGGTTACCTCATTCACTTGCGATTAAAGGATGAAGAATAGCGTGAAGGCAGGCAGGCAAGGGCAATCAAAGGGGTTTGATCGCATGAAAAAGACCGTTCTCATGGCAGCGGCACTGGCAACGATGCTGTTCGGTTCTTCGGTCGAGGGCTGGGCAGCCAAGCTGGTTGCAAGGATCGACGTGTCATCGCAGACGATGACTGTAAGGTACGGCCGGGCGGTCTACCGATGGCGCGTATCCACGGCGCGCAAAGGCTATATCACGCCGCGCGGCAGCTACCGGCCGCAACGAACGGCACGGATGTGGTATTCGCGCAAATACGACATGTCGCCGATGCCTCATTCGGTGTTCTACCGTGGCGGCTATGCCATCCATGGCACAGGGGCGGTAAAATCTCTCGGGCGCCCGGCGTCGCATGGCTGCGTGCGGCTGCACCCGTCCAATGCCGCCGCCTTCTATTCGATGGTGCGGCAGGCCGGCTTTCGCAACACGCGGATCGTGGTGACCAACTAGAGCGCGGAAAACACGCCGATCGCCCCGACCAGAACCAGGCTTAGCGCCCAGATCACATCCAGATCAAACCAGCTTTTCGAAAGAAACCTTAATCCCAGCCACCGATAGACGCCGAAGGCCAAAGCGCCGCCCGCAGTGATCATCGCGCCGGTGTGGACCGCTGCCACGCCGATCGAGAGCGCTGCAGTTCGTGCAATGAGGGCGGTCGCGGCACGGTGCCCGGCATCCGTTTCAACGACGCCGCACAGGCCGAGGTAGATCGGCACCAGCATCAGGCCGGCGCCATGCGCGACGGCGACGAGAAAGGACCAGAGCGCCAGTCGCGACGGCGGCACGCGCGCCAGAAATCTAGGATGCCGCCGGTTGAAGAGCAGCCAGACTCCGAGCGCGACGACAATTAGACCTGCGCCAACGCGGATCTCGGTTTGCCAATCAACCAGCATGGTCATTAGCGCGAAGGGCAAGAGGACCACCGTCATGGCGACAAGATGCCCGAACGCCAGCGCCAGGAGTGCGCCCGGCAGCGCATGGGCTCGCCGTTCCATCAGGGCGGCCGAAACAGCAAGCGGCCAGCCCATACCCGGGTTTACGCCATGGTAAATCCCGCTGGCGACCACAGCAAGCCAGAGGCCGGCTGTGGTCGAAAGGAGTTCGGGCGACACCTAGGCCGATGGGTAGCAGAAACTGTCGGTAGAGCAGTCGCCGCCTTCAAGCCGGATCTGGTGCGTTCGATAGCCTTTGGGGAACTCGACGAAGAAGTTGGTGTCGAGCGTCAGGCCACCATTGGCGCCAACATCGGCCTTCACCATCGCCCCGCCGCGCTCACCGGGATAGAACTGATCGTCCCAGGTCGAATAGAGCGAATTGGTCCAATAGACACGCTTGCCGTCGCGGCTAATCTCGACCATTTGTGGCCCATAGCCGAAGTCCTTGCCACAGGGGTGCTTGGTCTTCTTGACGATCCCACCCAGTTCGACCTTGCCCGCCAGAACCGGCTTCATCGGGTCGCTGACATCGTATTGATGCATTTCACCCGTACCCCAACAAGCCACATAGAGATACTTGTCGTCGAGGCTGAGGTCGATGTCGGTGACCAGAGGGGGCACCGCCGAGAAACCCTTCAGAAGATCCGGCAGATCGTCGGCATTGGCCGGTTGAGGCGGGATGACCGCCGTCTTCTTGGCCTGGAACTTGCCATCTGCGTCGCGCCACCAAGTCCAGATCGAGCCTTCGAGATTGGTGGTATCGACCACAACGCCGCAGAAGCCGTATTGCTGGACTGGATCATGCGCCGGGCGGATTTCGAGCGCCATTTGGTGATTGGCGCCCAGATCGATGGTCTGAATGTTCTTACGCGCACGCAGATCCCAGAAATGCATGCGGTGGCCGTACTTGTTGGACAGTAGATCCTCAGGGACGATGCCGTTTTCGAACTGCGGCGGCAGGGCCCATTCGGAACTGACCATGTAGTCGCGCGGCAGGTTCCACCAGAAATCGTAGTGCTTGTCCTGGGCGCCACGATCTATCTCATAGCGGCCAATGACATCGAAGGTCTGGCAATCCATGATGAAAATGCCCGGAGGACCGTCGGTACCGTCCTTGCCACCGCCGCCGAGGGTCGAGACATAGATGCCCTCGGGTCCGCAGTGGATCGTATGCGGGCGGGAATAGCCCGTCTTGGCAAAGACTTCTGCGGGTTCGATGATCTTGTGAATCTTGGCGGCTGTCGGCCCGCCCTTCACATCAATTATGTAGATGCGCGACGAACGAATGCCCGGAATGATCAGATAACGACGCTCCAAAAAGGCGTGGCCAGTCAGTGGTGATAGCGCCGAAGAACACGCATTCCAGCCGAAGTGATGAAACTCATCGCCCTTGTTTGGCATGATCACAGTGTGGACGATCTTGCCGAAATCCGGCGAATTTGGATCGACATTCACCACAGCCAAACCGTCGGGTTGCGAGAAGTCCGGGCTAAGCATCAACGTGTAGGCCAGAGTTTCCGGCGGCCCTTCCATAGCCAGCCGAGGTGACGGATAGAATGTGGGGTCTGGTCGCAGATTCATCGCGGTATCCTTCCTACGCGTTTGTGAAACTTTATTTTTGGTGCTCTCCGTGTCGCTCATTTTTGAAATGCGGCCCAGGTAGGGATCACAATACACCAAGTCTCCTCGTCTGTCTGACACCGCGTAGCGCTAGCACTATTTACGTGGGCGAGCTTTGGGCAGAATATACGGGGTGGGAGGGAGCATTCGGAATCCTGAATAAATGCGCCCGAACGGCTTCCGACCGTTGGTTGCAAGGGAGGATAATCATGAAACGTATTTTCTCGCTCGCGGCATGTGCCGCGGCGTTATCGCTCGGCGTATCGAACGCCTACGCACAATCGGGCGGCGTCGACAAGGCGGTCGGCGGCTACAGCTTCGAAGAAGCCGCAAAGGAGGCCCCCGGTACCAAGGACTTCCATTCGGCCGATGGTCACCTCACATTCGCTATCGTGACACACACTGCCGGCAATGGCTTCTTCGATCCGGTCTACGTCGGCGCGACCGTCGCCGGCAACCTGATCGGCGCCAAGGTCCTGCTGCTCGGCTCGGAATCGCCGACTGACGACCCTGCCCGCGAGATCGAAATCCTGAACCAGATCGTGCAGGATCCGACGATCGATGGGCTGATCATGACAACGCCCCAGGTCGGCGCCTACAACGACATCGTCAAGGCCGCCGAGGCGAAGGGCATACCGGTCGCTACGACCAATTCCTTTGACGGCACGCTCCTCAACCGCAGCGGCATCGGCCACACCGGCCAGGACGCCTCCGCTGCCGCAATCGCCGGCGAGGCGCTCGTCAAGTGCCTCGCGGACAAGGGTATCGAGAAGGGTTCGATCGTCCTGCCGTCGTCGACCGCAATGGGCAACATCGAGGTGAACAACCGCGTCACTTCGGCTTTCAACGCCATCGTCAAGGGCTTGAAGGATGCCGGCAAGCTTGATGCCTTCAAGGTCGACGCGGGTCCGGAGAACACCGGTATAGACACCAATCCGAATGACCCGGTGAACGGCATCGTGACGCTGTTCGAATCGCGCGGCGACGTCGTAGGCGCGTTCGCCGGCAACAACGTGTTCACGCCGGCGCTTGCCAAGGCCGTCGCTCAGACCGGACTGACCGGCAAGATCTGCGCCTACGGTTTCGACCTCGGCCCGGCCCAGCAGGACGCGATGAAGAGCGGCGATCTGACCGGCGCGCTCGGGCAGCAGCCCTTCTTGCAGGGCTTCTGGCCGGTCATGCAGCTCTATCTGGAGATCGACCGCGGCATCGCGGCGGCCAACCTCGACACACGCGCCCAACTGGTGACGAAGGAGACCGTCGAGGATGTCGGCAAGCGCTTCGAGAACTGAGTCCACTCGGAACGTCTGAAATCATTGCGGGAGAGCGCAGGCTCTCCCGCAATGCGGCAGCAGGAAATCGACCAGAAGAGACCATGGCGCTTACCGCGACCACATCGCTCGGCCGTGCGCCGTCCCAGATTGTCGGCGGCTGGGAGGTGGGGCTCGTTGCCTTGCTTTTGCTGCTCTATCTCGGCGGCGCTCTCGTCAATCCCGCGTTCTTCGGGTCAACAGGAGCGTTTCACTCGCTGCTCCGCGACACCTCGCGGGTTGCCATCATCGCGGTCGGAGTGACCTTCGTCATCGTCAACAAGGACCTCGATCTTTCGGTCGGTTCAACTTACGGCCTAGTCGCCGTCGTCTTTGCCAGGCTGTTCGCGCCGAACTTCCATGACCTCGGCGTCGTCACGTCGGCGATCCTCTGCCTGCTGCTCGGCACGCTGATCGGGCTGATCAACGGCGTGCTCGTCACCATCCTGAAGGTGCCGGCGTTCATCGCCACGCTGACCGTCCTCTTCATCGGCCGCGGCTTCGTGCTGGCGCTCACTCACGGCCAGGCGATCTACTACCCTGCCAAGGCGACCGGCTATCCGGGTTTTTTTCACCTCGGCGAGACCAACCTCCTCGGCTTCAACAACCAGATCGTGATCTTCCTCGTTGTCGCCGTGATCGGCGCCTATGTGCTTGCCAAGACGCGCTGGGGCTACGAGACCTTCGCCACCGGCGGCAACGAGCAGGCGGCGTCCTATGCCGGCATCCCGACCAACTGGGTGCGCATCCGAGCCTTCCTGATCTCCTCGCTCTGCGCGGCGCTGGCCGGCTTGATGTCAGCTGCGCAGGACAAGGGCGTGACGCCGCTCTACGGCGTCAGCGGTGAGCTGACCGTCATTGCCGCCGTGATCATCGGCGGCGCCTCGATCCTCGGTGGCCGCGGCCGGGTCGCCGGATCCTGCCTTGGCGCCCTTCTGGTGGTGCTGCTCGACAAGGTATTGCGCGAGGGCTGGCCGATCACGCGCATCATCAAGATCGGCGACGAGGAGATCACGGTCAACGCCGTTTTTTCGCTACCGGTCGGCGCGGTGCCGGTGTTCCTCGGGCTGCTCCTCGTCGTCGCTGTGCTCATCGAGCCCTATCTCATCCGCCGCCAGGTGGCAGGGCGCCTCTGGGCCTGGCTCCGCGGCCGGCCGCCGCCACCGGCCTACGAGATCGGCGGCATCGCGATCGAGGGGGTGCAGACCAAGGGCGCGATGGCGACCGACATGGCGTTGTCGGCCACCGGGTTCGGCAAGTTCCTCGCCCGGCGCGACGCGCTCGCCATCATCCTGACCGCGCTCCTGTGGCTGACCGGCCTCGCGCTCCGGCCGGACTACTGGTGGAACCTGTCCAACAGCTTCGCTATCTTGCTCAACTACACCGAGCTTGCGCTGATCACCATCGGGCTCACCTACGTCATCGCCGCCGGCGATATCGACCTCTCCGTCGGGGCGGTGCTTGCCCTCGCCGGCAGCACAGCCGCCTATTTCCTCAAGGTCCTCGGCGCCGACCCCGTGACCGCCGTGGCGATGGGCCTGCTGGCGGGCATGTGCGCCGGCCTCGTCAACGCGATCGTCACCGTCGGCTTCAAGCTGCCGGCCTTCATCGCCACGCTCGGCATGTTCTACATCGCCCGCGGCCTCGCCGCCTGGTTCGTCGCCGGGCAGCAGCTCACCGGCTGGCCCGAGGGCTACAACCTGCTTGGCCGCAAGGTGAACGACATCCTGCTGCACTTCCGCATCTCGCTGCCGGACGGGCTGCTGCGCTCGATCGCCGAGGTGGTGAGCATCCAGACCATCTGGATGCTGTTGGTCGCCCTCATTGCCGGCGTCGTGCTAGCCTACATGCCGTTCGGGCAGAAGGTCTATGCGACCGGCGGCAACATTCGCGCCGCCGCTTATGCCGGGATCAACACCAACCGGGTGCGGTTCTTCGCGCTCATGCTGGCGGCGCTCTGCGCGACAATGGCCGGGATCATCAACGTCGCCTACTTCCGCAGCTTCAACCCTGTAGCCGGCCAGTTCCGCGAGCTCGACGCCATCGCTTCGGTGATCATCGGCGGCGGTTCGATCTTCGGCGGCTACGGCACCGTGATCGGGGCGCTCGCCGGGGCGGCGGTGATCACCCTGATCCGGGCGCTGCTGCAGCTCAACGTCCAAGGCTTTACCATGCCGCAGCACTGGATCAACGTCTTCATCGGTGGCATCCTGATCGTGGCGGTGCTGATCGACATCTGGGTGCGCCAGGCCAACATCTTCGGCCGCCTGCGGGCGCGCCTCGCGCGGCGCACAAGAACGGCGGAAACGACCCATGCGTGACGCGACCAGGCCCGCACCGATCGTAGAAATGCGGGGCATCGAAAAAGCCTTCGGTGCGGTGCAGGCGCTCCGCAACGTCGACCTCGTGCTCTATCCAGGCGAGATCCTGGGCCTCGTCGGCGACAACTCGGCCGGCAAGTCGACGCTGATGAAGATCCTGACCGGCGCCTACCAGCGCGACGCGGGCGGCGAGATCTTCGTCGCCGGGCAGCTGGTGCACTTCAAGAGCCCGCACGAAAGCCGCGACGCCGGCATCGAGATGATCTACCAGGATTTCGCTCTTTGCGGGAATATGGATGTCGGTCAGAATATCTTTCTTGGCCGTTGGCCGCGCAGGGGCCTTTTCGTCAATCGGCGGAAAATGTACGCGGAAGCCGACAGTGTGCTGAAGCGGCTCAAGGTCGACGTGAACTCCGTCTATCAAAAGGTCGAGAGCCTTTCGGGCGGCCGCCAGCAATCGGTCGCGATTGCCCGCGCTATCTCCTTTCAGCCGCGCGTGGTGATACTCGACGAGCCGACCGCCAATCTCTCGGTGATGGCGACCGAGCGGCTGCTCGAAACCATGCTGGAACTGAAAAAGCAGGGCGTTGCCCAGATCATCATCTCCCACCGCCTCGTTGACATCTTCGCTGTGGGCGACCGCGTGATGGTGCTTAAGCGCGGCGAGAACGTCGGCGATCGCTACATCAAAAACACCGACGAGCATGAGGTCCTGGAGATCATCGTCTCCGGCACGCGAGAGCATGCACTTACGGCCGATGAGGCAATGCTTTGACCGATCAGGATCACTTTTCTCCTGGCGTCGCAGAAATGCGGCTAAAACCACCCGCTCTAAGTCCATCGAAATTTTGGCCCGAGATGGCGAAGGGACCGGTGTTGGCTGCGCTTTCTCGCCGTTGCGCCGCGATCACCACCCGAAGGTCGCAATGATTGCGCTCAACGGGCGCCGAACCATTCGATGAGGATGTCAATCAGCGCACGCACCTTTCTGGGCGCAATCCCGCCAGGTGGCCGCACCACATAGATCCCCGCCTCTGGCGAGGGATAATCCGCCATCACTTGTCTCAATGTACCCTCCGCGATCGGCACGTCGGTAAGGAAGTCGGGCAGCGCAGCAATGCCCAGCCCAGCCAAGAATGCGGCGGTTCAGAATAAAAGCGCTCTGTAGTGATCCTTCGCGCCCCCCTCTGTCCTGCCGGACAGAGGGGGGCGCTGTCCGGGCGCTGTCCCTCCGCGATCAAAGGTTCTGCACGCAGCAGCGCGAGGGCTGGCGGCGGCGGCGAGCAGGGCTGAGCCCGCCAGCAGGGCGGCGGCGAGCAGGAAGGCGCTCCACCAGCCGGCAGCGTCGAACAGCATGCCGCCCGCGGAAGCGCCGCTGGCGATGGCGAACTGGATCAATGCGACCTGCAGCCCGCCTCCAGCTTCAAGATCGTCGGGAATGATCTGAGCCATCCATGTACCCCACGCCGCCGGAATCGGGGTGTTGAACAGCCCCCAAAGAACCAGAAGCGAAGCCGTGGCCCAAAGCACCGGTCCCACTGCGATCAGGAGCAGGGCGAGGAGCGCAAGCGCGCTCGGCAGCCCGATCAGCACGGCGGTGAGGTTTCGCCGGAGAACAAAGCCGGCGATGGACAGTCCCGCCAGGCCGCCTAGGCCGAGGCCCAGGAGCACCAGCGACAGGACGTTCACGTCGAGGCCGGTGACGCTTTCAAGGAATGGGCGCAGATAGATCGACAGCGAATTCATTCCCATGAATGCAAGTCCAGTTGCGGCCATGCCGATGATGAATGTCCGATTGCGCAGCAGACGGAACATGCTGGATACCGAAACGGCCTCCATCGGCGGCATCTTCGGCAGAACGGCCAGTTGCCAGACGAGCGCCGCGAGGCCGACCGGGACTGTGACGAAGAACGTGCCCCGCCACCCGATCAATTCGCCGAGGAAGCTGCCGAGCGGTGCGGCGATGACGATCGCCAATGCAGTTCCGCCCTGCAGCAGGGCGATCGCCTTGGGCAGGTCGGAGCCTGAGGCCAGGCGCGCCAAAATGGCCGTGGAGAGCGACCAGAAGCCGCCGATCGCGATCCCGACCAGGGCCCGTCCGGCCAGAAACACCAGGAAGTTGGGAGCGAGGGCAACAGCCAAACTCGATGCGACCAGCACTGCCGTGTACAGCAGGACGACCGTTCTCCGGTCGAACCTGGCCAGCAGCGCGTTGCCGAACAGGCTGGTGATCACGGCAAAAAGCCCCGACACGGCGATCGCCTGTCCGGCCTGGCCTTCCGAGATGGCCAGGCCCTGCGCAATCGGAGTCAACAGGCTCACCGGCATGAACTCCAGGCCGACCAGGAGAAAGGTCAAAAGCGAGAGGCAGGTGACGGCGGCCCATGGCGTTACTGCCCCTTCAGCCGCCAGCGTGTCATCCAGTGTCAGTTCGATAGCCATTCGTGCGCTCCTGTCCGTCGACAGACTAGGTAGCCGGGCTGGTCTTGTCAGACTAGCAGCTATAATCTGCATGTCGTAGTGAACGGAGCTCACCAATACCGCGTGACGAGTTCAGTGAGATGCGAGCCTTCCTTGAGGTCGCTCGGCAGCGCAGTTTTACGCGAGCGGCGGCCAAATTGGGTGTTACCCGATCGGCCCTCAGCCATACGATCAGGGCAATGGAGGAACGGCTTGGCGTCCGTCTGCTCTCTCGCACGACCCGCGATGTGGCGCCCACGGCGACCGGAGAACGCCTCGTCGAAAGCATCGAGCCGCATTTCGAAAGCATTGCCGCCGGGATCAGCGCGATCAGCGCCCTGCGCGGCCAGCCCTCGGGCCAGATCCGTATCGTGTGCCCCGATGATGCCGTCAATTTGGTCTTTCGCCCCAGGCTGCCAGCGTTCCTGCGAAACTACCCGGACATCAATGTGGAGCTCATTGTCGACAACGGCTTCACCAACATCGTCGAGCGTCAGTTCGATGCCGGTGTTCGACTTGGCGAGGCAATCGCCCGCGACATGGTGGCCGTTCGCATTGGTCCCGATGTCGGCTATTGCGTCGCCGGCTCACCCGATTATCTCGCTCGTCGGGCTGCGCCGAAAAGCCCTCAGGACTTGACCGACCACAACTGCATCAATCTGCGGCTTCCCAGCTCAGGCGCGCTATTTGCCTGGGAATTCAGGAAGAACGGACGCGAGTTCAGCGTCCGTGTGGACGGCCAGCTGACCCTGAACAATATCGCGCCGGCACTTGACGCGGCCCTCGACGGCATCGGTTTGGCCTATGCGCCGAAGGCTCTTGTTCAACCCCATGTTGAGGGTGGTCGGCTCGAGGAAGTCCTTGCCGACTGGTGCCCGACCTTTCAAGGCTATCATCTTTACTATCCCAGCCGACGCAATCAATCGCCGGCGTTTGCAGCCTTTGTCGCGGCTTTCCGGTATCAATCTCGATAGACCCTTTCGACCCGCCCCAAGATCGCAGATCACGACGTGGGCTCGATCGGCACCGGAGCCAGGGTGCGCCGCCTGATCCTGGGGGAACATGCCCCATCGGGACCCGTTAGCGTCGAGGAGCGCGAGGCGAAGGACTCACGCGGCCCGGTCGGCCGTGCCCTCGAAGCTGTTGAGGTTCGTCGAAGTGAAGCCGGGGCAGGCAGCGTCGGCGCCGGCATCCTCAAATTCGATGGCGAAGGCGAGCGTCGTCGCATCGAGGGCAGTCTCCGAGCTGCTGTAAACAGGGCCGAACAACGCGCGCTGTGGACTGGACGGGTCGACGCTGACGATGCGTGCCGCCGGCGCTTCACCAAGCAGCCGCAACATCGCCTGCGTGACGGCGACGACGCCGAACACGTTGGTCTCGAACACCGCGCGTCCCTCGAGGGGCGCCGCATGCGAGATGCCCTGCTTTCCCGCATCGGAAGTGCCTGCATTGTTCACCAGGACGTCGAGGCGACCGAACTCGTTACGGATGCGCTTTGCCGCGGCGGCAATCGAGGCCTGTTTCGTGACATCGAGTTGGACGGCGCGGGCATCCGCGCCGATGCTGTTTGCGGCCGTCTCCGCATGCTCGAGCTTGCGCGACCCTACGAGCACGGTGAGGCCGTGCGTCGCCAGATCCCTGGCGATCTGGAGGCCGATTCCCTTGTTGGCCGCAGTGACCAGGGCAATAGGTTTGACCCGCATGGTGATCTCCTCTTTTTTCATTGACGTGTAGGCAACGGCGCCATGCTGTGCTAATTTTCCCAATCGGAACTGCGTTCCGTTTTATACGGAACATCGTTCCGTTTATCAAGTGGAAAAATCATGGACGACAAATCGGAGGAGCGGGGTGGTGACTTGGAGCCCGTAAACTCGACGGATCGACGCGTGCGTGCGGACGCGCAACGCAACTCCAAGGCGCTGCTCGAAGCGGCAATGGCAGTGTTTGCGGCTTCGGGGGTCGATGCTCCGGTGCGAGAGATCGCCGATAAGGCCGGCGTTGGCGTGGGTACGCTCTATCGGCATTTTCCGCAGCGTTCGGACCTGATCGTGGCGGTCTTCCGTAACGAAGTGGATGCCTGCGCAAATGCTGCATCTGCCATTGCCGCCGAATATGAACCCGGCGAAGCGCTCGCCCGATGGATGCAGCGTTACGTGGACTTTATCGCTGCCAAGCGTGGACTCGCCGCGGCCTTCTCCTCCGGCGATCCGGCATATGAGTCCTTGCCGCTGTATTTTCTTGAGAAACTTCGGCCCGCGCTGCAGAGCTTGCTGGATGCCGCGACCGAAGCAGGCGATGTTCGCTCGGACGTTGATGCTAAGGAATTATTGTTCGCGATTGCCAGGCTCTGCTCACCAGACCGCTATGGCGGAGGCCCCGACCAGGCACGACGGATGGTTGGCTTGCTGGTGGATGGACTTCGCTATGGCGCCCCTTCGGTTGGCTGATTGGTCTTGCCAGGACAGGCCACAGAGTGATCGGTGACTAAACAAAAACCCGCCTCGGCAACCGGGCGGGGTCGGTGGCGCAATTAGAACATTGCCAACAATAGCATAATTGCTGTCACTCACTTCTACTCAGGCGGCTTCGCCGCGGTTCCTCGCCCGCTTGTGCTGCCCGCGCGGGCCGCTGATTTCCCATCTTTTGTGGAACCACATCCACTGGCCGGGATCCTCGCGCACCCAGCGCTCGACCACGTCGTTGAGCAACTGGGTGGTGCCATGGACGTCGACACTGCCGCCGGCGGTGCGCGGCAAGGTCAGTTTGTCCTCGATCTCGAGCCGGAAGCGGTTGCCCGGCAGGCGCACGCAGCGCGCCGGATAGACATCGCAGTCATAGTGCCGCGCCAGGGTGCCCAGGACCCGGTTGCTTTCGCATGGGCGGCCGAAAAAAGTCGTTTCGAGCCCGCTCGAGAATTTCTGGTCGACGAGCACGCCGATATTGCCGCCTTTCTCCAGGATGGCCGCCAGCGCGAATGAAGCGCCGGTCGCGGAGGGCAGCAGCGAGCCCATGGTCGAGCGGCGCGTCGAGAGGATGTAGTCGGCAAGGTAGGGGTTGTTGGGCGGACGAAACAGCGCCGTGATGTTCATGCCGAACGTGGCTGCCGCCACCGGAAGCAGCTCGAAATTGCCGAGATGCCCGGTGAAGATGATATGCGGTTTTTGCTCGCCGGCGATTTGCACGAAGTGCTCGACCCCCTTGACCTCGATGCGGCCCGGTTTTGTCGCGGCGGGATCGTAGTCGAACAGGGCATCGAGAAAGACGTATTCCGCGGCAAGGCGAGCCATGTTGCCCCACATGTCGGAGGCGATGGCCTGGATCTCCTTGTCGCTCTTTTCCGGATAAGCCTTGCGCAGATTGGAAATGGCGACGTTATGGCGCCCCACCCAAGGGCCAATGCGGCGGGCGGCGCGGTTGGCGAAATTGAGCGCGCTGTCGACCGGCAGCAGACGCAATAGCCAAATCATCGTCATCGCGAGGCGCGCCAGCAGCCAGTAGTTGAACTGGCGCAGCCGCCTGCCGTAGCGGAACGCCAGGTCCCGGCGGAGCTTCTTGAAGGCGTTGCCGATCATTCCTAGACCATGGTTTTTTCAGACAGCAGCATCATGGTCTAGCCGACGCGCAGGATGATCTTGCCGAACACGTCGCGGCCTTCCATGCGCTTCAGTGCGGTCTCGATGCCGTCGAAGCCGACTTCGGTGTCGATAACCGGAGAAACCAGCCCCGCCGCCATTTTCTGCATGGCGTCGGCCATGTTTTGCATGCGACAGCCGAACGAGCCGAGCAGCTTCAGCTGCTGCTGGAACAATTGCATCAGGTTGATCTGCGTCGACACGCCCGAGGTCGAGCCGCAGGTCACCAGGCGGCCGCCGCGTTTCAGGCACAGCATCGAGGCGGCAAAGGTGTCGGCGCCGACATGCTCGAAGACGACATCGACGCCCTTCTTCTTCGTCAGCTTGCGCACGACGCCTTCGAAACGGTCGTCGCGATAGTTGATGACGTGATCGGCGCCAAGCGCCTTCGCCTTGTCGATCTTGTCGTTCGAGCCAACCGTGGTGATCACGGTGCAGCCCATTTTCTTGGCCAGCTGGATCGCGGCGGAGCCGATGCCCGAGCCGCCGGCATGGATCAAGATGGTTTCGCCGGGCTGCAGCCTGGCATTGTCGAACAGCATGTGCTCGACCGTGCCGAAGGTGACGGGCGCGACCGCGGCGCCGACGTCGGTTACGCCGGGCGGGGCAGGGACCAGCAGGCGCGCCGGCAGGTTTATCTTCTCTTGCGCAAAGCCGTCGAGATGGAAGCCGTGAACGCCCGAGACATGCTCGCAGAGGTTGTCGCGGCCTTCGCGGCAGGCGCGGCAAAGCCCGCAGGTGCGCGCGCCGTAGATCGATACAAGCTGCCCCGGCACAAGGCTGGAGACGCCGGGGCCGACCGCCTCGACCTCGCCCGAGGCTTCGGCGCCGACGACCAGCGGCAGCTTGCGCTTGGCGAAGGCCATGCCGCGCCAGCCCCAGACGTCGATATGATTGAGCGCCACGGCCTTGATGCGCAGCGTCACTTCGCCCAGCGCAGGCTGCGGCGGAAGCGGCAGGTCCACCGTTTCAAGGCGGCGGTCCTCGATAAGTTGCAATGCACGCATTGGGCCTGTCGGTTCTGTTGGCGAAGAACGGTCGCTTAAAGCGCGCCGCGTTGAAACGGATTCAGCCGACGCGCTTTAAGCTTTTGTTTTTTATGCATGTCGTTGTCCCAAAACCGCTTCGCACTTTTGGGCGACATGCATTAGACCGGTTCCCGCGCCATGACAAGGCAGGTGTTCTGGCCGCCGAAGCCGAAGGAGTTCGACAGCACCGTGCCGACCTCGGCGTTGCGCTTCTGGTTCGGCACCACGTCGAGCACGATCGCCGGATCGGGATTGTCGTAATTGATGGTCGGCGGGATGACGCTTTCGCGCATGGTCATCAGCGAAAACGCCGCCTCGACGGCGCCGGCGGCCGACAGCGTGTGGCCGATCATCGACTTGTTCGACGAGATCGGCATCGAGCCGATCCGCTCGCCGAACACGGTCGACAGCGACAAATGCTCCATCTTGTCGTTTTCCGGCGTCGAGGTGCCATGGGCGTTGACATAATCGATCTCGTCCTCGCCCAAGCCGGCATCGGCGAGCGCGGCGCGAACCGCCGCGATCGCCGGCGAGCCGTCCGGCTTCGAGCGGGTGCGGTGGAAATCGTCGGCCTTCTCGCCGCAGCCGCGCAGGATGCCGAGGATGTTTGCACCACGGGCGAGTGCCGCCTCCAGCGATTCCAATACCAGCGCGCCAGAACCCTCAGCGAGGACAAAACCGTCGCGATCCCTGGAAAACGGTTTTGACGCCTTTTCGGGGATGTCGTTGTGGGTGGAGAGTGCGGAAAGCAGCGAGAAACGGATCAGCGCCTCGGCGGTCGCCGAGCCGTCGGCGCCGATCGACAGCGCCCGGTCGCATTCGCCGCGGCGGATCGCCTCGACGCCGAGCTGGATCGAGGTGGCGCCCGAGGCGCAGGCCGTCGACAGCGTGATCGGCAGGCCACGCGTGCCAAAACGGTCGGCGAGCCGGTCGGCGATCGAACCGAACTGGGTGGTCTCGAAGACATCGAGCCCCTTCAAGCCGCGCGCCACGCGAAGCAGCCGTTCGGCGCCGATGTCGTGCTTGTCGGAATTGTACAGCGAAAAGCGCTCGCTCCAGTCGAGCTCGACCGGCGGCGAGGCGAGGAAAAGCGGCCCGCCGAAATCGCCCGAATCGAGGCCGGCTTCGGCCACGGCTTCCTGCGCGGCTATCTCGGCGAGGTCGTAGGTAAGAAGGGAAGCGCCCTTGGAGCTCGACGGCAGGAAATCGACCGTGCCGGAGATGCGGGTGTTCAGATGGTCGACCGGAAAGCGGGTTATCGGATGGATGCCGGACGTGCCCGCGGTGAGCGCTGCCCAATTGTCGGCCTTGCCAACGCCCAGCGACGTCACCACGCCGATGCCGGTAACGGCAACGATCGGCCTGCCCATGTGGTCGTTCAGATTGGCCATGTTTTTGTCCCGAAACCCTCTAGGCGGCGTTGACCAACGCCATGCCCTCGAATTGGTGATAGCCGATCGCCGTTGCAAGCACGGTCCTGGGAATGCCGTTGAACGGCTTCTCGGTGGCGGCGTCAAAAGCCGGGTAGGCGGCCTTGCGTTCGACAGCCAATGCAGCCAGCGCCACGGCGAAGGGAAACTGCGCTTCCTTCATGTGGCCGGTCAGCGTCGAAAAACCGCGTGCTGCAATCGCCGGATTGGCGTCGAGCGCCGATTTCTCGGCAACAGTCGCGGCATGGGCACCCGAAGCGCCTGAAATCGTCAGCAGCTCGCCGTTCGGCAATGCCGCCTGGCTGAGCAGCGCGGTAATCTCGGCATCGAGCTCGCCCTGCCGGCGTATGGCGCGTCCGGATACGACCGGGCCGAGTTCGGCATAGATCTTTCGCCCGCGGCTGATCGCGTGCTCGCGCTGTTCCAGGACGAGAAACGCACCGCCCGATCCAGTCACCACGCCGCCGCCGTCCAGGCCCTGTCTCTGCCAGACCGGTCTCCAGGGGCCGCGATGCAAGTAGCCGGCCAGCTCATAGCCAAGCAGCATGTCGGAATGTTCGGTCTGGAATGCGCCGCCGACCAGGATATGCGTCGATTGGCCGGAGCGGATGCGCGCGGCGGCTGTCTCGACAGCGGCGACGCCGGCACCTTCCTCGCCCATGAAGGTGCGCGACGAGCCGGTCACCTTGTGGACGATTGAGATGTTGCCGGCGAGCAGGTTGGAAAGCTGTGCCAGAAACAGCGTCGGCCGCAATTCGGTGGTCAGTTTTTCGTTGAGCAGCACGTCGCGGTCGTTGCGGCTTTCCGAAGCGGCGAGAATGTCGGCGTCGACCGCCTCGTCGCGCTCGCCGCCGCCGGCAGCCACCACCATGTCCATCGTCGTGCAGAGATCGTCATTGCCCTTGATGCCGGCGTCGTCCAGCGCCATGCCGGCGGCATAGGTGCCGAGCCGCTGCCAGGTTTCCATCTGCCGCTGGTCGCCGCGCTTGGCGATCTGCAGGTTCCAGTCGATCTCCGGCAGCGGGTGGACGGTGTAGGGCGAAAAGCGGGCGGCTTCGAGCACCGGCTCCAGGCCGGGCTGGACGAGCTTGCGCCAATGCGCATCCGGGCCTTCTCCCAGCGAAGAGACAAGGCCGATGCCTGATATGACGACGTCGTGGGAGCTCATGGGCGAGGGTTCATAGGGCGGCTGTTGTGGGTCTTAGGCGTTCTTTGCCATGACCAGGGCGTCGATCTTGGCGCACAGGTTCTTCATGACGAAGTAATCGTCGGTCGAGGCCTTGCCGTCATTGACCTCCTGCGTCCACTTTTCCAGCGGCACCTTGATGCCGAATTCCTTGTCGATGGCAAAGACGATGTCGAGGAAGTCGAGGCTGTCGATGCCGAGATCGTCGATGGTGTGGCTTTCAGGGGTGATCGTGTCGATATCGATCTCACTGGTGTCGGCGATGATCTTGGCGACTTTGTCGAACGTGGTGGACAAGGGCTTTTCCTTCGGTTGCGGGCGGAATCTGTCCGCTGGTGTTTGCGCGCTGTCTAATCGGTTTTTCCGGACAGGAAAAGGCCTGAACGCCGGGCGCAGATGGGATACCCACTCCGTAAACGCAAGAAGAGCCGTTGGCGACCCTCCCGGCGAAATGCCGCAACGACCCCATCTCTGGTCATTGCATGTACCAGTGTACCATGGTACGGAAATCCTATGACCACCATCGAACGCGTGCAGACCGGGGTGCGCCTGGAAAAACGATTGGTGAAGGTGCTCAAGGCCTTGGCCGAGCATCGCGACATGAGCCTGGGTGAACTCATCGAGGGCATCGTGCTGCATGCCTTCGAAGGCCAGACGCCGTTTTCCCCGACGACCCTGGAAACAATCGGCCAATTGAAGCGCATCTACGGAATGGAGGTTGGCGCAGCGGACAGCCACCGTCTGGTGGAAATCGCCGGGGAGGGGGATGACCAACCATCTTGAGCGAAGCCACAGCATCGTGCTTTCGGGGCCGATCGACCGCGTCTTTCCGCTGTTCACGCCGACTGGGGAGACCCTGTGGGTGGACGGCTGGGATCCGGAGTTTCTGCATCCACAAGACGGGGAGACGCGCCAGGGCATGGTCTTCAGGACCACTCACGGTGATGAGACCACGCTCTGGGCCTGCACGGACTGGGACCCCGTCGCGCATCGCATCCGCTATGTCCGGGTGACGCCGGATACGCGTTTCGGATTTGTCGAGGTGGCCTGCCGCCCGACCGCTGACGGAGGCACGGAGGCGTCGATTGCCTACACGTTCACTGCCCTGAACACGGCAGGAACATCGTATCTGTCCGAACTGACGGAGGAGGCATTCGCGCAGATGATCGAGGGATGGAAGCTCCGTATTGATGCGCGGCTGCAAGTGTGAAATCTAACGCCAGGTGCCTTAAACTAACTGCCGCTAAGGGTGGAACTTTACCCTTCGCTTCGTCTCCCGGAACAGCGCCGCGCCACCACAACGGCAATGTCGAAACCTGCGTCGTCAAAAGGCAATGCCTCCACCCCACCTTCAACGAAGCTCGCCTGCGGAACCGCCGCCGCCGCTTCCCCATTGGCATCTGCCGCCGGATCGATGCCGCTCAGGTCAGCGCCCTCGGCAACAAGCTGCCCTGCAAAGCCGCCGGTACCGCAGCCGATGTCAAGAAGCCTAAGCCCGGCGATCGACGATCGCACCGATCTGACAACTGCCAACCGACTGTTTACGAACTGCATAGCGTGTTTCCTTTCGGGTCCGACGATAAGGAAGAGCCTCTGGCAGGAAGCACATTCACCCACCTATTGCAGCAAGTTCGGGGCGCATTTCCTCTAGGGTCATTCCCATCCCCAACAACACGGAAACCAGGATCCGCAGCTTGGGTCCGGTGAGATCGCCGGCAAAGACTGCCCCGGCTTTCTCCAGATCCTTGCCACCGCCATTGCCATAAATCGGCGAGACGCGACCTTCGCCACATCGCGACGCCACGAATACCGGAACGCCGTCGGCGATGATGTCTCCAACGGCCGCTGCGACGGCGGGCGTCGCGTTTCCCCTGCCGAAGCCTTCGAGCACGATCGCCCGCGAGCCGCTTGCCGCCGCATGGCGGATCACGCGGTCATCGGAGCCAAGCACCATGCGTATGAGATCCACCCTCGGTTCGATCGCGCTCGCCGCAAAAGTTTTCCGAAGGATAGGTCGGCGCGATACGCTTACAGCGGCGCCGTCGATTTCGCCGAGCTTGCCGTGGTTTCGCGAAACAAATGCGTCGACCCGGGACGTATGAGCCTTTGTGACGTCACGCGCGGCGTGGAAGTGTTGTTCCAGGAGCACAACCGCGCCGAGAGCCCTCGCCAACGGCGATGCCGCAAGCCGGACGGCGTCGGTGACATTGCGCGGTCCGTCGCTGGCTGAATCATCTGCGCTGCGCTGTGCGCCAGTGAACACCACTGGCTTTTCATTCGCTAGAAGCAAATCCGCGAGATAGGCGCTTTCCTCCATCGTATCGGTACCGTGGGTGACCACCACGCCGATGCAATCGTCTTCAACAAGATGCAAGTTGATCCGCTGAGCCAGACCAAACGCCATTGGCAGCGTCATTGCGCAACTGACGATATTCATGAAGTCGTCAACTCTAATGTCGACGCCGGGAGGAATGTCTTGAATCGTGCCCCGAAGTTTTTCGCCGTCGATGGTCGATACGACATGATCTTCAGCATCAACACGCCGCGAAGCTATGGTACCTCCGGTGGTAATCAGCCAGATACACGCCATGCGGCCTGCTTTCGGACGGAGGGTTGATGGTCGGCTAGAACGTAGCTGATTGAATTTCAAATGAACACAGAAGTTCAGGGATATCCTGTTCCCAATTGGGAACATCCATTGGGTCAGACTTGCCGAAGGTCATCTCAATGGGAAGCGCAAGGAGGGTCGACCTGAGCTCTTGCGCGAAGGGCAGCTTTTGAGAAGCGCCACAGATGTCAGCAAATGGCGCGTCCCGTGGTTCAAATACCTGAGCCGCAGAACGCCCGAGATGAGCGTCGGACGACTGGCTGGGGTGGTGAACCGACTTTCAGTCGCACGGCTGAACGGCTCAATGCCAGAACGCGACGCCGGCAGGGAATGGCTCGTCAATGGAGTTGCGCACGCGCGATCCTTTGCGTCATACTACGCAGGTACGCGGAAAGGGGCCGGCATCATGCAAGACGACGAGAGCAGTCCTCGGCGCCGTTTCCGCGATGTCATCACGAGCGAAGAGCAATTGCGAGCGGTTTTGGGGGCCCCCACAGATCGAGCGGTTGCCAAGGTCGTTCGAGTAATTGACGAACATGCTCGCCGCTTCATTGCTCATGCGCCTTTTGTGTTCGTAGCGTCCGCCGGCGCCGATGGCATGCTCGACATCTCGCCAAAGGGTGATCCCGCCGGCTTCGTCAAGGTGCTGGACGAGAGAACTCTCGCCATTCCAGACCGCCCCGGCAATCGTCGACTCGATACTTTCCGTAACGTCCTGAGCAACCCGAATGTCGGCCTGATTTTCGTAATCCCCGGTGTGACCTACGCCCTTCGCGTGGCCGGCAAGGCGCTCATTGTCCGCGATGCTGAACTGCGTGAGGCCATGGCTGTCAACCGCAAGCTCCCTGAGCACATACTCGTCATCGAGATCTCGCACGTACTTTCTCATTGCCCGAAGTGCATGGTCCGCTCGGGCTTGTGGCAGCCGGATGCGTGGCCTGATACCAGCAACCTTCCCTCGTTTGCGGAGATGTTGGTCGCCCACGGCAAACTCGCGGAGACGGTTGAGGAGATGCAAACGATCATCGACACGGGTAATCGCGACCGGCTCTACTAACTTGATGAACCACCGGTTGCCGGCTTCATGCTGACGGCGGCGTGCTACTCTGCCAACAGAGGGGATCATGCAGATTATCGATCATAACCTTCAGCCGACAGAAGAGTGGCGTCCCGGCCTGTCGACCAGAATGCGCGTTTCTGCGGTCACCGAGGCAGCCACGCTGTGCATATTCGAACAGTGGGTCGCACCAGGAAGTGGCACACGTACTCACACCCATCCCGTCGAGGAAGTCTTGACCGTGCTGGAAGGCCAAGCCGAGCTGTGGATGATGAACGAGAAACAGTATCGACGGGACAGTCAGTCATCGTGCCGGCTGGCCGCTGGCATGGCTTTCGCAATACCGGAAGCGCGACATTGCACATGCAGGCCATACTGGCCGCGCCAACCTTCGAGGCCTCTTTCGAGGGGCAGCCGGAAGTGACGAGGCATTGGGCTGCCGCAAAAGCGTAACACCCGCCATCTTGACGACGGGACCCGCGCCTGGCTCCAATCTGATCCGTAGATCGTGTACTGCGACGAGACGTCGGGATCGGGGATCAGCGGACATGGGCGAGGAGGGCTTGGCAGAGATCTCAACCCGGTATCTTCGCTTCGCCGACACGGAAGCTCGCAGTCGCTCACCGCTCTATGAGGAGTTGGCTCGTGCTGTCGCAGGGGACCGTGAGACACTCGGCTTCCTGTCGACCCTCCCGGACGTGAAGCGGCAACCGAATCTTCTGCTTGCCGTGGTGCGTCACCTGTTCGGCACACCGACAGGGTGGACCGAGTTTCGCCATGCGCTTCTGGCGCACCCCGAGCTTGTCCGCTCGCTCATGCTCGAGCGCTCGACGCAAACCAACGAGCCGGGAAGGTGCGCCACACTGCTGCCCGTCCTGGCGCGCCTGCCGCAGCCGCTGGCCCTCCTAGAGGTCGGGACTTCCGCAGGGCTCTGCCTTATGCCCGACCTCTACAGCTACGACTACGGGCGCACGGTGCTCCGCGCACCCGTCATGGCCCCGGAACCGCCTGTCTTCCGATGCTCGGCCAGCGAGACAACGCCATTGCCGACGGCCCCGCCGCATGTCGTCTGGCGAGCGGGATTGGACCTGAGTCCGATTGATGCTTCAAACCCCTCGCAAGTCGCATGGCTTGAGACGCTGGTCTGGCCGGAGCAGACGGCGCGGCTTGCCAATCTGCGGGCGGCCCTAAAGATCGCTGCCACAGTCAAGCCTCGGGTGGTGAAGGGCGACCTGCGCGGAAGCGACCTCGTGCGGCTCTGCAGCGAAGCGCCAAAGGACGCTACCCTCGTTGTCTTTCACACGGCCGTCCTCGACTATGTCTCCGATCCGGCAGACAGAGAGGCCTTCGCAGAGCAGGTGATGCGTCTTTCTCCGTATTGGGTATCGAACGAGTTCCCTCGCGTATTCCCGTCCATCGCCACACGCGTCGGAAAAAGCTGGCCGCCAGGCCGCTTCCTCCTATCTGTGAACGGCTCCCCTGTCGCTTGGACCGACCCGCATGGAGCCTCGCTCGAATGGATCGCGGACGAGGCGTAGGCGGCTGGCAATGACAACGTCTTCAAACCGCTCGCCCAAGGTCAGCTATAGGTCCGACTCGAGCCGTTGCGCGAAGGCAGCTTTGAGGAAGCGCCATGACGGTCGCCTTATGGATTCGGCCGAGGCCGAACGAACGAGCTTCCGCTAGGGGTCGGAACCGGTATTCCGTTTAGGGACCAAGCGTTAGATTTCACCACTGGCGAACGTTTAAACTAAACCGGCTCCAGCGCTGATCAAAAAGTGACGCGGCCGAGCACGCGCAGGCCGTCGCCTTGCGGCTCGACGATCACGGCTTCGCCTTCGCGCGGCGAGATGCCGGTGAGCGCCATGATGTTCTCCAGATGGGTGACCATGACGACATTATCGGAGCCGGAATAGGCGCTGATCTCGTTCATGATCGCCTCGAGCTGGGCGGCTTTCCCGCTGGCGTCGGTCTTCAGCAGGTCAAGCGGGGCGAAGGGTTCGGGCTCTTCCCTGAAAGCGGTGCGAGCCGTGTCGAGGGCGCGGCAATAGCGGCTGGACAGCACGCGCTCGACCGGCGCCGCGCGGGCGTCGAAAAGCGCGCCGATCTTGCGTGCCTGCTGCTTGCCGCGCACCGAGAGATTGACCTGGGTGGCGCATTTCTCGATGTCGAAATTCGCCGGATCGGTGGTGCCGGTGACCATGGCATGGCGAAGCAGCACGACATGTCCGCCGTCGCGCAACAGCGCCCAACCGGCTTCGGTCGCGTGGGCCGCGGCGGGAATGACGAGCAGCAATAGAGCCAGCACAGATCGAAGCATCAGGCGTCCTTTTCCGGTCACCGGAGGTGGGTTCCGGTGACCGCATATAGGGACGGCAAAGCGGGCTGAAAAACAAGGCATCACCTATCCCGGCTGTTTGCGAGAACCGACCGCTTTGCCAGGCGGGGCGGTTGCGCTCAAATCCCGGCTCGCCTATCAGGGGAAAAATGTCCCCACTCATCGAAACCGTCCTTTTTGTCTTCGGCCTTGTCGCGCTCGGCTATCTGGCCGGGCTCACCGGCTATCTGAAGGCCGAGGCGGGTGGGGCCATCGCCGAATTCGCCGTCGGGGTGGCGATGCCGCTGCTTCTGTTCCGCACCATGGTCAACGCCGATTTCCATGGCACCGCGCCCTGGTTGTTCTGGGGAGCCTATTTTACGGCTGCCGCAGTGACGTGGGCCGCAGGCCACCTGGTCATCACCCGGGTGTTCGGGCGCGACTCGCGTGCCGGGGTTGTCGGCGGCGTGTCGTCGGCTTTTTCCAACCTCGTCCTGCTCGGCATCCCGTTCTTCCTCGGCACATTCGGGCCAAGTGGATTCGAAGTGCTGTCGCTGCTGATTTCCGTGCATCTGCCGACGATGATCATGGCATCGATCATCCTGTTTGAGATCTTTGGCCGCGGTGACGAGCATGTGCATCCGCTGCGCATCATCCGGCGCTTCTTTCGAAAGTTGCTCTCCAATCCGCTGATCATCGGCATCCTGGCCGGATGGGTGTGGCGTATCACCGGCCTGCCATTGCCGGCGCTGGCGGTCCGGCTGGTCGACGCGCTGGCCAACATCGCCGGACCGGTCGCGCTGTTTGCTATGGGGTTGGGCCTGTGCCGTTTCGGCATCTCCGGCAATGTGCGGCCGGCGCTGGCGCTGTCGGCGCTGAAGCTGATGCTGATGCCGGCCGTCGCGCTCGGCCTGGTCTGGCTGCTTGGCCTGCCGCCGCTGTCGGCGAAAGTTGCGGTCGTGGCCGCCGCGCTGCCATCCGGGGTGAATTCCTACCTGATTGCGACGCAGTTCAACACCGGCCAGGCGCTGGCATCGAACCAGATGACCATCGCCACCGCCTGCGCGGTCGTCACCACGGCCTTTTGGCTGACGGTGGTGGTCCACGTGTTTGGATAGGTATGATCGATATTGATGCCTGCGAAGGGCGGTTTCCTGGTACTTCCGGTACTCATATACCCAAACGTTACGCTCCGTTCCGGTTCTCGGGAGCCACCGGTCCGGTCGTTTCCCACACACCCTCAAGCAACAACGGGAGCGCAAATCGGCCTCGCCTTGTGCTGGCCCAAACCCTATATGCCATCTTGCGATTGATTGCGGGGCTTGCCCTAGGTAAAGAGCAGTGGCTCCAGGCGTGCCGGCATCGATGCCAGTGCGCACGCCCGTCAAGGAAATCCAGATAGCGGCCCGTCAGCGCGCCGAACGGAGGCTAGACCATGCTTCAGAAAACCAGCCATTTCATGCGCCAGGCCAATCTCATCAACGGCGAGTGGGTGCAGGCCGACAGCGGCCAGACGGTCGACGTCAACAATCCGGCCACCGGCCTCAAGATCGGCACCGTGCCGAAGTCGGGCAAGGTCGAGACGCGCCGCGCCATCGAAGCTGCCGACGCCGCCTTCCAGACATGGCGCAAGACCACCGCGCTCGAGCGCTCGAAGCTGTTGCGCAAGCTGCATGACGCCATGATGGACAACCAGGACGTGCTGGCCGAGCTGCTGACCATCGAGCAGGGCAAGTCGCTGTTCGAATCGAAGGGCGAGATCGGTTCGGCGGCCTCGTACATATTGTGGTTCGCCGAAGAAGGCCGCCGCACCTATGGCGATGTCGTGCCGTCGCCTTGGGCGGACCGCCGCATCCTGGTGACCAAGGAGCCGGTCGGCGTCATCGCCGCCATCACGCCGTGGAATTTCCCGTCCTCGATGCTGGCCCGCAAGCTCGGCCCGGCACTTGCCGCCGGCTGCACCGCGGTCGTCAAACCGGCGTCGCAGACGCCTTATTCCGGCCTCGCCTGGGGCGCGCTCGCCGAGGAAGTCGGCTTCCCCAAGGGCGTCATCAACATCTTGACCGGCGCCGCCGGCGAGATCGGCGACGAGATCTGCGCCAACCCGCTGGTCAAGAAGATCACCTTCACCGGCTCGACCGAGGTCGGCAAGATCCTGATCCAGAAGTCGTCCGTCACCGTCAAGAAGGTGTCGATGGAGCTCGGCGGCAACGCGCCGTTCCTGGTCTTCGACGACGCCGATATCGAGCGCGCCGTCGCCGGCGCGATCACCGCCAAATACCGCAATTCCGGCCAGACCTGCGTCTGCACCAACCGCTTCCTGGTCCAGGCTGGTGTCTACGACAAGTTCGTCGAAAGGCTCGCCGCCGCCAGCGACGGGCTGAAGGTCGGTTCCGGCCTCGATGACGGCGTGCAGCAGGGGCCGCTGATCGACGAGAAGGCGGTCGAGAAGGTCGAGGAACTGATCGCCGACGCCACCGCCAAGGGCGGCAAGATCGTCGCCGGCGGCAAGCGCCATGCGCTCGGCGGTTCGTTCTTCCAGCCGACGGTGATCGCCAATGCCACGCCGAAGATGCGCTTCATGAAGGAAGAGATCTTTGGCCCGGTAGCGCCCGTGTTCAAGTTCGAAACCGAAGAGGAGGCGATCGCGCTGGCCAATGATACCGAGTTCGGCCTCGCCTGCTATTTCTACACCGGCGATCTCGGCCGCGCCTTCCGGGTCATGGAAGGGCTGAAATACGGCATGGTCGGCGTCAATGAAGGCCTCATCACCACGCCCGAGGCGCCGTTCGGCGGCGTCAAGGAATCGGGCCTCGGCAAGGAAGGCGGACATCAGGGCATCGAGGATTATCTCGACACCAAATATGTCTGCATCGGCGGCCTCGGCCTCTGATCGGGCAGGGGTCCATTGACTGCCAATGGACCCAAACCGGCCCGAGAGGCCGGGCGGGGATCGATCAACCAACTGGCGTTTCGGGCATGGCGATGAAGGACGGCGAGGTTTTCGGTACGACGCCAGCGGGCGAGGCCATCCGCCGCTTCAGCATCCGCGGCGGCGGCCTCACCGCCAACATCATCGGGCTTGGCGCCATCATTCAGGATCTGCGGCTGGCCGGCCACGATGCGCCGCTGGTGCTCGGCTATGACAGTTTTGAGCCCTATGAAACGGATACGGCCTTCTTCGGCGCCGTCGTCGGACGCTATGCCAACCGTATCCGCGATGGCCGCTTCACCATCGCCGGCCAGCGCTACCAGACCGAGCGCAACTTCCTCGACAAGCACACGCTGCATGGCGGCTCGCAAGGTTTTTCGCACCGGCCGTGGGAGGTTTCGCTGCATGGCAGGGATTTTGTCACGCTGACGCTGCATGATCCCGACGGCACGATGGGCTTTTCCGGCGCGCTCGACGTGACCTGCACCTACAGGTTGAAGATCCCAGGCACGCTCAGCGTCGAGCTGACCGCCACCTGCGAGGAGCCGACGCTGTGCAATCTCACCCAGCATTCCTATTTCAACCTGGATGACGGCGGCGCCGGCGATGTCCTCGATCACCGGCTGATGCTGAACGCCGGCGCCTATCTTCCGGTCGATGGCGACCTGATCCCGACCGGCGTCGTGAAGCCGGTCGACGGCACGCCGTTCGATTTCCGTCAGGCGCGGCCGCTGCGCATGGAGAGCGAGGGCAAGCAGCTCCCCTACGACCAGAATTTCTGCCTTGCCTCGACGCGCGGGCCGCTCAAGCTGGCGTCATGGGCGCAAGGCGCGAATTCCGGCGTCGAGATGGAGCTGTGGACCACGGAACCGGGCGTCCAGCTCTATACCGGCCAGTATCTGGCGCCAGCTTCGCCGGGGCTCGGGGCGGTTCATTACAAGGCTTACTCGGGCTTCTGCCTGGAGCCGCAGGTCTGGCCGGACGCGCCGAACCGGCCGTATTTCCCGCAGGCCACGCTATGGCCGGGCCAGATCTACCACCATGTGACGGAATACCGGTTCCGACTGCCTGACGCCTAACGCTGGAAGCCGGTCTTTCGATTCCACCTTCGGTTTGGAAAGGGTCATGTCCGCCGTCTGTGTCGGTCTGGGCCAGTCTTTCCCAGATACAGCGAGACCGGCGCTAATTCAGCGCGGTCCTCACGCGCTCCGCTTCGCACTGCTTCATGCGGAACATGCCGGTATCGGTCTTGGCCTGCTCGACCGTCATGCAGACCGGAAGTCCGGCCTTGGCGGCGCTTTCGGCCAGTAGGGTTTCGTCCGAGAAGGCTGGATACGGAAACATGCTCTCCGCCGTCCAGTCGGGCTTCATACGCAGCACCTTGGCCGCGGCGGCGGCTGCTTCCTGCTTCTTTCCGATCTGCGCGGCGCTCATGGCGACAAAGGCGGCCTGACTGGGCGACTCGCCGAGCTGCTTCGCCGTCGTGTAAGCTTCATCGAACTGGCGCGCCGCGAAATAGGTTTGCGTGATCGGAAAATTCCACCAGGAGGGATAGCGCGGGTTGAGCTTCAGCGTCCGTTCCACAAGCTCCAGGGCGCGCTCCGTCTGCCAGCCGGCGTAAGTCCAGGCCAGCTGCATCATTGTGTCGGCATTATTAGGACCAAACTGCAGCGCGAGCTTCTGATAGCGTTCCGCCTGTTCACTGTCGTTCTGGTAGGCGTAGGCCACCGCCATCGTGAAATTTGCGGTGGAGTCGTTCGGGTCTAGGGCGAGCGCTCTTTCTGCATACTTCCGCTGGGCATCGACCCATGCTGGAAAGTCGATGACCGAGCCGATTTCCATCTCGATCGCATAGGTGATCCCCATGTCGCGCACCAGCGGCATGAAATCGGGAGCGAGCTTCAGCCCCCTCTCGAAATACGCCCGCGCCTCGAGCTGACTCGCCACGGTCATCTTGTGCTTCGCTTCGATGCCCAGCAGCCAGTAATCATACGCATTGAGGCCAGTTGCATTCTTGCGTCGCGCCAGCGTGCGCTCGGCCTCCGTCACCTGACCCTGCCAGCCGGTAAGCGTGGTCGCAATTTTCTGCGTGATCTCGTCTTGAACTTCGAGCAGTTCCGCTGCGAGGCGATCGTAGCGCTCCGACCAGACATGTGCTCCTGTCTCGGCATCGATCAGCTGTGCCGTCACCCGCATGCGGTGGCCATCTACTTGCAGGCTGCCTTCCAGCACATATTTGACGTCAAGCGCTTCGCCGATCTCGCGCACATCGTGGGCCTTGCCGCGATAGAATTCGGCGGAGGTCCGGGCGATTACCGATATATCGCGGTAGCGGGCCAGATCGGTGATGATGTCCTCAGTCACGCCGGTGGCGAAACGGTCCCACCTGTCGTCGCCGTTGATGTTTTCGAAGGGCAGCACGGCGATAGCCGGTGCCTCGGCGCCAGATTTCGTTGTCGGAAGGAGATAGGCGGCGGCTGCACCGATCAGGATCATGAGACCGGCGGCGAGGCCCAGCCAGGATTTGCTGCGTAGCCCGCGCAACCGAGCGCCGGCAACTTTCCTGCTATCTTCGATCGCCTTTTCCGCCTCTAGCACATAGCCGCGCTTCGGCAGGGTCCGGACGATCTCGTGCCGCTCGTCGCCGAGCGCTTTCCTGATCTCGATGACGCACTGGACAAGGCTATCATCGGTGACGGCGAGGTTTCCCCACACCGCCTGCATCAGTTCATCCTTGGTGACGATTTTTCCTGGCCGGGCGGCCAGCACCTTCAGTACCTCGATGGCCTGCGGCCGCAGGGCTATAACATGCCCGCTCTGGTCCGTGATGCAGCCGCGCTGAAGGTCGACCGTGCGGCCGTTCAGGCGAATCGGCGTCAGCGCCGAACTGTCCATCGGAACGTTCCCCGCGGGGCGAGGCCGGTTGGGTCTCGTTGCGGTCAATCTACAGCAAAGCCCGCCGTCATTCCAGCAATCGTCGAGGATTTAGTCGGCGATCGGAAGATTTCGTCCGATTTCGTCAGCCCATCGTGCTGCTCTCGTTACGAATGGTGCCGTCGGGCTCATCCTGCGTGGAGTCGAGAAAGAGGCGGAACGCAACGATTGTCTGTGTGCGTCCGCCCGATGGAGGAAATGACCATGACCAGATTTTTCGCAGCATTCGCATTCGCCGGCCTCGCCTGGACCGGGATCTCGGCTGCGGCCGAACTGGCGCCAGGCAACGGGCATAGCGTTCATCTCGCCGCCTTCGACGGCATCGTCTACTATACAGTCGAGCGGGACGGCTACCGGATCGTGACGACGTTGGCATCGGGAGCAGACGCGCTGCCGCTGCGGATGATCTCCACGCTCGCCCCCGGGCAGCGCGTGACCATTTCCGTGCCCCAGTCGGCCGGCCAGCCGTCGATCGATTTCGAGATTCTGCGCGATGGTGATGCGCTCGTTGTCAGCGACGCCATTCCCGCTGCGGTGGTCGATCTCGTGGACGTGGCGCCGACCCCGGCGGCGTTGGGGGAGTGAGTGCTGCCGTAGAGTTCGAGGGGAGCGCACGGGTTTGTCGAGTATGCTTCCGTAGCTCTCGGACCATCCGTGCACAGGGAGGATATGATGCAGATCAGATTCGGATCATACAATGGAAATATCACGCGCAGGACACTGCTCGCGGTTGCCGTTGCCACAGTCGCGACACCAGCTGCGGCGCAGCGCTGCCAGATCGGACCACCATCCCACCAGAAGGGTCCGCTCGTTTTCAGGGACTATGACCAGGTCGAGCTCGACGCAGCGTACAGCCAAGTACATTACGAGCCGCTGGAAGGCCGGACAACCAATCGGATCTTCGCGAACAGCGCAGCCGCCCGGGACCGGATTGGCTTGCCACTTCGCGTCGCTTACGGACCAAGCGAAGTCGAGAAGCTCGATATTTTCCGTACCGATCGCCCCAAGGCGCCAATCTTCCTGTTTGTTCACGGGGGCACTTGGCGCGGCGGCTCGGCGAGGGATTGCGCCTATGCTGCGGAAATGTTCGTCAAGGCCGGTGCGCACTTTATCGCGATCGATTTCGCCTCAGTGACCAACGTGAATGGCGATCTCGGCGTGCTCGCTGCGCAGGTGCGCCGAGCGATCGCCTGGGTGCACGAAAACGCGGCAACTTTCGACGGCGATCCAGATCGCCTCTACGTTGGGGGTCATTCCTCCGGCGGCCATCTGTGCGGCGTTGCTCTCACTACGGATTGGATGAAGGAATTCGGCTTGCCCACCGGCACGATCAAAGGCGGTCTCTGCATGAGTGGCCTGTTTGAGATGAAGCCGGTGCGACTTTCATGGCGTGGCGGCTATGTCAATTTCACCGATGAGATGGCGGAGGAAAATGAGCCCGCAGCGGCATATCAACGAGTTGAACGCGCCGGTAGTTGTTACTTACGGCACTTACGAAACGCCGGAGTTCCAGCACCAAAGTCGCGATTTTGCCGCTGCAGCGGAGGCGGCAGGAAAGACGGTCGGGATAATAGAGGCACTCAATTACCACCATCAGGAGATGGCGGAATCGCTCGGCAACCCCTACTGGCCCAACGGCCGAGCAGCGCTGGCGCTGATGAAACTGGATTCATGATGCTTGGCCGCGGCGCACCTGATGACGGGGAGCGGGGCACGTTTCTACCTGAAACCAAACTGGCGAATCCACCCAACCGCAATGTTCGGTAGTGGGTCAGTTTGAAATCTAGCTGGGCGACACCAGCTGGCTTTTGGTGACGGTTCGCCGTTGGGAGACTGATGATATCATGGCGCTCTTGGACTGCTAAGCAAGCCCAGCGAAACGTGGCTCTTACAAGAAGCGCGGGGCAGCAAAAGAACGGAACGGCATATGAGGGAGAAGATGCCCAGGCTGGCTCGGAAGATGGCGCTTACGCCGGAGATTATTGCGCGCGTTCATCGGGTGTTAGAGGACCCCGGCTCGGCACCTGGTCTCGATTACCACACCGAGGAGGACTACGATGCGGCGGTGCATGAGACGCTCGCCTCGCATCCCCGAGGCGAAGACCTTTGGTTGTTCGCCTATGGCTCACTGATTTGGAAGCCGGAAGTTGAGCACACTGAGGAGCGCATTGGCACGGCTCACGGCTGGCATCGTTCATTCTGCCTAAAGATGACCCGGTGGCGGGGCACGAGGGAGCAGCCTGGCCTGATGATGGCCCTCGACCGAGGCGGCCAGTGCCGGGGGATGCTCTATAGGCTCGCCGGCAACACAGTGGAATGGCACCTCGGCAAGCTGGTCCGCCGAGAGATGAAGGCGAAACCACCCAGCAACCCGCCCCGTTGGCTTGCCGTCAAGACGGATCAGGGGCCTGTCCGCGCCCTAGCCTTCGTGATGAACCGAGAGGCGGGCGCATACACCGGCAGGCTCCCGCCTGATGAGGTGGCGGACATTATGGCCAAGGCATGCGGCCACTTGGGCTCGTGCGCCGAGTATCTCTATAATACCATCACGCATCTGGAAGAGCGCGGCATCCACGACAGCAATCTATGGCGGCTACAGCGTCTGGTCGCCGAACGCATTTTGGGTTCCATCGTAACACCAATTTCAAGCTGACCATTGCCGATCTTCGCGAACAGCGCACCTATAGGCTGAAAATCCCAGGCACGCTCAGCGTCGAGCTGACCGCCACCTGCGAGGAGCCGACGCTGTGCAATCTCACCCAGCATTCCTATTTCAACCTGGATGACGGCGGCGCCGGCGATGTCCTCGATCACCGGCTGATGCTGAACGCCGGCGCCTATCTTCCGGTCGATGGCGACCTGATCCCGACCGGCGTCGTGAAGCCGGTCGACGGCACGCCGTTCGATTTCCGTCAGGCGCGGCCGCTGCGCATGGAGAGCGAGGGCAGGCAGCTCCCCTACGACCAGAATTTCTGTCTTGCCTCGACGCGCGGGTCACTCAAGCTGGCATCATGGGCGCAAGGCGCGAATTCCGGCGTCGAGATGGAGCTGTGGACCACGGAACCGGGCGTGCAGCTCTATACCGGCCAGTATCTGGCGCCAGCTTCGCCGGGGCTCGGGGGAGTTCATTACAAGGCTTATTCGGGCTTCTGCCTGGAGCCGCAGGTCTGGCCGGACGCACCGAACCGGCCGTATTTCCCGCAGGCCACGCTATGGCCGGGCCAGATCTACCACCATGTGACGGAATACCGGTTCAGACTGCCTGGCGCTTGACGCCGGAAGCCGGTACCGGCTTTGCTGTGCTTACCTTCGGTCCGGACAGGACCGTGCGCAAAGTTCAAAGAGCGTCCTTTGCGGCGCGGGACTGGATGGCCGCCGGTGCCGAAGACCTGCTGCCCGTGGAGTATTTCCACGTGGTTTTCACCCTGCCTGCCGAGATCGCGCAGATCACTTATTGGAACAAGAAGGCTGTCTATGACCTGCTGTTTCGGGCATCGGCCGAGACGCTGACCACGATCACGGCCGATCCCAAGCGCCTCGGCGCACGCATCGGCATGACCAGCGTGCTGCACACCTGGGGATCGGCGCTGACGCATCACCCGCATGTTCACATTATCGTGCCTGGCGGGGGACTGTCGCCGGATAGTACCCGCTGGATCGGCGGCCGCCCCGGGGTGCCGGGTCGCCATCCATCACAACCAGTCCCACGAGACGATATGACGCTTCTCTACTTCCCTTCGCGGCCGCCCGACGGCAGGCCGTGACCTGAGGCGGACGTGGCGATCGAAACAGAATGAGAGCCCACCGCATCGGTGCACACAGCACGACGGTTAGATGGTATGGTGCCCGTCTGGTCAGCCTTTCCAGGGATAAGCATGGAACGCCGTTTGGCCGCGATTCTGGCAGTGGATGTAGTCGGTTTTAGCCGCCTGATGGAGGTCGACGAAGCCGGCACGCTGGCTGCCCTCAAGATCCGCCGCAAGGAGGTGCTGAGGCCCCTGGTTGCCAAGCATCGCGGACGCATCTTCAAGGTCGCCGGCGATGGCGTGCTGGTGGAGTTCGCCAGCGCTGTTAACGCCGTGCAATGCGCGGTCGAGCTCCAGGAGGGCATGGCCGCCGCAAACAGCGATCAGCCTGAGGAGCGGCGGATCGTGCTGCGCATCGGCGTCAATCTGGGTGACGTCATTGTCGAAGGCAGTGATCTCTATGGCGACGGCGTCAACATCGCCGCGAGGCTCGAAAGCATCGCCGAACCGGGTTCCATCCTGGTCTCCGGGACCGCGCATGACCACATCAGGAACAAAGTCCAAGTAGGCTTCGACGATCTCGGTACGCAGAACCTGAAGAACATCGCCGAGCCGGTTCGGATCTATCGGGTCGCCGGAACACCGGCTGTTGCGGTCGTGACGCCCCGAGTCACAGCCGAGAAGCCTGCCATCGCCGTCTTGCCGTTTGTGAACATGAGCAGTGATCCCGAGCAGGAGTACTTCGCGGACGGCATGACCGAAGACATCATCACGGAACTCTCGCGCTTCAAGAGCCTCTTGGTCATCGCGCGCAATTCCTCATTTTTATACAAAGGGCGGTCGCCTAGGATCCAGGACGTCGGGCACGAACTCGGCGTGCGCTGGATAGTCGAAGGCAGCGTGCGCAAGGCCGGGAACTGGGTACGCATAACGGCCCAGCTAATCGACGCAACGACTGGGGCGCACGTGTGGGCGGAACGCTATGACCGCACGCTCGACTCCATTTTCGAGGTCCAGGACGAGGTCGTGCAAGCAATCGTCGGTACAATACCGGGGCATCTTGGTCGAATCGCAGTCGAGCACGCGCGCCGGAGGCCGCCGGCGAACCTCACAGCCTTCGACCATTTGCTGCGGGGACGTTGGGCTCTGTTTCACTCCACTGATGGTCTGCAAAGTGCCTTGGTTCATCTGGAGAAAGCGATCGAGGCCGATCCGAACTATGCGGCCGCGCACGCGCAGATCGCCACCGCCTTTGCCTATGGCATCTATGCGTTGGGCCTTGAACCGGAGATTGCGATCGAACGCGCGTGCCATCATGCGGCGCGCGCAGTGGCGCTCGACGGCGGCGATACCGAAGTCAATTCGGCTGCCGCTTCCGCCTATATCACGAGCGGCATGCATGAGCTTGCCGATCTTCACTCCGCGCGTGCAACGGCGAGCAATCCGAATGATGCATCGGCTCTCTTCAGCCGCGGATTTGTTCTCGCCCATCTGGGTCGACCATCCGAGGCGATCGAAATCTTCTCCCAAATGCAGAGGATCGACCCTTTGGCGCCGGATGATGCCAGATCAGAGGTGCTGTGCGACTGCCACTTCATGTTGGGAGAATACGAGACAGTAATTGGGATCCTCAGGCACAGGCACGATGTGCCGGCCTATATGCACCTGATCGAAGCTGCAGCGTACGCACAGCTGGGTCGCATCGAGGAGTCGAAAGCGGCTGTCGCGGCTTTCCATCGAAGTCCAGGCCCCAAGCCGGACCCAAAGACCATGATTGCTTCGCAGATGCGCATGATCGCTCATCAAGAAGACCGCGAACGCTGGCTTGAGGGCTACCGCAAGGCAGGCCTGCCCATATGACGCAGTCTCGTAGCCCTGACCCCGACGTGGCCCGGCCCGACTACCTAGTCTGGAGGTGTGCGTCATCCTGAGCGTGATTGCCTTCCACTGAAGGCTCCTTCTGGCGCGCATCCGAGTCCTTGCCGAACGCGAAGGATTGTCTCCGGTCCGGACCTTTATGTGCCGATTTCCTTCCCCGATAGCTATCATTGGGCGCAACCAACGATGATGACCCATTGCCGTCTTCCCTGCGTTCGCGTTGGATTTCCGCTTCGCGCCGCATGGCAGAGTCTTGTCAGCGCCGGTCGATGGCTCGCTTCGAACCCGTGTGTTCGGCGATCGCCTCGACGATCCGGTCCCAATCGCCGGGGTTCAGCTCGTGCCCGCCGCCTTCGAGCTTCAGGAGCCGTGCGCCCGCGACTGCCTCGGCCAGTACTGCGCCGTGCTCAACCGGAAAGACTGGATCGGCGGTGCCGTGAATGACGAGCAGCGGTACCTTGATCTCGGCGAGCCTGCCCTGCCAGGCCTTGCCGATCTCGAAGAGAACACTGTGGTTGGTGGCGCTGAGATAGCCGCCAGAACGGTCAAAGTCCCGCTCGATGAAGGCTCTGGTCTCGGCTTCGTCGAACGGGTGTGCTGTTCCTGCGATCAGTCGCGCGTCCTCGACGCAATATGCGACGGTCTCCGCCCGGTTCGACCAGTCCACGTCCACAGCCATATGTTCCAACCAGGCCTTACCGCTCTTGGGGAGGCTGGACCGGTCCACCCCGATCGGCGAGGTGCTGATCGCCGTCAGTGAAAGCACCCGCTCTGGATGTTTGAGCGCCGTACCCTGGCCGACCATTCCGCCTTGGGAGAAGCCCGCGACGTGCGCCGCCGTGATCCTGTAGCCGTCGAGCACGCAAAGGGCGTCTTCGACCGCATCGTCAAAGCCATAGCCCGGCCGACCGGGCGGATATTTGGTCGAAAGACCGGAGTCTCGCTGGTCGTAGCGGATGACGAAGCGGCCCCGTGCGGCGAGTCGGCGGCAGAATTCCTCCGGCCACCAGAGCATCGAGGCCATCCCGCCCATGATGAGAAGTATCGGCGGCTGGGCCGGATTGCCGAAGCTCTGCGTTGCGAGCTCGACCCCATCGGCACGGATCACCAGCTCGTTCATGCCAGTCCTTCGCGGCGCAGAGCCGCTTGTACGGCAGGCCGCTCTTCGATGCGCGCGATGTAATCGCGAAGCGGCTCGGGCAGTTGAAATCCGATCTCCGCCGCGCCGCGCGCCAGCTGGAAGAGATAGGGATCCGCGACGGTGAAAGTCTTTCCGAACAAATACCCCCGCTCCAGCCGGCCTGCGGCGAAGCGGAACCATCGCAGTATTTCCTGGGCGATCGGCTCCCTGACGTCTTCAGGAAGCATTAGGTAGGTGGGAAAGCGCTTGTGAATCTCGGTCGCGATGAAGCTCAGCATCTCAAGCAGGCGATAGCGGCCCAGATGACCCTGCGGCGCGAGCTCCGGCGCGCGATCCGCGACCCAAGCCAGGATCGCGACATTCTCGGTCAGCACCTCACCGTCGTCGAACACGAGAGCGGGCACATAGCCCTTCGGATTGATATCGATATAGCGGCCACCCCCTTCGATCTGCTTGGTCTCGATATCGACCGTGACCACGTCGAACTGAATTCCAGCCTCCAGCATCGCGATATGGTCGGCCAGGCTGGTGAACCCGGGTGCAGAATAAAGCTTCATCGATCCAACTCCTTCTGCTGCTGCTTGGTTTCACAACCAGTTGCATCCTAGGTCATCTGCTCAACAACGTGCCGACAATTGGATACTCCCACCTCGGTTTGACCAAGAAACGAGCGGCGGGGAACGCGGTTCCACGATGCCCCTCAGCTGCTCGCTGATTGCTCGCACATGCAGAGGCACAGGACGGGACGCGAGTATCTTCCTCGACTCTGGTTGTCGGGGCGCATGCGACGCTCGCGGAAAAAGACTGTCGGCGCTGACGGGATTGGCGTAAGCTACGGCCTTTGGGGTGCATCCATGCACCGTATCATCACCGTAGCTATTGTCGCGCTCGTGGCCGCGGCGCTTAGCTGTCCTGCGCGGGCGGAGGTGCTGATCGGGGTCGCAGGCCCGATGACCGGAAAGCTCGAATGGACTGGCACGCAATTGAAGCGCGGCGCAGAGGTGGCTGTGGCCGATATCAATGCGGCGGACGGCGTCCTCGGCGAGCCGGTGCGACTCATCACGGTCGACGACTTCTGCGATCCCGAGCAAGCGGTGGCTGCTGCCCAAAAGCTGGTGGCTGACGGTGTAGTGTTCGTCGTCGGGCACTACTGCTCTGGAGCCTCGATTCCGGCATCGGAGGTGTACGAGGCGGCGGGAATTCTGCAGATTTCGCCGTCCTCGACCAATCCGATGTTGACCGAACAAGGCCGCGACAACGTTTTCCGCGTCTGCAGTCGCGACGATGCGCAGGGCTTCGAGGCCGGCAACTACTTGGCCGATCATTGGAGCGACAAGAAGATCGCGATCCTCCACGACAACACGATCTACGGAAAAGGTCTCGCCGATGAAACCAGGAAGCAGCTGAACAAGCGCGGCACGACCGAAGCGATTTTCGAAGCCTACGCTCCCGGGAAAGACGATTACTCGGCCGAGATCGCCACGCTGCAGGCTGCGGATATCGCCGTGCTCTATCTGGGCGGGTACCATACCGAGGCCGCGCTCATGGTTCGTGCGGCGCGCGACCGGGGCTACTCGGTTCAGCTGATCTCGGGTGACGATACAGCGACCGAGGCATTTGGGCTGATTGCCGGCCCTGCCGCCGAGGGCACGCTCTTCACCTTTGTCCCCGACCCGCGTCGAAACGCCGAAGCGGCCACAGTCGTCGAACGATTCCGAGCCGAGAACTTCGAACCCGATTCCTGGACGCTGCACAGTTACGGCGCCGCCCAGACCTGGGCGCAGGCGGTCGAGAAGGCAGGCTCACTAGAACTCCAAGCCGTGATTGCATCGCTGCGCGGCAATCAATTTAACACTGTGTTGGGCCGTATGGACTTTGATAATAAAGGCGACCTCACTGTTCAGAGTTGGGTATGGTATGTCTGGAAGGGTGGCGAATACGTGCCGTTGGAGTAATGGACCACCGATCCGGCGAATCGCCTTGAGCCAATCTGTGCAGACCATATCGGCCGCGCCACCTGAATCAATGCGTCGCCGCGATGCTTAAGCGTCTCGGCATACGCGGCCGTCTGTTGCTCGCTTTTTTCGGTATCAGCACCTTCGCGGTGCTCGCGACAACAGCCGCTCTTTATGCCTTCCTCGAGGTGGGGGAGGTCGTCAACCACATCACCAAGGAGCGTGTGCCGTCGGCGCTCGCGTCCCTCCAGCTGTCGCGCCAGGCTGAGCGGGTCGCCGCCACTGCGCCCGCCGCACTTGCTTCGACCAGCAAGGCTCAGCATAACGAGGTCTCGACTGCGATCGCGGCAGAGATGACGCGCCTCGAGGAACTGCTTGCCGCTCTCAAAGGCGCCAAGCCTAGCACGGCGGTAGTGGCTGAGATCGAGGCTGCGGTGCTTGGTCTGCGGCGCAATCTCAACGCCCTCGACGACCTTGTCGCCGCCCGCCTCACCGTGGTGGCGCGCAAAGAGGAACTGTTACGTCGCCTGTCGGCTACGACAAATGCAAGCCAGCGCCTTGTGGCGCCCGGCATGCTCGTGATGAATTCCAAACTCCAGCAATGGCGGGCGGTCACGGCCGACACGCCGCTCGCGTCCGATCGAGGCGCGGAGGCGACGGCCGACCTGGTCCAGTCGATAGCGGCCTACATCCCGCAGCAGAAGGCGCAGCAGGAGATCTCGGCGGTCAATGACGCGCTGGTCAACACGGCGGACGCGCCGACGCCAGGCGATCTGGCGTTGATCCTGTTTCCGCTGCGCCGGTCACTCGCCGTTCTGGACACGATTTCCAACGAGATCGACGATAGGCTGCGAACCCGTTTCCAGCAGCGGGTCAACGAGTTCAAGGCACTGATCGACGGCGGAAACAGCATCCCGAAGGCGCGGCAGGACGAGTTCGCCGTCCTGGCGCAGGGCGAAGAGCTTCTGGCCGAAAACAATCAGCTGTCGCGCAGTCTTACCGCTGCCGTCGATCGCCTGGTCGCCGCGGCAGACCGCGAGATCACCGCATCTGGTCTCGAAGCCGCGGTCGTCCAGCGATTCGGGACCGGAGTTGTCCTTGGCTCCGCCTTTCTCAGCCTCTTGAGTTCCGTTCTTGTTGTTTGGCTCTATGTCGACCGCAGCCTCCTCGCCCGCCTGGGAGGGGTGAGCCAAAGCATGCTCGCAATCGCCGGCGGCAATCTTCGTGCGCCATTGCCTGCCGCGGGCCACGACGAAATCGGCCGCATGGCCGAGGCGCTCAGGCTCTTCCGGGACACTGCAGTCGAGGTCGAAGAAAAGAACCTGCGCGAGGTCGCCGAAGCGCGCCAGCGGCTCATCGATGCCATCGAGAGCATCTCCGAGGGATTCGCTCTCTACGACCGCGAGGACCGGCTCATCCTTAGCAATAGCCGCTACCGCGAACTGCTCTACAGCGACCTTGCGATCGAATTGACGCCCGGTACGACATTCGAGCACATCATCCGCCGATCCGCTGAGCGCGGCTACATCAGGGATGCCGAGGGACGATTCGAGGAATGGGTCGCCGAGCGGCTCTCCCGGCACCGCAACCCTGGCGAACCGTGGGAGCAGCGGCGAGGCGACGGAAGATGGATCATGATAAGCGAGCGGCGGATCACCGGCGGCGGCACAGTCGCGGTCTACTCGGACATCACCGAGCTGAAGCTACGGGAGGAGAACCTCGCCGAGAAATCCGCGGCTCTCGAGGCGCTTTCCAGCAAGCTGGCGAAATACCTGGCGCCCCAGGTGTACAACTCGATATTCACCGGCCGTCAGGAGGTCAGGATCGCCAGCCAGCGGAAGAAGCTGACAATATGCTTCTCGGATATCGCCGGCTTTACCGAGACCACCGACAAGATGGAGTCGGAGGACCTCACCCAGCTCCTCAATCACTATCTGACGGAAATGTCGAAAATTGCTTCGGATCATGGCGCGACGATCGACAAGTATGTCGGCGACGCGATTCTGATGTTTTTCGGCGATCCGGAAACTCGCGGCGTCAAGGAGGACGCGCTCGCCGGTGTGCAGATGGCTCTCGCCATGCAGAAGCGGATGAGCGAACTTGCCGAAGTCTGGCGCGACATTGGAATTGAAACACCACTGCGCTGCCGCATCGGCATCCACACCGACTACTGCACTGTCGGCAACTTCGGCAGCGAGGACCGGATGGACTACACGATAATCGGCGGCGCCGTGAATCTCGCCTCACGTCTTGAGCAGGAGGCGCAGCCAGGGACCGTGCTCATTTCTTATGAGACGTTTGCGCAAGTGAAGGACACGATTGACTGCGACGAACTGGGGCGCATCCACGTCAAAGGGATCGCCTATCCGGTCGCCACTTATCGCGTCATCGATGTGAAGGCCAATCTTGTCGCTGCCCGTCGCGCCGTTCGAACCGAACTGCCGCATCTCAGACTGGAAGCTGAGCCCGAGCTGATGTCTGCTGACGAGCGTGACCAAGCCGCAACTGCGCTTCGAGACGTGCTCGATCGACTTTGTTACAAGCCCGGGTAGGAGGGATCGTCGGCATCGGCTCTGTGGACAAGTCCCCATTCTGAAACACGCAGGACGGCAAAGCCGTCGATCTCTACACGCTCATCAACGACAGAGGCGCGTCCATCAAGTTCATCGCTATGGCGGGTATAATCACCGCGATCAATGTGCCCGACCGCTGGGGCAAGCTCGACAACGTCGTGCTCGGCTTCAAGGAACTCGCCGACTACGAATCCTTGCCCCCCTATTTCGGCGCCTTGATCGGGCGCTACGCCAATCGCAGACCGGTGCGCGGAATGAACTGCGACGAGTTTGGAGACAATGTAGCGGTTATGATGGCCGGAGGTCCGCTCATGGCAGCGCGATACAGACGTTCCTGTTTCTGATATCCATTGAGGCTGTGAAAAGTGCCCGTGCAATGATGTGGTTGGTGTGTGTTGATACTTCCTGCGCTTGATCAGCTCTGTTAGGCGTCGGAAGGATTTTATCGGAGCGCAACGGCATGCCGACGGCCTTCTTTATCACTCATCCGGAAGTTTCCGTTGATCCCGCCACGCCAGTTCCAGCTTGGCGGCTTTCGGACCGCGGCGTCACCCGGATGAGGGCTTTCGTGGGCTGTGCGGTGCTGTCCGGCCTGACGTCCATCTGGTCGAGCTCCGAGGCCAAGGCTATTGAAGCGGCTGGCCTGCTGGCGGCGGGATTTGGTTTGCCCGTCCAAGTGGATGAGCACCTTGGCGAGAACGACCGCTCCGCGACCGGTTTCCTTCCACCCGTCGATTTCGAACGAGTTGCTGACGCCTTCTTCGCCAATCCACATGAGAGCGTTTGCGGATGGGAGCGCGCGCTCGATGCCCAGGATCGCGTCGCGCGGGCCGTGTTTCGCATTCTTGCGACCCATCACGACGGCGACATTGCTTTCGTCTCGCATGGCGGCGTGGGCACGCTCCTGCTTTGCAAGCTGCTGAATGCGCCAATTTCGCGCAGTCGGGATCAACCTTTCCAAGGTCATTTCTTCGCTTTCGATTTGCCGGGTTTCAAGATCATCCACGAATGGCAACCTGTCGCCGAGCGTTAACCTCAACCTTTCGCTGCATAACTGGGCCTTGAATACAAAGAGCCAGAGAACGAATGGAAAGCAGAAACAATGACGGAATTCACTGCGTGAATGGTGACGATAACGATCGGATGCTGTTTGCGACTGCGCTGGCGCGGCGCGGCGGCGAACTCGGCCTGCAATATTTCCGACAACTGGAGACACTCACAATCGAGAGCAAGGGTCATCAGGACCTGGTCTCCGAGGCCGACCGGAATGTCGAGACGTTCATCCGCCGGGAGCTTGCGGCGCAATATCCTGAAGACGGTGTTATCGGAGAGGAACACGCCGCACTCGCCGGCGGATCGGGTTACACATGGGTGATAGATCCAATCGACGGCACTGCCAATTTTCTGCGCGGCATCCCGGCCTGGACCGTCGTCATCGCCTGCGTCAAGGAGGGTGTGGCGGTCGTGGGCGTTATCCATGAACCCTCTACCGGCGAGACATTTTATGGACGCCGCGGCGGTGGCGCTTTCCTCAACGGCCGGCCCATCAAGACAAGCCCGACGAAGAGCCTGACGCAAGGCTCGGTCGGAACCGGCTTCTCCAATCGTCGTGAAGCGCGCACCGTCGCCAAGCTGATCGATCTCCTGCTTCAGGAGGGCGGCGTGTTTTTCCGCAATGCATCCGGTGCGCTTATGCTTGCCTACGTCGCCTCGGGCAGGCTGCTCGCCTATGTCGAGGAGCATATGAATGCTTGGGACTGCCTCGCCGGCATGCTTCTGGTCGAAGAGGCCGGCGGGTCGGTCGTCACGCCCGACCCGAAAACGGTTCTCGAGGAAGGAACACTGGTCATCGCGGGCGGCAAGGGCGTGTTCGACAAGGTCCACGCGCTCTGCAAAGAGGCGTTCAGTCTGTGATCAGCACGGGTCCGCGTTCGGGAAAGCCGATGCTCACCGGCTGCCCCGCTCGAAACGCGGTATCGACATCCGGCGAGACCACGAAGACTTCGCCGAATTGCGTGGCAATTACGAACTCGAGGTGGCTGCCGACATAGGTCACTTTTTCAAGCGTGCCAGGCAAGGCGCCTGGCGCATTCGGCTCGCCAATCTCGAGGCGGCTCGGTCGCGCCGCCAGCTTGGCCGGCCCCGGTTTGCGGCCGCGAGCCGGCAGCTTCAGCACGGCAGGTCCCAGATGCACAGTGGCGCTGTCGCCCTCGACCGACACGACCTCGCATTGGAACATGTTGGCTTCGCCGATGAAGTCGGCCACGAAAGCATTCGCGGGCTGCTCGTAGAGGTCGCGTGGCGTGCCGTCTTGGGCAATCACCGCATTGTTCATGACGATGATGCGATCGGAGACGGCGAGCGCTTCCTCCTGGTCGTGGGTGACGTAGACGACGGTCAGGCCGAGTTTCTGCTGGATCTCGCGGATTTCCTCGCGCACGCGCCGGCGGAGCTTGGCATCCAGGTTCGACAAAGGCTCGTCGAAGAGCAGCACCTGCGGCTCCAGAACCAACGCCCGCGCCACCGCGACACGCTGTTGCTGTCCGCCCGAAAGCTGGCTCGGCAGGCGGTCGCCGAAATTGGAGAGGCCGACCAGTTCAAGCCCGGCTCTGGCCCTCTCGGCCGTCTCCTTCCTGTCGAATCCGGAAAAGCCCAGGCCGTATTCGACGTTCTGGGTCACGGTCATGTGCGGGAAAAGCGCGTAGGATTGAAACACCATGGAGACATCACGATCAGTGGCCGGCAGCCGGGTGACGTCGGCGCCCCCGATCAGGATCTGGCCGCTCGTTACCATTTCCAGTCCGGCTATCATGCGCAAGGTGGTCGTCTTGCCGCAGCCCGACGGTCCAAGCAGGGTGACCAGCTTCCCGGCCTCGATGAACAGCGAGATGTCGTTGACGGCGGGCGCCTTGCTCTTGCCGTAGATCTTGGTGACATTCCTGAATTCTACTGAGGCGGCATTGCCGCGAATTTCGGCCATTCATCCGCCTCCCGAGATCGCCGGCTGTGGACGCGCCACGACCGCCTGGCTGACATTGGTGCGCGACTGCGCCAGATCGCCGTCGAGACCGCGCCGGCCGATCATGCGGCTGCCAACGGCAAGCTGCATCAGACCGATCACCGCCAGCATGACGCCGATAAGGACGGCGGAATAAGCGATGGCGACGCCATATTCGTTATTCTCGACGCGGCCGACGATATAGCTGGTCGACATGTCATACTGGGCGCTGACCAAGAAGATGATGGCGCTGATGGCGGTCATGGCGCGAACGAAGGAATAGACCAGCGCGGCAAGGATGGCCGGCCGCAGCAGCGGCAGCACCACTTTGCGGAAGGTCTGCCAGGAGTTGGCTCCCAGAGTGAGGGACGACTCGTCGAGGCTGCGGTCGATCTGCGACATCGACGCGACACCGGCGCGGACCCCAACCGGCATGTTGCGGAAGATGAAGGAGAGCACCAGGATAATGCCGGTGCCGGTGAGCTCGATCGGCGGCACATTGAACGCAATCACATAGGACACGCCGATCACAGTGCCGGGAATGGCGAAGGACAGCATCGTTGCGAATTCGAAGGTGTCCTTGCCGGCAAAGTCCTGGCGGACCAGCAAATAGGCGGTCAACAGCCCGATAGCCGCGGTCAACGGCGCGGAGATCAACGCTATTTCCATGGTCGTCCAGAACGAACTCCAGGCCGACCCGCGCCAGTGGATGCCGAACTCGTTCCAGCCGATGGAGAACGCCGTCACGTAGTGTTCAAAAGTCAGAGAGAAATCCACCCCCCACAGCTTGACGAAGCTGCCGTAGAAGATCGTGACGTAAATCAGCAAGGTAAACAGCGTCCAGACGGCGGCGACCGCGAAGACGACGTTGCGCAATTTTGCCGGCAGATGCGAGTGAACGCCGGCGTCGCCTTTGCCGGAGACGGTCGTGTAAGACTTCTTCCCAAGCCAGAATCGCTGGGCGTAGAATGCCCCGAGCGTGAAGAACAGGAGCACGAGCGCGAGGATCGCCGCCTGCGCCTGGTCGTATTGCGCGCCGACGATGGCGAAGAAGATCTCGGTGGACAGCACATCGAAATTGCCGCCGAGCACCAGCGGATTGCCGAAATCAGCCATGCTCTCGATAAAGCCGAGCAGAAAGGCATTGGCCAGACCCGGCCGCATCAACGGCAGGGAGACGGTGATGAATGTCTGCCAGCGATTGGCGCGCAGGGTCTGCGCTGCCTCCTCCATGGATGGGCTCACACCCTCGACCACACCGATCATCACCAGAAAAGCGATCGGGGTGAAAGCGAGCACCTGGGCGATCAGCAGGCCAGGCAGGCCGTAGACCCATCGCGTCGGTTGGGCGCCGATCAGCTCGGCGAAACCCAGATTGATGGCGCCCGAGAGGCCGAACAGAAGGATGATGGCGAGGCCGATGACGAAGGGTGGTGTGATGATCGGCAGCACGGTCAGCGCGCGCAACAGTGCGCCGTAGCGAAAGCCGGTGCGGGTCACCACCAAGGCAAAGACAAGGCCGAGCGCGGTGGTCGTCACGCCGACGAGCACGGCGAGAAGGAGCGAATTCCAGGCGACGCCGCAGCGCGGGCCACTGGTGAGGCAGCCGAGGCTCCAGAGCCGGTCGCTGGAGAGTTTCGCGAGAAAGACGGGAAGCGAATAGTCGCCCTCCTGCGTGAGCAGCGCGCTCCCCAGCATTTGACCGATCGGCATGAAGATGAAGATGGCGACCACGGCGACAACGAAGCCGATCGAGCCGGCGACGAATTCGTCGCCGGCCACCGCGCCGCGCGCCGCAAGCCCGAGGGTGAACAGGAACAAGAACGCGCAGCCTACCAGCAGTGCGCCCCAGCCCATGCCAAACTGGCGGTCGTCAAGCTCGCCAAAGAGCGAGTTCAGCCATTGCCACTGGAAGCCACGCAGGCCAATGCCGAAGCCTTGAAGCAGGAAATAGGCGCCGCCGGTCGCGCCGACGGCGATCAGCAAATAGCCAAAGAAAGGGTCGGACTTGCGCCGCCCCCATAGCATGAGCGGCGCGAGAAGCAGCGGGCCGAGGGGTGCGAGCCAGAGTTTGTCGCCTTGCAGCACAAGGAAAAGCGCCGGCGCGACGTCATCGTCAAGCGGATAGCCGTCCAACAGCCAGGACAGCGTGAAGAGATTGCTGTCCAGCCCGTACCAAGGCAGCAGCGCATAGCCGAGCAAGCCGACCGCCGTCCACAGGACGACGGTCGGGTGAAGCGCGCTCGTAGCAGTGCGGACGCGCATGATCACTGCGGCAGGGTCGAAACCTCCGTATCCCACTTCTGCAGCAGGCGCTTGCGCTCGGCGCTCGATCCATACTTCTTGAAATCGTAGTCGATGAGCTTGATGGTCGACAGGTCGGGCGACAATTCGGACGCGGTGGCATTCTTGTTCGACGGCAATTGGAACGACTTCGCGTCCTTGGCCTTCGACTGCATCTCGGCGGTCAGCGCCCAGTCGTAGAACTGTTTTGCTGCTTCCGGGTTACGGGCGCCCTTGATCAGCGACATCGAGCCGATCTCATAGCCGGTGCCTTCGCAAGGCGCCACCGTGACGATCGGGAAGCCGGCTGCCGTCTGCGCCACCGCATCATGCATGAAAACGATGCCGAGGGTCGTTTCGCCGAGACCCGCGGCCTTGATCGGAGCGGAGCCGGACTTGGTGTACTGGTTGATGTTGGCGTGGAGCGCCTTCAGGTACTCAAAACCCTTGTCCTCGCCCATCAGCTGAACCACCGTCGCGAGCATTGTATAGGCGGTGCCCGATGAGTTCGGGTTGGCCATCTGGATGTGGCCCTTGTATTCCGGCTTGGTCAGATCGGCCCAGCATTTCGGCTCCGGCAGGGTGCTCTTGGCCAACAGATCCTTGTTGTAGCCGAAGCCGAGCGCACCGGAGTAAACGCCAATCGTCTTGTTATTGGCGGCTTCCGCCTGCTTGATCGCCCAGTCGTGCAGTTCGCCGCGCATCGGGGACATATATTCCTCGGTCAGTCCTTCCTCGGCGGCCTGGAGATGAGGATCGCCGGTGCCGCCCCACCAGACGTCGCCCTTTGGGTTTCCGGCCTCGGCGCGCACCTGGGCATATGTCTCGCCTGAGCTCTTGCGGGTCATGTCGACGGTGATGCCGGTCTTTTCCTCGAAGCTGGTCTTGATTTGCTGGCACCAGGCCTCGTCGGCGGCGCAATAGAGGGTGAGGCTGTCGGCGTAAGCCGAGCTGGCGGCACAGACGAGCATTACTGCCGTTGCCGCCAGACGGACACAGGTCTTTTTCATGTGCGAGTTTCCTCCCATTGTTTCGCCGTCTAACAAGTATCAAGCATTGCTGCGGCGGGGACCAGATTGGGAGCTTTTGCGCCGATTTGCAAATCGAGTCGGCGGCGGCTGGAACAGGGCTGTCCATATATTCTTCCGCAACGGACCGTCCAATCCAGAGTGGTTCGAGCTTTTTCATGGGGTGGTAGCGTTCGGTTCTGGTCTGCTGGATTCTTCGGCTGAGATAACGGCATGATGGATCCCAGGGCTGCGCCGCGTCGCCTCGCTCCTTGCGCCGCCCGGGATGACGAAGTGGAGGGGTGTTTCGGCTAGTCCGCAAGGTTTGCGATGCCACCGACCGGAATTGTCGACGTCCGCTGCCGATCAATCTCGTTCGATCCGAAATGATCCTGACGCGAACTGACAGCGTTGGCTGATCGCTCAGCTAGTGAGCAAGTTGCTTGTAGAAAAAGAGCCAAAGCCTCGCTCGCTTGTTTTGCGCTTGAAGACGGGCGTCTGTCGATTTGAGTTGTGTTTGACACGGGGGCAACATGGCAATAGCGTGTTGGTATCAAAGGTATGCCAAGTGATTGGTGTTCAGATCAAGCAGCGGAAGCTTTCGGACGAGGTTGCAGAACACCTCGAGCGGATGATCCGCAAGGGAGAACTGGCCGAAGCCGAGCGGCTGCCGTCGGAACGGGAACTCATGCGGCAATTCGGGGTCGGGCGCCCCTCAATCCGTGAGGCGCTGCTGCATCTGAGCAAGATGGGCCTTGTCGAGGTGAGGTCCGGTGAGCGTGCCCGCGTCACCCGCCCCACACCCCAATTCGTACTCGACGCCCTCTCAGGCCCGGCGCGACACATGATTTCGGCCCCGGGCGGGGTTCAGGACTTCCAGAGCGCACGTTTGTTTTTCGAGGTCGGGCTTGCCCGCAACGCCGCTGTGAATGCCACGCCAGAGGACATTGAAAGCCTCAAGGCGGCGCTAGAGATGAACCGGCAGTCGATCGGCGACCTCACGCGCTTCGAACGCACTGACGTGGACTTCCATTACGTGCTGGCGGTGATCACCCGCAATCGGATCTTCACAGCTGTCCATGCGGCGTTGGCCGAATGGCTGCTCGAACAGCGGCGGACGACTTTGGCCGAAGGTGAAGACCGCAAGGCCTACGAGGCCCACCGAAAGATTTTCGAGGCGATCGCCGCGCGCGATCCGGACGGGTCCGAAGCGGCGATGCGCAGGCATCTGGAATATGTGTCGAGGCGGTATCTGGAAATCGCGAGGCCCATGTGATGACCAGCTTCGTCGTCTGGGTCGATTTCCGCCTCAAGCCGGGCGCCCGAGACAGCTTCCGAAAGCTCGTTGACGCCAATGCGACCGCGTCGGTACGCAACGAGGTCGGCTGCCGCCGCTTTGACGTGACGGAGGCGCGCGGCGAACCGGACCGGCTCGTGCTCTACGAGATTTATGACAGCGAGGCCGCTTTCGATGAACACTGCCGGACGGCGCATTTCGATGAATTCAACACGCAAAGCGCGCCGCTCGTTAACACCAAATTGGTGACGATCTGCGACCTCGTTCTCGAGGCAACGCCTTGAACAAAGCATAATTGGATTGCGCCCTTCGGGGCGAAGGGGAGGGAAGCGCATGTTAGAGTCTAGTCTCAAGGGGTTGGCTGCGCACCGACGGGTCAAGCTCGGCACGCTCGTCGCCGAATTCGCGACGCCGGGAATCGGGCACATTCTGAAATCCGCCGGCTGCGATTTCGTCTTCTTCGATATGGAGCATTCGGGCTTCAGCCTGGAAACGGTGAAGAGCGCGATCCGCTATTTCGAGGCAGCCGACCTGCCGGTCATGGTGCGTGTGCCGTCGCAGGACTATCATTTCCTCGCCCGCGCCATGGACATGGGGGCTGAAGGGCTGATCGCGCCGATGGTGAGTACGGTCGAACAGGCGCAGCACATCATCAACTCGATGAAGTATCATCCTGCTGGCGCTCGCGGCGTAGCGCTACAGATCGCGCATGACCGTTACCGTCCGGGCTCGGTCACAGATAAATTCGAAACGGCCAACCAGCGCTCGGTGTTCATCTGCCTGATCGAGACCGCCGACGGCGTCAAGAACATCGACGGCATCGCGGGACTGGACGAGGTCGACTGTCTGTGGGTCGGACATTTCGATCTGTCGGTCTCACTCGGCGTTCCCGGCGACTTCGCCCATCCCACCTTCACCGCGGCGATGGACAAGATCGTTGCCGCCGCCAAGACGCACAACAAATCGCTGGGACGCCTGGTACCCAGCGTCCAGCAGGGTCACGATTTCTACGCGCAAGGCTTCGATTTCATCTGTTATTCGGGTGACGTCTGGGTCCTGCACGATGCGATGGCCGACGCGGTCTCAAAGATCCGGGCCGGGTGCGAGTGAGGCGGAGGAGACGATGGCCAACGCAATGTTCAGGGTGGCGCTCTCCGGTGATTTTCGCAAGCCGGACGGCGCGCCGACCTATCCCGACTTCGACCTGGAGCCGTTGCGCAATGCGCCCGGCATCGAGATGGCGTTCCTGGAGCCGAACAATCCGCTGCGCGGCGATCAGCTTGAGGACTTCGATGCACTGATCCTGCTCACCCATCGCTTCGATGCGACCAGTGTCCCGAAGAGCGGCCGACTGGCCGTCGTTGCCCGTTTCGGAGTCGGCTACGATACCGTCGACGTCGAGGCCTGCACCGCCGCCGGCATCGCCCTGGTCATCACGCCCGATGGGGTGCGGCGGCCGGTCGCCGTATCCGTCATCACCTTCATGTTGGCACTGACCGGCAAGCTGCTCACCAAGGACGCGCTGACCCGCAAGGGGCCTGCCGGGTTCAATCAGCGTTCGGAACATATGGGCGTTGGTCTCGTCGGGCGTACGTTGGGCTCGCTCGGCATCGGCAATATAGGCGCCGAGGTCTTTCGCTTGGCCAAGCCCTTCGACATGAAATTCGTCGCCCATGATCCATTCGCCGACAGCAAGGTCGCTGCCGAACTGGGCATCGAACTGGTCGGGCTGGAGGATGTGTTCCGCCGCGCCGATGTGCTGTCGGTGAGCTGTCCGCTAACGCCTCAGACCCACCACATCGTCAATGCCGAGCGGCTCGCGCTGATGAAGCGGACGGCTTACCTGATCAACACCGCGCGCGGTCCGATCGTCGACCAGGTGGCGCTGACGAAAGTGCTGCAGGAGGGCCGCATCGCCGGCGCGGGGCTCGATGTGCTGGAGCAGGAGCCGCCGGATGCCGACGACCCGATCCTCAAGCTCGACAACGTTATCCTGACGCCGCACGCGCTCTGCTGGACCGACCAGTGTTTTGCCGGAAACGGTGCTGCGGACGTCAAAGCGGTCATCGAGGTGCAGCACGGCCGCGAGCCGCGCGGCGTGGTCAATCGCGAGGTGCTTTCAAGCGAGGCATGGAAGAATCGGCTGGCCGGTTTCGCCGCCCGCTTCGGGACATAGGAGTACGAGCATTCGGCGCGCCGCCGCGCCTTCGCGGCGGCTTCACGAGAGGAATGCTCGACCGCCGCGCCCGCGGACGAGTGAAGGCAAACGAAAATGGGAGGACCAAGTACTATGAACGATCATGAAAAACGTGACTTTCAGGCAGGCCTCGAAGCAGAGGTCGACGCCTTTATGCGCGGCGAAACCACCCGCCGAACTTTCATAACCCGCTTCGGCCAGATGACCGGCATGCTGGCGGCGTCCGGACCGATCCTCGCCATGATGACGGATTGGGCGCTGGCGCAGCAGAAGCTCGAACTGGCAGACGCCGCTTCACCGCTCGGCCAGGCGCAGGCGGCGGCCATGAAGGCGTCGATGGAAGGCCCGGCGGATGGTTCCGCCTTCCGCGCCGTCGAGGCGGCCAAAGCGCATTCGGGCGTCACGCTGAACATGACCTACGAGGCAGGCCTGCAGGCTCTCGACCCGCGCAATTTCAGTGGACCGATGTGGGAGCAGCTTACGGGCATGAAGTCGAACGTGGTCGAACTGTCGAACCCGGACCAGTACTCCAAGGCCGTTGCCGAGCACATTGCCGGCTCAGGCGCCTATGACGTCCTCGACATCTCGCCAGCCTGGACGCCGTCGCTGGCCGATGGCGGCGTCATCGCACCTCTCGACGATTACATCGCCAAATACATGAACCCGGCCGACCTCGAGGACTATCATCCGCTCTACAAGGCGCTGCCGACCTACAAGGGCAAGATCTGGGGCTTCTTCGACGACGGCGACATGTTCGCTCTCTACTACCGCAAGGACATCTTCGAGGATCCGAAGATGGTGGAGGCCTACCAGGCCAAGTTCAACGCCAAGCTGGCGCCGCCGAAGACCTGGGAGGAATATGCCCAGATCGCCCAGTTCATCACCGACCAGATGGCGCCGAACGTTTATGGCGCTGGCCATTTCCGCAAGGCGGGCAGTCCCGGCAACCAGTTCGACTTTCTGCAGCAGTACCGCGCCAACGGTGGAAAACTGTTCGGCGACGACATGAAGGCCGGCTTGGTTTCGGATGCCGGCGTGAAGACGCTGCGGAACATGATTGCAGCCAATGCGGCGTCGATTCCCGGCAACAATGAACTCGACGCCGTCTCGCTGTGGGCGGCGTTCCTGACCGGCAAGGTAGCGATGATCTACTCCTGGCCGCCGTCTGGCCGCATGGCCGCGAACTATTCGCAGTCGGCCACCGCAATCAACTTCATCCCGCAATCGCAGATCGCCGGCAAGGTCGGCTACGCGGTCGTGCCCGGCAATCCTGAACATGCGACCGGCTACAACAAGGCGCTGTCGGCGGATTCGGCGAACCACGAAGCGGCCTATCTTTTCATGCAATGGGCCTGCTCGCCACCCGTCTCGCTTGCGCGCTGCATGCTGCCCTACGCCCTGCGCGATCCCTACCGCATCTCCCACTTCAAATCCGAGCTTTACGGCGCGCTGTTCCCGAGCGCCAAGGAGTATCTGAGCAATCTTAACAACTCGGCCAATGTCGGCCTCCTCGACCCGATCATGCCAGGCGCGCAGGACTATTTCCTGAGCATCGACCGCATGTGCACAGCTGTGTGGGCCGGTGCGGATCCGAAGGCGTCGCTAGAAACAGCGGCGGCCGAGTGGAATGAGACGACCGACCGGCTCGGCGTGGATTCGCAGAAGGCATTCTACACCGAGTTCCTGAAACTGCCGGGCGCTACTGCCGACAACACGGTGGAGAAGCTCGGCATGGCGGTCACCCTCTGAGTTCGGCCTGCATCAGGGACGCCGGCCGGTATTCTTGACCGAAATCGGTGTTGCGGGCGCTTGGTCCGCAACACCTCGTCGCAACCGCCAGACAGGTTTTGGGATGTCATCGATGCAGCATACCGCAACCATCAGTCGCTTGAAGGCCGCTGGCGCCCCGCCACGACTGTCGGGCTTCGCACAATGGGCGGACCGCCACTTCAAATGGCTGCTGGTGGCGCCCGCAGTACTGCTGATCCTGGCGCTGTCGGTCTATCCGCTGCTGTTCTCGCTGGTCGTGTCTTTCATCAATTATGATTTCCAGGTGCCGGGCCACGCCTTTGTCGGATTGAAGAATTTCGAGCGCGTGGTGTTCGATCCCGTCGCGCGCTGGTCGCTGTTGCTGACAGCGTGGCTGTCGGGGATCAGCGTCGCTATCGAATTCGTTCTCGGCCTTCTGGTGGCGCTGACCATGGTTCGCAGCTTTCCGGGCCGCGGCGTGATCATGTCGATCCTGATCGTGCCGCTGTTCATCAGCCCGGTCATCGTGGGCCAGGCCTGGACGCTGCTGCTGCAGCGGCCTTTCGGGCCGACCAACTACATTTTGACGCAACTTCTGGGACAGGAGGTGACGATCGGCTGGATGACCGAATCGCCATGGCTCTATGTTTCGCTGATTATCGCCGATGTTTGGCAGTGGACACCGTTCATGTTCGTCATCCTGCTCGCCGGGCTTACCGCCATTCCCCCGAACCTTTACGAGGCGGCGGAACTCGACGGGGTCAATGCCTGGCAAGCCTTCTGGGCGATAACCCTGCCGCATCTTGCGCCAATGATGCTGCTGGCGTTGACCTTTCGGCTGCTTGATGCAATCCGCATGTTCGATACTATTTTCATCATGACCGGCGGCGGGCCAGGCACGCGGACCTACACCGCTTCCTACTATCTCTACACGGTCGGCTTCACCCAATTCCATCTGTCGCAGGCGACCGCCGGAAGCTGGTTGTTCCTGATCTTCACCGCGCTCGTGGTAATGCTGCTGGTGCGACGGCTTTTGAAGACGGAGCCGGTCTGATGGCGGCCGTCGCGCCTGTCCGTCGCCCGAAACGCCGGTCGATACCGGTCGGCCGCATCCTGCTGCTCGGCTTCTTCCTGGTCTTCGTGTTGTGGCCGCTCTACTGGATGTTCAACACCTCGATCAAGCCGAGCGACGACTATCTCACCGTGCCGCCCGTCTGGTTCCCAACCGCACCCACCCTTGTCCACTATGAAGCTGCGCTGTTCGCCTATCGCGGCCTCGACGGGCTGATCAACAGCCTGATCATCTCGCTGTCGGCAACGGTGCTCTCGGCCCTGTTCGGCACGCTGATGGCCTACAGCCTGGCGCGCTACAACACCGGCGGCCAGCATCTGTCGTTCTGGGTGCTGTCGCAGCGCTTCCTGCCGCCCATCGGCATCGTGCTGCCGGTGTTCCTGATCTACCGCGGCGTTGGCCTCTACGACACGCATATTGGCCTGATCATCGCCTATACGGTGTTCACGCTGCCGGTGTCGGTATGGATGATGTTCGCTTATTTCCGCGGCATGCCGAAATCGATGGAGGAGGCGGCCCTTGTCGACGGCTGCACGCGGTGGGAGGCGTTCTGGCGCGTCGCAGTGCCGCTCGCCGCGCCAGGCATCGTCGCGGCGGCGGTCTTCGCCTTCATCGCCTGCTGGACGGAGTTCTTCTTCGCGCTGATTCTGACCAGCCGCACTGCTTTCACGCTGCCAACGGTGTTTCGCGCCTTCATCGGTTTCCAGGGCGCGCAATATGGCGAGGCGGCAGCACTGGCCATCGTCTCCCTCGTGCCGTCGATCGCGCTGGGAGTACTTGCCCAACGACATCTCGTGCGCGGGCTCACGCTCGGCGCTGTTCGCGGATAGAAAGGGTCGGCATGGCCGAAGTCAGGATCACCGGCTTGCACAAGCGCTACGGCGCCTTCCATGCCGTGCGCGGCATAGACCTGGACATTCGCGACGGCGAGTTCACCGTGCTGGTCGGCCCGTCCGGCTGTGGCAAGAGTACGCTGCTGAGGACCATTGCAGGGCTGGAGGAGAGTTCGGAAGGCACGATCGAGATCGGCGGCGAAGTGGTCAATGATTTCCGACCGCGCGACCGTGACGTGGCGATGGTGTTCCAGGACTATGCGCTTTATCCCCACATGAACGTGGCGAAAAACATTGGCTTCGGCCTAAAGGCGCGAAAAATGCCGAAATCGGAGGTGGAGACGCGCGTCGCCGAGGCGGCGCGCATGCTTGGCATCACCCCGCTGCTCGGGCGCTTTCCGCGCCAATTGTCCGGCGGGCAGCGCCAGCGGGTCGCCATCGGCCGCGCCATTGTCCGCAGCCCGCGCATTTTCCTGTTCGACGAGCCGCTGTCCAACCTCGACGCGCAGCTTCGCGACGAGATGCGCGGCGAGATCAAGCGCCTTCACCAGGACATTGCGACAACGATGATCTACGTCACCCATGACCAGATCGAAGCGATGACTCTGGCTGACCGCATCGTGCTGATGCGCGACGGAATGATCGAGCAGCAGGGCGCGCCGCTCGAGCTGTTCGAGCGCCCCGCCTCGACCTTCGTCGCTGGCTTTCTCGGTTCGCCGCGGATGAGCTTCCTGCCGGGCACGCTGAAGTTGGACGGCAGCGCTGCCGCCATCCGGCTCTCCGAGGCGCTGCTTCCGGTCGCCCCCGGCCGGAGCCTGAATGGCGCCATTGACGGACAGGCGGTGCTGCTTGGACTGCGGCCAGAACATCTGACGCGCGCGCATGCTGCGACACCTGCGCAGGGCACGTTTCGCTACGACGCAACGATCGACCTGCTGCAGCCGACCGGCTCGCGCAGCTATGCGACCTTCCGCCTGGCCGGCGCGCCGGTGATGGCGGAACTGCAGGCGCACGACGTCAGTCGTCCCGGCGAGAGACTGCCGATCGACATCAACATGAACCGGGCCTCGATTTTCGACGCCAAGACCGAGAGAGCGATTTGACCACGGCAGCACCTCGAGCAATCCGCTTGTGTGGGACCGAACAGGCCGATCCGCAGTTGCGGACACTGCGCGCGGGACCCTTGTCGGTCGAGTTTGACAATGGGGCGATACGCTATGTGCGGATCGGCGGGGTCGAGGTTCTGCGCGCGATTTCATTTCTCGTACGGGACGAGAACTGGGGAACCGAGACGCCCGTTCTCGATGACCTTCAGATCGATGAAAAGCCGGATGCGTTCAGCGTCGCCTATCGTGGAACATGCGCGGGTGCGTGCGGTCGGCTGGTCTACCAGGCGCGGATCGCAGGCGGGAGCGACGGTGCGCTGTCGTTTGTGGTGGAGGCAGAGCCCGAAACTGACGTATTGACCAACAGAACCGGCTTCGTCGTGCTGCATCCGATCGAGGGTTTGGCCGGCAAGCCGGTAAAGGTGCTGCACGAGGACGGCCGCGAAAAACTCTCGCTTTTTCCGGACACCATCGATCCTAGGTGTCCGTTCACCGACATTCGCGCGCTTTCGCACGAGATCGTGCCTGGAATCTGGGCCACATGCACCATGGAAGGTGACGCCTTTGAGATGGAGGATCAGCGCAATTGGTCCGACGCCTCCTACAAAACCTATGTCCGTCCCCTGCGTCGCCCGTGGCCCTACAGATTGCCGAAAGGCGAGAAATTCACGCAGGCCGTCCGACTTCAGCTGTTGGGAACGCTCCCTGCCGGGTCTTCCAAAAACCCCGATCCATCCATCAACCTGACGATTGGCAGAGCCATCGGTCGAGTGCCCCGCATTGGCATCGGCGTCGCTGCCGACGAGGCGAAGCACGCGTTTGAAGTCGCCGAGCTCATTCGACCATTGGCTCCGCAGTGGGTGGTCTGCCAAGTCGATCTCCGGTTCGGGCACGGCCAGGATGAACTTGAAGGTTACACCGCCCTGGCACAGTTGACCGGCGCTGGCGTCGTACTTGAGATCATCACCAAGGGCACGCTCGATCCTTTCGGCGAATTGGCGCCTCTCGCGGATGCTGTCCAAAGCCTTCGCCTCAATCCAGAAGCTGTCTCCGTCTTTCCGGCGCAGGACATGAAGTCGGTGCAGCCGGGAGCACCGTGGCCGGCGATGCCCACCTTCGAGCAAAACTACGCCGCCGCCCGCCGGGCTTTCCCCGGGGTGCCGCTGGGCGGCGGCATGGCCGCATACTTCACCGAGCTAAACCGCAAGCGTCCGCCAACCGGAGCGCTCGACTACGCAACCTTCACCACCTGTCCAAACGTGCATGCAGCAGATGATGTCTCCGTAATGGAGACGCTTCAGGCTATCCCCCATCTGATCCGCTCTACCCGTGCTTTCATGGGCGACCGCTTGCCCCTGCGTATAGGTCCCAGTCAGCTAGGCTGCCGCGAGAACCCCTACGGCAAGTCCACTGCGCCGAATGAAGCGAACGGTCGCGTCTGTCTGAGCCGCATCGATCCTCGGCAGCGCGGCCTGTTCAATGCGGCTTGGACAGTCGGATATTTCGCGGCCTGCGCGCACGAGGGAATCGAGGCCGTCGCATTCGGCGACTTCACCGGCCCGTTCGGATACGTCTACAGGAAGGCCGATTTCGTGCAGCCGTGGTTTGACGAACAGGATGGCCGAATGGTGTATCCCGCTTTCCATGTCATGGCAGGCCTCTCAAAACTCAGTGGGGCCACCCTGCTGTCCGTGGCAACTTCCGGAGCTGACAGCATCGCGGCGATCGCGGCCGAAAAAGACGGGCGCACGACGCTGTGGCTCTCGAATCTTACTGCCAAAAAGCAATCAGTGCAGCTTTCGGATACGCCGAACAGCGCCCGCATTGCTCTTCTTGCTGCCGACCAGTTCGAGCGGGCGGCAGCCGATCCGAACTTCATGGAAAGTCCCGGAAGACGGTTGGATGACCAATTCATCTCTCTTGACGCCTACGCCGTGGCGCGAGTCGATCTCCACCGTTCGTCTTCGACATAGCCCGGTGGACGGTAGATTGGCGGGGTTGATGTAGCGGAGAACAGAGTCAACGTCCGCTCTTGCGTTCAGTGTCGGATGCCCGTTATGGCGCTCTTTGCTAGTTCCCGCCGACCAGTTCAAGCAGCAAGGTTCTCGGCAATTGGCGGCAGCCAGTCTGATTTGAGTTTGAGCCCAATCTTCGAAACGCTGCCCTCAAAATTTTGAATGGCGCCAGCGCCCCGGGGCATGCGGCGGGAGCACCTTCGCGCCACGCCACGCGGTTCAACGCCCCGAGGGGATAATAGCGTCACACTTGTTACTCCCACTGGTCGTTTTCCGGTGCCAAACTATTTTAGGCCCAACAACCAGCGATGAGCAGCGAATGAGCCGTGCTTCAGCGACGCGGGAATTCGCCCAGATCAGGAGGAAGCCATGACTTCAGCAGCCAAGAGCGAACGGAAAAGCGGACAGACTGCCATGCGCACACCACCGGTGGTGTCGCCGCAGGAGTGGGAAGCGGCCCACGCGCAGCTGCTCGTGAAGGAAAAGGCCCAGACCCGCGCCCGTGACGCGCTGGCCGCCGAGCGGCGGCGGATGCCGTGGATGGCGGTGGAGAAGAATTATGCGTTCGAGGGGCCCGACGGGAAGGTGAGCCTGCTCGACCTGTTCGACGGTCGGCGTCAGCTGATCGTCTACCGCGCCTTCTTCGAGCCGGGAGTGTTCGGCTGGCCCGACCATGCCTGCCGCGGCTGCTCCATGGTGGCCGACCAGGTCGCCCACCTCGCCCATCTGAACGCCCGTGACACCACCCTCGTCTTCGTCTCGCGTGCGCCGCAGGCGGATATCGCGCGGTTGAAGGCGCGGATGGGCTGGGAGATACCATGGTTCACCCTCACCGACAGCTTCGACGCCGATTTCGGTGTCGACGAGTGGCACGGCCACAACGTGTTCATCCGCGACGGCGACCGCGTGTTCCGCACCTACTTCATCAACAATCGCGGCGACGAGCAGATGGGCGGCACCTGGAACTATCTCGACATCACGCCGCTGGGCCGGCAGGAGGTCTGGGAGGACTCGCCCGAGGGCTATCCCCAGACCCCAGCCTACAAATGGTGGAACTGGCACGACAGCTACGCCGCAGATCCGGCAGCCGACAAGAAGTGGGCCGAGGTGTCGGAGGCCGGAGAGGCGGCGTTCCGGGAGGCGAGCACGAAGCAATGAGCCAGGCCTGATCGCTGAGATCGACGGCGGCGGCGTCGAAACGCAGGAATCCTGTTCCCAGCGGCGCTGGCGCGGCGGCTCATGAGCGATCCGTGCGCTGTTGCCGTGTTGTTCCCCCAACCGGACAACCTCGGAGGGCGTCCGGCGGTAGTGCTGGATCAGGTCAATTGATCACGGCCGATTCACGCTGTTCGTCAGCCCATTGACGTACATGACCAGGTTCAGCGGATCGAACCTGAGGCCGTGGAACTTGGCCGCGAAGCGCCCGCCGCGGTCGATCACGTGCGTCACCAAGCCATGCATCTGCTGGCCGCCTTCGAGCGGATCGAAACGGACGTTGTATTGCTCGGACAGCTTGCGCGTCGCATCCTCCGCCTGCCCTTCGCGGGTGGTCAGGAAGGTCCAGTTGCGCGGGTCGAGCCCGTGCGCTTCGCCGTATCCCTTCATGACCTCGGGCGTGTCTGACTTCGGGTCTGTCGTCACCGTCAGGAACTGCACCAGGTCCTTCATGGGCGTTTCGTTGACCATCGCCTGGACGCGGGCGATCAGGTCGGAGTGCAGCGGGCAGACGTCGGTGCAACTCGCGAACACGAAATTGAGTACAACGACCTTGTCGGCGAAGTCCGAGAGGCGGACCGGATTGCCTTCGTCGTCGGCCAGATCGAATCCCGGCGCTGCGGGAGCATCGATCGCCTGGAAATACTTCTCCTCGCTGCCCATAAGCCTGTCGAGATCGGCGCCCGGATGATGGGCAAATGCGGGAAGCGCGAGGACAGATGTGACGGCCATCGCGGCGAGAAGTGTTTTTCTGTTCATCTCCGTTCTCCGGTTTGGTCGAGTTCTCGTACGATGATCCCTTCGAAGAAGGAAACCATCTCGGGGGTGTCCCATTCGGCGGGTCCGGCGAGCCGCGCGAGCTCGTTTCCGTCGGGGCCGATCAGAAGCGTGGCTGGCAGGCCGAACAGTCCCAACGCGCGGATCGCAGTCCCGTCCTGGTCGATGAAGACGGGGAGTTTGACCCCGATCTCGTCGAAGAACTTCCGGACTGCGCCGGCTCCCGCTCGGTCCACCGAAAGGGCGACGACATCGAATCCCTCGCCGCCGAGCCGCCCCTGAAGGCGGTTGAGCGTGGGCATTTCGGCCCGGCAGGGCGCACACCAGGTCGCCCAGACGTTGAGCAGCACCATCTTGCCGCGCCAATCTTCGAGAGATTGCGGCTCTCCCGCCTCGTCGGCGAGGATGAGTTCGGGCAAGGGCTGCGGCTCTTCGTGCAGCGGCATCACTGTCGGTTCCTGCGCGTGCGCGTTGCCCACGGCCACAACGACGGCAAGTATCAGCGCCGACAGGATCGTCTTCACTGCGTCTTCTCCTGCTCGCGGCGGCTCATCTCCGACTGGTAGGCGCGCTCCCGCTCCGGCCATGTGCTCTTGATGAAGGCGAGAACGGCGCGGATCTCCTCGTCGCTCAAAATGTCCTCGAATCCCGGCATGTCGCTAGCGTACCCGTTGCCCACCACGGCGGCTGGACCCTTTTTGGTGATCCGGAACAGCACCCCGTCCGGGTGGTGCCAGGTGTGCCCGGACGCATCGTGCGGCGGGGCGGGCATGCGTCCCGCGGGAAGCTGCCTCTTCCAGTCAGGCTGGCCTTCGAGGCTGGCCCCGTGGCAGGAGGCGCAGTTCGCGGAATAGAGCTGCCGTCCCCGCGCAATTGCCGCGGCCTCGCTTGCTCCGAACGACCAGATCAAGGCGAGGGCGGCAACTCCCAAGAGCGCCGCGAAGCCGAGGATAACAGCCTGCCTGCTCATTTGCGGCCGCTGAAGAACAGGTACTTCACCAAGGTCGCGACCGCGAGAACGAGCGCAACTGCGAGCAGGAGCCAGCCCACACCCATGCCCAGCATCATGCCGCCCATGCCTTCCATCATTCCGCCGTCCATCATTGTCGGCTCCTTTTCCGCGTCTCGTTGCAGGCCTATTCCCGCGCGTATACGCCGCCCACGCTGCCAGACTTGGTGATCTCCAGCATCTCGAACGGCGCTTCCTTGGTGCCGCTCATTCCCGGCGAGCCCATTGGCATGCCGGGCAGCGTCACGCCCTTAATGTCGGGCCGCTCCGTGAGCAGCTTCTTGACCGTGCCGACGGGGACGTGGCCGCTGACGACGTAGCCGTCCACGAATGACAGGTGGCAGCCCTGGAATTCGTCCGCGATGCCTGCCTCGCGGCTCATCTCGGCGAGGTCGTGGGTGGCCTTGCTGGTGACGGTGAAGCCGTTCTCCCGCAGGTACTCGGCATAGCCTTCGCAGCAGCCGCACTGCGGGTTCTTGTAGAGGGTGACGTCCTTCTCGCCCGCGAGCGCCGGGACGGCAGCCCAGACGAAGGAAGCGAGGGCGACGGCATTCAGGATAGTACGCATTTTCGGTTCTCCTTTTGAGGGATTGGTCAGGCGACGCGGAAGACGCCCATCATCCCGGCGGCCTGGTGTTCGAGTATGTGGCAATGGAGCATCCAGTCGCCCGGATTGTCGGCAACGAGGGCGATCTCCACCCGCTCGCGCGGAGACATGAGCACCGTGTCCTGCCACTCGCGGTGCTTGCTCGGCTTGCCGTTCCGGGAGATCACCCGGAAGGAATGGCCGTGCAGGTGGATCGGATGATGCCAGGCCGTCGCGTTGGTCATCGCGATGGCATGGCTCTTGTCCCGCGCAAGCGTCAGCATCGGGTCCATGACGTGCCCTTCCGCCGCGATGCCGTTGATGAACCAGATGCCGCCGGAGTGCATCATGTTCATCATGCCGCCCATGCTGCCCATCATGCCGCCAACGGCGCCGGGGGAATGCTTGCGCGTGTCGCCCATGCTGCCGCCCATCTCCTGCATGACCATGGCTCCCATCATGCCGCCGTTGAAGGTGACCTCGTGCCGGACGGCCGATGCAAGGTCCGGC
>NZ_JBVVQT010000024.1:0-87536 GCF_055811595.1 Mesorhizobium sp. WSM4814
GATCTCTTCCTTCAGCCCGTCATAAAGGTCATCGTGCATCTGCTGCACGAGTTCGTCGTCGGAAAGCTCGGAAAGGACGATCTCGTCGTCGGCCATGTTTGACGCACTCACTGATTTCAATGGTTGCGGTCCGCAGGCACCTGTTTTCTGCAACGGGTGCCGGCGGGTCATTGCCAGCCTTGGGAGCTTACTCAGGCGTCCAGCCAGACGTTCTGAAGATCCATCTCGAAAGTCTGGTGGACCGCGTAGTTCTTCACCTTCTTGTTCATGTGGCTGTACAGCTTCTGCCAGAACGGCTGAATGATGACGCCCGAATCCTGCAGGATCTGCTCGACGTCCTTCATGACCTCGCGGCGCTTCTCCACGTCGATGAGTGAGAGGGCCTGCTTGAGCTTGGCGTCGAAATCAGGATTCGAATACGCCGTTTCATTCCAGGCCTCGCCGGTGCGATAGCCGAGCGCCAACACCTGAACGCCGAGTGGGCGCATATACCAGATGGTCATGGAATAGGGGTATTTCGTCCAGTCGTTCCAGAAGGTCGAACCCGGCAGCACCGTGCGCTTCACCTTGATCCCGGCATCACGCAGCTGGCCGGCAATCGCGTCGCCGGTGTTCTTTTGCCAATCGTCCTCGACGGTGATCAGTTCATGCTCGAAATCGGCCTGTCCGGCCTCGGCCATCAGCTTCTTGGCGCCGGCCGCATCGCGTGTCTTCTTGGGCAGCGGAAAATATTCCGGATGAATCGGGCTGACATGGTGGTTTTCACCTGGGGTGCCGCGCCCGGCGTAGCCAAGTTCGAGCACCGCATTGTTGTCGACGGCCATCTGCAGGGCGTTGCGTACCCGCTGGTCATCATAAGGCTTGTGCGTGATGTTGGTGCGGGCAACGAGCGTGGTTGCCGTCGCGACCTCCGATTTCACCAGATCCATCTGGTCGAGGATGTCGATGAAGTCGGCGGGCGTCTCGAAATTGACATCGATTTCCTCGGATTCGAATGCATTCACCGAGGCGTTGAAGTCGGTGCCGTAGTCGATGAATTCGACGCTGTCGAGCGGCGCTTCACCGCCCCACCATTTGCCATTCTCGCGACGCTTGACGACCGCGTTCTGGCCGACCGAATAAGACACAAGCTCGAAAGGCCCGGTGCCGATCGGCTTGGCGAGCGGATCGGCGCCATCGGCATCGAATTTGCGGTGGACGACGAGCGCTGGATAGTCGGTGAAGTTCGGGATCAGCGAGATATCAGGTTCGTTCAGCGTCAGCTTGACCGTGTTGTCGTCGACCTTGGTGATCGCCCCGTCCCTGGCCTTGCCGGTTTTGACGTCGATCAGCGCACCGACGCGGGCGGCCATCGAATTGCCAGCGGCATCCTTCTCGCACCAGCGCGTCAGATTGTAGACCACGTCGTCGGCGTTGAAGGCGTCGCCATTGTTCCAGGTGACGCCCTTGCGCAGATGCAGCACGTATTCGGTGGCGTCGTCGTTGACGTCCCAGCTCTCGAGCAGGACCGGCTCGAAAGTGAATTCGCGGGTGTAGCGGACAAGCGGCTCGAGCCAGCAGCGCGAAATGTTTGCAAGTTCGACCCAGTCGTAAGTACGCGGATCCTTCTGCGCCTTTACCGACATCGATACGCGCAGCGTTCCGCCTTTCTTGGGCTCTTCGGCCAAAGCCCGTCCCGGCACCGCAAGACCGATCATGGCGTAGGCAAGGGCAGTCGATGCCCCGAACGCGCTTGCCAGCGCCAGAAACTCGCGCCGGTCCATCCGGCCTGAGCGGGCTTCTTCAGCCATCGCCTCGATAACGCTGGGGACACGATCACCGTTGTTTCTGAAGAGTGCCATTATTTCCTCCCTTATGGTTGCCTTTGGGTCTTTCGCCCGTGGATTAACTAACGCTGTCCGGCAGCTTCTCCTCGCGCAGCGCGATCAAATCTTTGAGACCATCGGCGATGCCGTCATCGAGCGTCGGCTCCTCATAATCGGCGAGCATGTTGCGCGCTTTCTCGCGGCCGCGCGTGTCGTGGTCCTTTGCCCCTTCAGCCTTCCACTGTTCGTAGGAATTGAAGTCCATGATGCTGGGCATGAAGAAGGCGGACTGGAAATGCTCGAGCGTGTGCTGGGTGCCGAGAAAATGGCCCTGCGGCCCGACCTCGCGGATCGCCGCCATCGCTTCCTTGAAATCGTCGAACGGCAGGCCGCCGGCATATTTGTACCAGCCGACAAGCTGTTCGCAGTCCGTCGCGAATTTTGAATAGCCGCAGGTCAGGCCGGCCTCGAGCCATCCGGCGGCGTGCCAGATGTAGTTGGCGCCGGCAAGGATGGCGGCATGCATCAGCATGTTCGCCTCGTAGCCAGCCTGGGCGTCGTTGAGTTTCGACCCGACATGGAAGCCCGACGTGCGCCATGGCAGCCGGTATTTCCGCGCCAGTGCTCCCATCAAATACATCATCTGGGCGGCCTCGGGCGTGCCACCCATCGGCGCGCCGGTCTTCATGTCGACCGTGACCATGAATTGTCCGTAGATCTGCGGTGAACCCGGACGCAGCAGCTGCGTGAAGGCGACGCCCGCCAGCGCTTCGGCATTGACCTGCGCGACCGCTCCCACCGCCGAGGCCGAAGTCGAGGCGCCGCACAGCGCGAACGGCGCCAGGATCAACGGCTGGTTGTGACGTGCATAGACCTTCATCGCGTCCAGCATGGTGGCGTCCCATACCAGTGGCGAGTTGCAATTGGTGATCGCGACCAACACCGGGTTGTCGCGGACAAAATCCTCGCCGAACACGATGCCCGCCATCGCCATCGTGTCTTCGGCGCGTTCCCTGGATGTCACGATGCCCATGAACGGCTTGTCGGAATGCTTCAGCGCCGAATGGATGATGTGGAGGTGACGCTTCGGCACCGCAATTTCCATCGGCTCGCAGATGATCGAGCTCGACGAATGCAGCGCCGGCGCCATGTAAGCGAGCTTATGAAAATTCTGAAGGTCGGCGAGCGTGCCATAGCGCCTGACGTTGTCGAGGTCGCGTACGTAAGGCGCGCCATACATCGGCACGAAGATGGAATTCTTGCCGCCGACGCGGACCGAGCGCTCGGGGTTGCGCGCATTGAGCGTGAACTCCGGCGGGACTTTCGAGACCAGCTCCATCAAGAGCGCGCGGTCAATGCGGACGCGCGTCTCAGAGACATCGGCTCCGGCGGCCTGCCACAGGGCTATGGCCTCGTCGTCGCGGAACTCGCAGCCAACCTCTTCGAGGATCGACAGCGACTCCTGGTGGATCAGCTCGACAGCCTCGTCCGGGACCATTTGGTATGCGGGTATGTTGCGAACCAGCGTCGGAAACGACGCCATCGGAGTTCCCCGCAGCGCCTTGCGGCCCAGGCGGCCGCCCCCTCGGCGGTTGGCGTGTTCGGTGACTTCGGCGGCCGGTGCGTTCATGGCAACTCTATCCTCCCAATGACGACCAGCCTAGCGAGAGGAAATATGGCTGTGACGCTGGAAAATCCTGATCACTTGTATAAGCTCAGCTTATGCGAAGCTTGCGCCATCTGCTGCCCTCGGCCGGCAGCCTGATCGTTTTCGAGGCCGCCGGCCGGCTGTCGAGCTTTACCGCCGCCGGGCGGGAGCTCGGCATGACGCAGGCTGCCGTGTCCTATGCTATCCGCGGGCTTGAAGAGCGGCTCGGCGCGAAACTCTTCCAGCGCCGCCATCGTCAGGTCAGCCTTACCGAAGCCGGCGAGCGTTTCCACGCCGACGTCTCGCTCGGCCTGTCGCACATCCGCAAGTCGGCGGAGGATCTGCGCCTACAGGCGACCGGCGGCCATGTGACGCTCGCTGCCTCGACCGCTTTCGCCTCGTTCTGGATGATGCCACGCCTGCAGCAGTTCCGCGACGAACTGCCGGGTATCGACCTGCGCATCCAGACCGCCGACCGCGATCTCGACATCATCGCCGAAGACATCCCGCTCGGCGTTCGCGGCGGCGAACCCCGGGAATGGCCGGACTATCATTCGCTGCCGCTCGCCGATGAGGAAATATTCCCGGTTGCCGGCGCGAGCTATGTGGCGCGGTTCGGACTGCCAGAGAGCGTCGAGGATCTGCCATCGCACCGGCTCATCCATCTCGAAGAGCCGTTTCGCGAAGCCGCGAGCTGGGACGAGTGGTTCGCCTCGGCCGGGGTCACCATCACCGATGCCGGGCGCGGCTTGCGCATCAACGATTATGCGCTGGTGATCCAGGCGGTCATGGAAGGCCAAGGCATCGCACTCGGCTGGGGCCACCTCGCCGAGCGCCTGCTGGCGTCGGGACTGCTGGTGCGTGCGACCGGCCACACGATGACGACCGGCAAGGGCTTTCATGTCATCTGGTCGAGAACCCGCGAGCTCAGCGACAATGCCCGCAAGGTGCGGGACTGGCTGGCGGCGCAGGCGTGAGGCTCCCATTAATGCTCAATCAACCGTCACGACGATCTTGCCGAATTGCTCGTTCGACTCGAGAAAGCGATGCGCTTCGACGATCTGCTCGAAAGGAAAGGTTTTGGCGATTGCCGGCTTTAGCGAACCTGATATCAATCCGTCGAGGATGAACGCCTTGGCAGCTTCCAACTTCACCGGATCGCCAGTGATCTCGTGGACGAGATAGCCGCGCAGCGTCAGCGTCTTGGCCAGCACAGCGAACAGCGGGAACGGCGTCGGCTCGGGGCTCAAGCCGCCATATTCGATGAGAATGCCACCCCGTGCCATCGCCGCCGTCAGAGGTTCGAAAATCGGGCCACCGACTGCGTCGAAAACCACTCGGATGTTGTCCGGACTGGCGATTTCCTTCAGCCGGGCTTCCAGATCTTCGTCCGCTGAAGCGACGACATGGGCCGCCCCGAACTTGAGCAGGGCCTCGCGCTTGGCAGATGTCCGCGTCACCGCGATCGCGGTCGCACCAACGATGTTGGCAATCTGTATCGCGGCAAGTCCGACACTGCTCGATGCCGCGGTAATGACGACGAAGTCGTCTCTGCTGAGCTTGGCAATGTCGATCAGTGCGCCATAGGCGGTGAGATATTGCATCCAGACGGCTGCCGCCTCTTCCCAGGTAAGCGATGGCGGGTGCTTGGCCACGAGATGGGCGGGATATATAGCAATCTCACCATAGGCGGGCCAGCGGGCCATCGATAATGGCGGCACGACGCTGACGGCGTCACCTGGCGCAAAACCGTGCACGGCTTCGCCGACCGCTTCGACGACACCCGCTGCCTCAAGGCCAAGACCGGAAGGCAACGGCGGCGTCTGGATATAAGTGCCCGAACGCAGCAGCGCCTCGGCCCGGTTGAGACCCAATGCCTTGACCCGGATCTGAATCTCGCCCCGACCGAGCGCGGGAATATCGAGATTCTCGATGCGCAGAACCTCGGGACCACCATGCTCATGAAATGCGGCCATAACTCCAAAATATTTGAACCGAATACGCTATGCCATCGGCCATCCGGCAGATAAATGCTTGCTTGGGCAAGACAGTAGAAACTGGAAGTTTTGAATATGGATCGCCTTACGAGCATGGCCGTGTTCGTCAAAACCGTCGATCTTGGCTCGTTCGCGGCGACTGCTGCCGCTCTCGATCTGTCCGGACCGATGGTCGGCAAGCATGTCCGGTTTCTCGAGGAGCGTCTGGGCGTGCGCCTCATCAACCGGACCACACGCCGCCAGAGCCTGACCGACTTCGGGCGCGCCTACTATGAGCGCTGCCGGATGGTACTCGCTGAAGCCGAAGCTGCGGATGCACTGGCGGCCGATCAACTTTCCGAACCACGCGGAAAGCTGCGCGTCATCATGCCCGTACACTTCGGCCGGCGCTGCGTTGCCCCGATCCTGCTGGAGCTTGCGCAGCGATATCCCGCTCTGGAACTCGACCTGTCTTTCAGCGATCCCATCGCCGATCTTGCAGAGGATGGCTGCGATCTTGCCATCCGGACCGGCAATCTGGAGGATCAGGCCGGCGTGATGGCGCGTCGCGTCGCGCGCCAGCGCATGGTCGTCTGCACGTCGCCATCCTATCTCGAGATGCACGGGCAGCCACGGCGGGTAGAGGATCTCGGCAGCCACCAGACCATCATCTACCGCCGTTCGGGCCGTGTCGTTCAACCGTGGCTGTTTCCGCGTGATGGCCAGCGTGCGCTGGAGGTCATGCCGGTCAGCCGGCTGCGGCTCGACGACCTCGCTGCGATCGCCGATGCTGCGGCAGCCGGCATGGGGCTCGCCTGGCTGCCATACTGGCTGGTGCGTGAGCGCATTCAGGCCGGCGCACTTGTCGTGCTGTTGCCGGAACAGCCGGGATTTCTTTACGACGCCTATGCGCTCTGGCTGCAGACGCCTCACTTGCCGCTGAAGGTCCGCCTTGCCGTCGACGCGCTGGCAGCGGCACTGCCCAGGCTGATGACGTGAAATGCACGAGCGGTCGGCTGCGTGGATTTCCTTGAGAACGGCCCGACGATAGAAAAGCTATATGGTCAGATTTCGTATATACAGGAGATAAATCATAAAAACCGTTAGCGATATCGAAATAACCGTCCAGATTGTGAACCACGCTATTTTGGCAATTCTACCCTTTCGACGCTGTATCCATCGACCGAATTTTGTCATTAAGTAATCCAGGATTTCGTCCAAATGTCTCCTCCAACGGCAATTTGATTTTGGCCTTCACCCGACCATTTCCATTAAGTCAATTGGGGAGCAAGCCCATTCACTTCAACAATACTCCTATCTCTACATCGTGGCAGGCCAGAGGGGGGTGGGACGGAGCGCAGCGGTTATAGTTGGCTGCCCTTGCTAGAGGTCAATACATTTCAGCCCTCCAACCGCCCTCGAATCCGCGTATAGTACCCCCATGCCCATTCGCCAGCTTTCCGAAACGATGATCAACCAGATCGCCGCCGGCGAAGTCATCGAGCGTCCGGCAAGCGTGGTCAAGGAACTGGTCGAGAACGCACTCGATGCCGGCGCTGGGAGAATAGAGATCGTCACCGCCGGCGGTGGGCTGAACCTGATCCGCGTCACCGACGACGGCTCGGGCATTCCTGAACAGGAACTGCCGCTGGCGATCGGACGCCATTGCACCTCGAAGCTCGCCGATGACATTCACGACATCCGCTCGCTCGGCTTTCGCGGCGAAGCGCTGCCGTCGATCGGCTCGGTGGCGCGGCTGTCGATCCGCTCGCGCACCGCCAACGGCGACAGCGCCGCCGAGATCGGCATCGAGGGCGGCCGCGTGTCCGCCGTCAAGCCGGCGGCCGCCAATCGCGGCACCACGGTCGAGGTGCGCGACCTGTTCTTCGCCACGCCGGCGCGGCTGAAATTCATGAAGGGCGAGCGCGCCGAAAGCTCGGCGACCAGCGACGTGATCAAGCGTATCGCGATCGCTTTCCCGGCCGTGCGCTTCACGCTGGCCGGCTCCGACCGCTCAACGCTGGAACTGCCGGCGACCGACGACAGCCCGGAAGGCCGGCTGCGCCGCGTCGCGCAAGTGATGGGCGCCGACTTTCCGGCCAACGCGATCGCCATCGACGCCATGCGCGACGGTGTGCATCTTGCCGGCCACGTGTCGATCCCGTCGTTCAGCCGCGCCAACGCGCTGCAGCAATATGCCTATGTCAACGGCCGGCCGGTGCGCGACAAGCTGATTGCCGGCGCCATCCGCGGCGCCTTCTCCGACGTGCTGCCGCGCGACCGCCATGCGGTGACGGTGCTGTTCCTGACGCTCGATCCGGCCATCGTCGACGTCAATGTCCACCCGGCCAAGGCCGACGTCCGCTTCCGCGATCCGGGGCTGGTGCGCGGGCTGATCGTCGGCGCCATTCGCGAGGCGCTGGCCACTGCCGGCATCCGTGCCGCCACATCAGGGGCGGCCGGCATGATGGCGGCATTCCGGCCAGGCGCAGCATCCTATGCGCATCCAGGACCGGCCAACGGCCATCGCAGCTACGAAGCGGCCTACCGGGCCTCCGGCTTCGCCGGTTTCGATCCGGCCCGCTCGCCGCAACGGCCGCTGGATGCAGGATCTGCAAATGGCGGCTTCGGCGAAAACGATCAGCCGGCGTTCGATGCCGGTTCGCTTCACAGCGCCGACGCGCGCGCCGGACAAGACGAAGCGGCGGAGACGCTGCTCGGCATGGCGCTGGGTGCCGCACGCGCGCAGGTGCACGAGAACTATATCGTCGCGCAGACCAGGGATTCGCTTGTTATTGTCGACCAGCATGCGGCGCATGAGCGGCTGGTCTACGAGGCACTGAAGAACGCATTGCATGCGCGCGCCGTGCCGTCGCAGATGCTGCTTTTGCCCGAGATCGTCGATCTGCCGGAAGAGGATGCAGAGCGGCTCGCCTTGCATTCCGAAACACTGGCCCGCTTCGGCCTCGCCGTCGAACGCTTCGGCCCGGGTGCGGTCGCGGTGCGCGAGACGCCGTCGATGCTCGGCGAGACCAATGTCCAGCAGCTGGTGCGCGACCTTGCCGACGAGATCGCCGACAACGACACCGTCGACACTCTGAAAGAGCGGCTGGACAGGATAGCCGCGACCATGGCCTGCCACGGCTCGGTGCGTTCCGGCCGCCTGCTCAAGCCGGAAGAGATGAACGCGCTGCTGCGCCAGATGGAGGCGACGCCCGGGTCCGGCACCTGCAACCACGGCCGCCCGACCTATATCGAGCTCAGGCTCGCCGACATTGAGAGACTGTTCGGGCGGCGGTGAAGGGCTCGGAGGGCGCAGCCCCCACCCGGACCTTTGGTCCGACCTCCCCACAAGGGGGAGGTAGGGAGCCCAGCCGTGGACGCCTCGCAAGGAACTTACCCTCCCACCTTGTGGGCAGGGTCGCTGCAAAGCAGCGGGGTGGGGGTCCGAAAAGAGCTGCTGCATAGCGGCTCTTTTCGAGTCAACAGACAGCCCCAACCCTCTGATTCACCGCTTCAAATTCACCACGATGACGCCGCCGAGCGCCAGCGCGCCACCGATGATGCCGAGCAGCGTCGGCACCTCGCCCAGCCAGAAGAAGCCGATCAGCGTCGCCACCGGCGAAACCAGATAAAGGAAGTTCGAGGCGCGCGCCGCCGGCAGCCGGGAAAGTGCTGTCGCCCAGGCGGCGTAGGCGATGAGGCTTGGCACGATGCCGAGAAAGACGACGGCGCCGAGACCGGCGGTATCGGCAACTGCCGCCTGCGCCAGGCCGTTCGGCAGGAAGGGCAGCAGGCAGAGCGCGCCGAGCAGCATGTTCGAGGCCGAAATGGTCAGCGGATGATGGCTGGCAAACAGCGGCTTTTGCACGATGGTGTTGACCGCCGAGCACAGTGCCGAGCCGAGGACCAGCAGCGCGCCATTGTTGAAATGCAACCCTTGCCCCTCGCCCAGGGCGATGATGCCGATGCCGGCGAAGGACAGCAATGTGCCGGCCCAGGCCAGGCCCGAGAAGCGTTCGCCAAGCAGCGCCATCGCCATGATCGCGGTGAAGATCGGGCTGACATTGATGATGAAGCCGGCGGCACCCGCCGAAACGGTCAGCTCGCCGAAATTGAGCATTACCGTGTACAGCGCAACGAAGACGGCGCCGCCGAAGGCAAAGCGCCATAATTCATCGAGCCGGGGCAGCGCCGGCCGCTTGACGGCGAGGAAGATCGCCGCCGGCACCGCCGCGATGGCGAAGCGCAGCGCGCCAAGTTCCAGCGGCCCGAAAGCGACGAGGCCGGCACGGATCGCCGGAAAGGCCGAGGCCCAGCCGACCACTGTCAACGCCACCGCAACGGCCGCCGTGGTGTCGATCCGCAGTGTCGTATTCAACGTGCCGGTACAAGCGTTCATTTCATTATTCCCGCGTTTCATGCTCTCAACATACAAAGCGCCTTTCCCGATCGGTTGACAAACGACCAAATCGAGGGTCAGCTGTGACTATGGATCACAGCTCAGACGCGATGCTGCCGCTCGAAACCCTGCGCGCCTTCGACGCCGCGGCACGGACGGGCAGCTTTTCGGCCGCTGCCGAAAAGCTCAATCTCACCCATGGCGCCGTCAGCCGGCAGATCGCCAAGCTGGAGGACTGGCTCGGGCTGAAAGTGTTCGATCGCGGCGCGCGAGGAGTCTCGCTGACGATCGAAGGCAACCGCCTGCATCTGCGCACCACTGAGGCCTTCGCGCTGATATCTAGCAATTCGGACCGCTGGATCGAGCCGCGCGGCACCGCCGTGGTGCGGCTGACCTCGATTCCCTCGGTCAGCGGGCTGTGGCTGATGCCGCGCATGGCGGCGCTGGAAAACAATCCATCCAGGCTGCGCATCGTGCTCGACGTCGATATCCGCCAGGCGGACCTTGCCGACGAGGGCATCGATCTGTCGATCCGCTGCGGCCGCGGCCGCATCCCCGGCCGCGTCTCGGTGCAGCTGTTCGAGGAACATGTGTTTCCGGTCGCCTCGCCGGACCTCGCCCGCGAGATCGGCCGAGGCGACCCTGCCCGGCTGCTCAAATTCCCGCTGATCAACGATTCCGACGCCTCGGCCTGGCGTGCCTGGTTTGCCGCACAGGACATCGATTACCGCCCGCGTCCGCAGGACCGCCGTTTCGAGGACTACAATCTGGTGCTCGGCGCCGCCGCCCATGGTCTCGGCATCGCGCTGGCGCGGCCGCCGATGACCGAGGATCAACTGAAGTCAGGCCGTATCATCGCCGCCGACGAGCGCGTCGTCCTCAGCCCGATATCCTACTGGCTCGACCGGCCAATCGGGCGCCCGCGCGCCGCCGCAGCCGAGCTTGCCCGGCGCATCGCGGCCCAAGCCGGACTGGCGGCGGAAAAGATCGAGGATTTCATCGCAGCCGAGCAGTAGGATGCGGGGCATCCACTTTGCCGGCCTGCTCGGCTGGTTGCCGTCCGAAACGAAGCCGACTGAAGCCAATCTTGCCTCGCTCGGAGCTTGACCTTGCCGGCATTTTGTGGCGATGACATCGTCATGAACCTTGGCTCCATGTCATGATGAATCGCTTTGAAGGCCCCGGCGGCAAGGAAGCCCGTATCCGCTACCTGGACGGCGACTTCCAGGTGACCAGCCCCGGCGCCTTCGTGCGCTGTGCGGTCACCGGCGAAAGCATCCCGCTCGATGAGCTCAAATACTGGAGCGTCGCCAGGCAGGAGCCCTATGTGAGTGCCGCGGCCTCGCTGCGCCGCGAGATCGAGGCACATCCCGAACTGCGCAGCCGACGTTAGGGCGGCGCCATCAAAGCCGTTCAGTAGCGATCCTTCGCGCCCCCCCTCTGCCCTGCCGGGCATCTCCCCCACTTGGGGGGAGATCGGCAGCTTTAGCGCCATGCTCATCCTGCGACGTTGGTGATTGGCGAAAGCCGGGGTGACGGCCGATCTCCCTCCTTGTGGGGGAGATGTCCGGCAGGACAGAGGGGGGCGCTGTCCCGCCAGCGTCAAACAGCTCTACCAACGACGCAATGCTCCAAGATCAGCCCTGCAGCTTGCGCTGCCGCCAGGCATCCAGCGTCTCGTCGATGATGCGTTCGGGCACGTGGTCGGGATCGAACACGGTGTCGATCTCCAGCACATCGAGCTGTCCGAGGAAATCGGCCGACGCGGCATCGTGGCGCAGCCGGGCGGCGTCCTTGGCGGTGGTGATGAGGCCAAGTCCGGCACCTCGCGCTGTCGTTGCCAGTTCGGCCAGTTCGTCCTTGCCATAGAAATGATGGTCAGGAAACGACCGGGCCAGCGCAACCTCGCCGCCGGCCTGACGGACCGTGTCGAAGAATTTGTCGGGATGGCCGATGCCGGCAAAGGCCAGATATCGCTTGCCGGCCAGCCCCGCCTTGCCGGTTGGCCGCGTATGCGCCTCGAAGATCGGCCGGCCTGCGCGCGCCGCCTGGCGAACGACGGCATCGGCAGCAAGGCCCTCGCCCATCTTCAGCAGCGCGCTGGTGAAAACCAGTTGGTCGACGATGCCAGCCCTGAGCGGACCGCCGGGAATGACGCGGCCGTTGCCGACGCCGTAGCGTGCGTCGACGACGACCAGCGCATAGTCGATGTGGATGCGCGCGCTCTGGAAACCGTCATCCATGATCAGGAAATCACAGCCATGCTTTTCCAGCAGGAGGCGTGCGCCGGCGGCACGGTTCGGCGTCACTGCGACCGGCGCGTGCTTAGCCAAAAGCAGCGGCTCATCGCCGACATGCTTGGCGGCGTCATGATGCGGATCGACGACATGCGGCCGCGCGAAGGAGCCGCCATGGCCGCGCGACAGGAAACCTGGATTGAGCTGCATGCGCCTGGCTTGCCGGGCCAGTGCGATCGCCACCGGCGTCTTGCCGGTGCCGCCGACGGTGAAGTTGCCGACGCAAAGCACCGGGGCCTCGATCTTCTCGCGCGCCGCTGAGCGCATGCGGCGGCCGGCAACCAGCGCATAGACAGCCGACAGCGGCGCCAGCGCCAGCGCCCGCCAGTCCGGTTCTTCCCACCAGAAGGGGGGCGCTTCGCTGGCCATCTTAACGGCCGTTGGCGCCCTTGAGGCGCGATTTGACGACCAAAGGCTGAATGTAGGGTTCGAGCGACTTCAAGGTGAGCGCCAGCGCGCCGCGCATCTCTTCGACAGTCGCCGCACCGGCGGCCATCATCTCGTGGCGAGCCACCTCGTTGGTCAACAGGAAATTGACGGCGCCGGCCAGCATGTCGCGGTCGCGCACCAGCTTGGCGCCGCCGCTGTCGAGCAGGCGCTGATAGGTCTCGCGAAAATTCTGGACGTTGCGGCCGGCCAGCACCGCCGTGTCGAGCATGGCCGGCTCCAGCGGGTTCTGGCCACCCTCCGAGGTGAGCGAACGGCCAACGAAGGCGATCTCTGTCAGCCGGAGATAAAGCCCCATCTCGCCCATCGTGTCGCCGAGCAGAATGTCCGTATCGGCGATGATCCGGTCGCCCTTGCTGCGCCGAGCGAGTTTCAGGCCCATGCCGGAAATCTGCGCGGCAAGCGCTTCGGCGCGATCGGGATGGCGCGGCACGATGATCGTCAAAAGACCGTGGTGCCGCTTGTGCAGCATCGCGTGAACCTCGGCGGCGACCACCTCCTCGCCGTCATGGGTCGAGATCGCCGCCCAGGTCGGGCGGGCGCCGATCTGGCGCTTCAACGTGTACAGCGCCCTTTCATCGGCCGGCGGCGGCGTGGTGTCGACCTTGAGATTGCCGGATACGGTGACCGGCCGGGCGCCGAGCGAGAGGAAGCGCTCGCCGTCGACATCCGACTGGGCGACAACATGGGCGAGATTCTCGAACAGCGCCTCGGCGATGTTGGCGCGCTTCTTCCAGGATTTGTACGAACGGTCCGACAGCCTGCCATTGACCAGCACCTGCGGCACGCGGCGTGCGCCGAGCTCGAGGATGGTCATCGGCCAGATCTCCGATTCGGCGATGATCGCCAGATCCGGCCGCCAATGGTCGAGGAAGCGGCTGACCGCCGGCTTGAGGTCGAGCGGCACGTATTGGTGGATGATGCGGTCGCCGAGCCGTTCCTCGGCAACCTGAGCGGAGGTGACGGTCCCCGTCGTCAGCACGATGTTGACGCCGTAGTCGAGGATGCTCTCAACCAGCGGCACGACGGCGATCGTCTCGCCGACGCTCGCCGCATGGATCCAGATCACCGGCCCCTCGGGGCGTTCGCGCCCGGCGATGCCATAGCGCTCGCGCCGGCGAATCCGGTCCTCCTTGCCCCTGGAGGTGCGCCAGGCGACATAGGGCCCGACCAGGGGATAGGCGGCAGCGCCTGCGAAACGATACGCCGTCAGGAAAGTGCGCGCCCAGCGCTCGCTCATTTCGAGCCATCCACGAGGCGGTAGGCCTCGGCGGTCGCGGCGTTAAGCGCGGCCGTGACCTCCTGGCGCTTGCGTTCCATTTCAGCCTCGTCCGCAGTGGCAGGAACGAACACCGGCGCTCCGAGCACGATCGAGTAGCGGCCGAACGGCAGATTGATCGTGGTCTTGTCCCAGCTGCGCTCCAGCACCTTGCGGCGGCTGGTGGCGATGGCGGCGGGCAGGATCGGCCGGCCCGAAAGCCGCGCCAGGAGAACGATGCCAAGCCCAGCGTCGCGCGGCGTGCCATGCGGAATGTCAGCGATCATGGCGACGTTCTTGCCGGCGGCGAGTGACTTTTTCAGGGCGATCAGCGCTTTGGCGCCGCCCTTGTCGCGACGCTTCGCGCCTTCGCGTCCGCCCGAGCCGCGCACCGCCTCGATCCCGAATTTCTCGATCATCAGAGCATTGAGCTCAGCGTCGGCGCTACGCGATACCATGGCGACTACTGGCCGTCCCTTGGGATAGTAGGCCGGAGTCAGAAGATGCTGGCCGTGCCACAACGCGACGATGGCGGGTTCGAACTGCGAGTAGGCGCCGCCCGACATCTGCGCCGATCCGTCGACAGCACGATTGGTCAGACGGACGAGGCGAACGAACTGCGCAAACAGGCTGGCGATGGCGTTCTTGACGAATCGCGATTGCGCCAGCGGTTCGCGTATCTTGCGCCAGAATGTCTTCGGGGTGCCACGGCGACGCCGCCTTGCCGCGGACCTCGTGGCCGGCCCTTTCACGCCTTCATGATCCATCCATGTCAACCGGCAGGCTTGTTTTCGGGGTCGAGCAACCGGTGCAGGTGAACGACGAAATAACGCATGTGGGCATTGTCCACGCTGGCTTGGGCCTTGGCTTTCCACGCCGTTTGCGCGGATTGATAATCCGGATAGATGCCGACGATATCGAGCGTCTCGAGATCACGGAATTCTGTTCCGCCAAGCGTCTTCAGTTCGCCGCCGAACACCAGGTGCAAAAGCTGCTTCTTTCCGTCTTCCGCGGTCATGTCGGTCCTTCACATATCGTGAGTTTGTGACAGGTCTAGACCAAAGCCGCCGACTTTGGAACCATTGATGATACGTTCAGCCGTCCAGCCCTGCGACGACGGCGGAGAGGACGGCGAGCAGTTCGCCGCTGCCGGCAACCAGCGCGCCGTGCTGGATGACTTCGCCGGCATAGCGCGGTGCGCGGCCCTTCTGGTCGAGCAATGCGCCGCCGGCCTCGCGCAGAATGAGATCCGCCGCGGCGATGTCCCAGTCATGTGCGCTGGGTTTGACGAAGGTCGCGTCGAGCCTGCCATTGGCGACCATCGCCAGCCGATAGGCGAGCGAGGGAATATAGGGCACGCGGCTCAGCCGCCCCTGCCATTGCGCCGGCATCAGGGCGATCAATGGCTTCGGCCCGCCAATTTCGACCATCGCTGCCGGGCGGCGCACCGCAATGCGACGGCCATTCAGGAACGCCCCCTCACCTGGCAGCGCCCAATAGGTCTCCTCGGTGGCAGGACATTCGAGCACGCCGGCAAGCGTGCGGCCGTCCTCGACCACCGCGACGCTGACGCACCAGGAGCGCAGGCCTTCGAGGAAGCCGCGCGTGCCGTCGATCGGATCGACGACGAAGGTGCGGCGGGCGGCAAGCCTTGCCGGATCGTCGGCCGTCTCCTCCGACAGCCAGCCATAGTCCGGCCGCGCTGCAAGCAAGGTTTGGCGCAGATAGGCGTCGGCGGCGTGATCGGCCTCGCTCACCGGTGAGGTGCCGCCCTTCATCCACACTTGCGGATTGTTGCCGAAATAGCGCATGGCGATGGCGCCCGCCTCGCGGGCAGCGTCGCGCAGCAGCGGCAGATCCTCACGAGCCCCGGCGGCGGAGGCGACCTGGTCAAGCTCCGGCAAGGGTCATGCCTTCGATCAGCAGCGTTGGTGCGGCGGTGCCGAAATTGCGATCGAGATCGCTCGCCGGAACCATGTTGAGGAACATCGTCTTCAGGTTCGAGGCAATGGTCACTTCCGCAACCGGATAGGCGAGCTCGCCATTCTCGATCCAGAAGCCGGAAGCGCCGCGGCTGTACTCGCCAGTCACCATGTCGACGCCCTGGCCGAACACCTCGGTGACGTAAAAACCTGATTTGAGCGACTTGATGAGGTCCTCGGGCGTCCGCTCGCCCGGCTCGATGGCAAGATTGGTCGATGACGGCGAGACCGAGGAGCCGTTGCGCGAGCCGCGCCCGTTGGTGGTCAGCCCCAATTCCCGCGCGACTGAGGTCGACAGGAACCAGTGGTTCAAAACGCCCTTCTCAACCATGCGCAGCTTTTCGCCCTCGATGCCTTCGCCGTCGAACGGACGCGACGCCTGGCCACGGAGCCGGAGCGGCTGGTCGGTGACGGTGATCGCGGCCGCCGCCACCTGCTTGCCCATCATGTCGCGCAGAAAGCTGGTCTTGCGCGCGACGGAGGCGCCATTGATGGCGCCGGCGAGATGGCCGGCGATGCCGCGGGCGACGCGCGGGTCGAACACCACATCGACCGGCCCGGTCGCCGCCTTGCGCGCGCCGATGCGCCGCGCCGCGCGTTCGCCGGCCTTGCGGCCGATGTCTTCGGGTGCGTCGAGATCGGAGAAATGCTGGCGCGAGGAGAATTCATAATCGCGCTCCATGCCGGTGCCCTCGCCGGCGATGACGCTGGTCGAGCGCGAAAAGCGCGAGGCGACATAGTGGCCGACAAAGCCGTGCGAGGTGGCGAGCACCAGCCCGCCAAGCCCGGCGCTGGCGCCGCTGCCGGCCGAATTGGTAACGTCCTTGACGGCAAGGGCCGCCGCTTCCGCGGCCAGCGCCGCTTCCTTCAACCGGTCGGCCGAGACTTCCGTCGGATCGAACAGATCGAGGTCGCGCGGCTTCTTGACCAGCAAGGCCGGATCGGCGAGGCCCTGATAGGGATCTTCCGGCGAGACTTTCGCCATCGCCACGGCGCGCTCGGCCAGCGATTTCGGGTCGGAGGCAGCGGTTGCCGAGACGCTCGCCACCCGCTTGCCGACGAAGACGCGCAGCGAGACATCCTCGCTCTCGGACGCCTCGGTGCCCTCGACCTTGCCAAGCCGCACCGACACGCCGGTCGAACGGCCGCGCACCGCAACCGCGTCGGCGGCGTCGGCGCCGGCCCGTTTGGCAGCCTCGACCAGGGCCGCCACCCGGTCGGTCAATTTCGCTGAGTCCAACGTATCGGTCATGCGCATAGTCCTGTTTTTCCGCCTGACATAAGGGGCGGCCGCTCCGCACCATCTATTGTTCTGATGTGGCTTGTGCAATGGCAGAAGTGGCAAGCGGGGCAGATCGGCCAGCAGACACCCGTTTTTGGCCGGCATGATCGAAGCGGGTCCTCAAAGGTTGCTTCGCGGCGGTTTGGGACGGGCGATAGCCCATTGACGCCGTGCTCCGACCACAAGTGGACGTTCGATTACGGTAACGCCTGTGTTCCTTTCCACGCATGATCAGCATCTGGCCGAAACCGCTAAATTTAGCGATTTCTTGTATGTCCTTGGAACTTTGTAGCTTGCGTTCCATTTTCAACGGCATGCGAGACCCTGTGATCCAAAGCATCAGGACTGCGGTGAACGTGTCGCCGCCGCGGTACTCGCTGGTCCTTCCCATATACAATGAAGAACAGGTGCTGCCGCGACTGATCGAGCGGATCAGTTCGCTGATCGGCCGGCTGGACGGCGAGACTGAGGCGATCTTCGTCGATGACGGAAGCCTCGATGGGAGCGTCGAATACCTTCGCAACGTCGTCGCCGTCGAGCCGCGCTTCCGGCTGATCGAGCTTTCCCGCAATTTCGGCCATCAGGTCGCGATCACGGCCGGCATGGATGCGGCTGCGGGTGATGCCGTCATCGTCATGGATGCCGACCTGCAAGACCCGCCGGAGGTGGTCCTCGATCTGGTGGCGAAGTGGAAGGAAGGCTTCGAGATCGTCTATGCCCGCCGTGTCAAGCGTGAGGGCGAATCCTGGTTCAAGCGCCTGACGGCGAGTCTCTTCTACCGCCTGCTGGAGAAGATGACGTCGGTCGACATCCCCCGCGACGTCGGCGATTTTCGCCTGGTCGGGCGCAAGGCTCTGGAAACCTTCAAGCAAATGCCCGAACACGACCGTTTCGTCAGGGGCATGTTCGCCTGGATGGGGTTCAAGCAGACAGCGGTGCCCTTCGAACGCCCGGCGCGGACCCTTGGCCAGACCAAATACCCATTCTGGAAGATGATGCACCTTGCCGTTCACGGCATCGTAAGCTTCTCCGAGAAGCCGCTGCGCATGGCGCTGTGGGGCGGATTGGCGATCTCCGCGCTTGCGGTGTTGTTCGGCATTTACGCCATCTTCGCCTGGATTTTTGAAACCGGCATCATTGCCGGCTGGACATCCACCGTGGTGATCGTTTCGCTGCTTTGCGGCATCAATCTTTTCATGACCGGCGTGGTCGGGCTCTATGTCGGCGGCATCCACGCCGAGGTGAAACGCCGTCCGCTTTACGTGATCGATCGGGTCGCCGGCTTCGACAAGGCGATGCGTGCCGCCAGTGAGAGCCGTCGACCGTTTCGAAAACCCAGGAACGGAGCCTCGGCTGATGGCCGAACTCTTCGACAGTTATAAATCGAACTATGGCGAGGCGGTCGCAGGATCCATCCGGTTTTCCGGACTCGGGCACGACTTTTTTCTGATCGCCAAGGCCGACCTGCTGCGGCGTCTCGCCGTCGAGCGTGGGCTTCGACAGGGCGGGGTGCGGGCGCTGGATATCGGCTGCGGCGTCGGGTCGCTCCACCCTTATCTCGAAGGCGCGTTCGAGAGCCTGGATGGATGCGACGTCTCGGAACAATCGATCCTGCGCGCCAGCCAGGACAATCCGTGTGTGAGCTACCGGGCCTGCACGACGCCGCGCCTGCCTTATGGCGACGGCGCGTTCGATCTGGCTTTCGCCAGTTGCGTCGTCCATCATGTTCTGCCCGCCTCCTGGCTCGATTTCTTCCGGGAAATGCGGCGCGTCGTGCGGCCGGGCGGCGTCGCCTGCATCATCGAGCACAACCCTTATAATCCGCTGACGCGTCTCGCGGTGTTGCGGTGTCCGTTCGACCAGGACGCGGTCCTGCTCAACGCCGCCAAAGCAAGGTCGCTTTTTCAGGAGACGGGTTTTCAGGATATCCGATCCGAGCACTTCCTGCTGCTGCCGTCGGCCACGTCCTTCGCCAGACGACTCGAGCGCCTGCTCGCGCCTCTGCCGCTCGGGGCCCAGTATGCGTGCAGCGCGCATGTCTGAGGACCGTTCGACTGCCGGCGCCGGGCTGAAGCTGCTGGCGCGCTTCGGGTTGGTCGGCATCGCTGCGACAATCCTGTATGCTGCCCTGGCTATCGGTTTGGTCGAATCGAAATGGATCGGCCTTTCGCCGATCCAGGCGTCGCTCGCGGCCTACGCCGCGGCTGCCGTGTTTTCATATTTCGCCCATAAATCGGTAACCTTCATGTCGAATGGATCGCATCGATCGGAAGCTGGGCGTTTTCTCCTGCTGACGGCGACAGGCTTTGCCGTGGCTTACGCAGCGCCGGCGCTCTTGACGGCGAAACTCGGCCTGCCGCCGATCATTGCCATTGTGGTTACATGCCTGCTTGTTCCGGCGGTCAATCTTCTCATGCTCGACCGATGGGTTTTTGCGCAGCGAGGACCCGGCGAGCACAGCGACCGCTCCACCTGATCCATGGTCTTCTGAGTTGGCCTCAGCCGAGGGCCTGGCTGGCCAGGGCAAAGATGCGTGGGTTCGTGGAACCGGGGATATTGCTTGCGCCCCGAAGCATGGCAACCGGCCCGCCCACATGGGCAAGCCCCAGTCCTTCGAGCCAGGGTGAAAGGCCGGCGTCTTCAGGGATGTCGATGCGCACGAAGCGGCCCTGCATTCCGGAGAGAATGAAGGCGATCAGGGCTCTCGCCTGATCGCGATCCTGCGCCACGACCGGTCCGACGACCTCTCCCCTGCCAAATGCCCTCACGGCCGCGAAGGCCGCGATGCCGTCCTCGTTGGTGATGGCCGCAAACCGTCCCTCGCCCGCCAAGGCGTTCATGAGCGCGGCACGATCCGCACCGAAGGCGGCGCGATCGAGCACGGTGAGTGTCGGAAGGTGCTCGGACCCGATCCATTCCACGGCCGGAGGCGCACTGACCTGCCCGACGGTACCCTGGTGCTGCCGAACATCGTGCGTCGCGACAAAACCCAGCTTTTCATAAAGAGGCAGTCCGTCGGCCGTGGCGGTAAGGCGGCACTCGCGGTCACCGGCCTGCTCGAGCGCGGTGGTGGTCAGCCGCCGTCCCAGCCCGCGACCACGCATTGCCTCATCGACGATGATGGTGTTGAGAGTTGCGCAGGTTCTTCCGAAAGGGGTCATGAAGGCGGTTCCCACCACCCTGCCAGCTTCCAACGCGACCTGACCTTCGCTCAGGGACCAGATCATGGCCCAGTCTTCCCTCCGGTGCGGCCAGCCGGCCGCTCGCGACAGGGCCGTCGCTTCCTCAAGATGGTGCGCTTCAAAAGGTTCGAATGTGACGGACTGGGTGTTCATGAGCACCAGGACTGTTGGAGTGGGAAGACTGACAGGACGATAGAACCGCCTCTTTCGCGCCACTCGCCGAATGCCGGCGATATTCGGTGCAAAAATACCAAAATGCCGCTGTAGTCAGTGCATTCTGCGGCACCGGTCGCCGATACTGCGAGCTATCATTGATTGCCGAGGCCGCCATGTCCCCTTTAATCCACCACATCAGCAGCGATGAAACGCTGCCCAGGTCAGCGGACGTCGTGGTGATCGGCGGCGGGATTGTCGGCGCCAGCGCGGCCTATTCCCTGGCGCGGCGCGGCCTGTCGGTGGCGCTGATCGAAAAGGGCTATGTCGGCTGCGAACAGTCGAGCCGGAACTGGGGCTGGTGCCGCCGGCAGAACCGCGATGCACGTGAATTGCCGCTTGCCAATCTGGCGCTGCGGCTGTGGCAAGAGCTGACCGAAGAGATCGGGCACGACCTTGGCTTTCGCCGTTGCGGGCTCATCTATGCGACGGACGATCCAAAGCAGCTCGCCGAATGGGACAAGTGGCGCGCGGTTGCGCGGCGGTTCGACGTCAAGACGCGGATGCTTACGGCCGAGGAGGCCACTGCCGCCGTTCCCGCGGCTGGCGGCCGCAAATGGCTGGGCGGCGTCCACGCGGCAGACGATGGCAAGGCCGAGCCCTGGCTGGCCGCCCCGCGGATCGCCGAGGGCGCCCGCAAGCGTGGCGCGACCATTCATCAGAACTGCGCGGCACGCGGCCTGGATATCACCAATGGGCAAGTGAGCGGCGTCGTCACCGAGAAAGGCCTGATCCGCACCAGCGCGGTGCTGTGCGCCGCCGGCGCCTGGGCTTCTACTTTCCTGCGCATGCATGCGGTTTCGCTGCCGCAGGCCAGCGTCCGTCAGACCACCTTGCGGACCGGTCCGGCACCGGATCTTGGCGGGGCAATCTTTACCTCTGACGGTGCCCTGACGCGCCGGATCGACGGCAGCTACACGATAGCCGCCAGCGGCAGGGCGACGCTCGAGATCACGCCGCAGGGGATCCGCTATGCCCGCCCGTTTCTGCCGATGTTCATCAAACGGCTGAAGGCCGTCGAGATCGGCGTAAGTCGCTCGTTCTTCGCAGGCCCGGAAACACTCGGTCGCTGGCGTCTCGACAGGCCGACCCCCTTTGAGCGCATCCGCGTCCTCGATCCCGCTCCGGACAAGCGAATGGTGGCAAGCATCATGACGCAGATAAGGGCCCTGTTCCCCGCCATTGCCGATGCCGGCATCGTGTCCTCCTGGGGCGGGTATATCGACTTCACACCGGACGCAGTACCGGTGATTTCGGCGGTGGACAGCATCGGCGGAGCGTTCGTCGCCGCAGGCTGTTCCGGACACGGCTTCGGCGCCGGCCCCGGCATTGGCCATCTGGCGGCGGATCTGGTCGCCGGTGACGCGGCAAGCGTCGATCCGACGCCATTCCGCCTGTCACGCTTCACGGACAGATCCAAAATGGAAGTCGGCGCCTTCTGACGCGATTGACCGCAATGGCAACAGCAAAGGGCGCCGAGCGATCGTTACCTACGGGCTCAGGCGCAATCTGGACCGTTTGATGACCGCTCTCGCCGATGCGGTCGCCGCCGCCGCACCCTCTTCCGGCATCCAATACATACAGGCGCGCTTCAGGCACATAGCTTCACCGCGTCCACGACCGCCAGTTCGCGGCAAACGCCTTCAATCCGGGCCTCGGGCGTCGCAGCCGCTTCGCCCCGCTCGAGCTCGGAAAGATACCGACCCAGTATGCGGCTTGGCCAAGGCGCGGAATGCCGCGCTTTCCCTTCTCCCCTTCTGGGAGAAGGTGGCCGCGAAGCGGCCGGATGAGGGGTGCTCCATCTTGGCACGGACGGCGCTCCGTCCAACACCCCTCTTCCGTCTTGGCGCTGCGCGCCAATCCACCTTCTCCCACAGGGGGAGAAGGCAAGACCGCGCCATTACCGCCACGGCTGCAAACTCTCATCGCGGACATAAGCGATGATGGTGTCGCAGACGGCGTTCAAATCCCGCAGCACGTCGTCGTTCCAAAAGCGCAGCACACGAAAGCCCCTCGCCTTCAATTCGGCGTCTCGCTCCCGATCGTGGTTCGAATCGGCATGCTGGCTGCCGTCGATCTCGACGATCAGCCTGGCCTCGACGCAAACGAAATCGGCGATGAATTTGCCGATGGGAGCCTGACGCCGGAATTTGATGCGATCGAGCCTGCGTCCGCGCAGTTCGTGCCACAGGCGGTCCTCCGCCTCTGTTGTCTCGCGCCGCATCGAGCGGGCGAAACGACGTTTGGTCGGAGCGACAGGCTGATGCGGCATCGGGCGAGATTATTCCGGCCTTGGCGCTACGTCCAACATACCATCGTCATGCAAATCGCTGACTCCCATCACTGGTCAATGGGCCCTGGCCATCCACCAGAGTCGCCCCGACGCCGACGAGTTGGTCTGGACATCCAAACGGTGCGACCCCGACCTATCGTTCCTGTTTTTCGGCGACCGCGTCGCCGATGGCGATATCCAGATGATCGAGAGCAGGAGCATTTGGTCCGATGCGAACGAGATGGCCGATCTTCGGGGTTTCGCCGAAAGGAGTCACATCGACCTCGTCCTGTAGCAAAATGGCGGCGAATATGCCGCTCTGCGCGTTGAACAAATGGATGGTCTTGGTCGTCATTGCCTGTTTCTCCCGCGTTACCAGCGCCATGGCACACGCGTTCCCGTGCCCCGGCTCCTGGCCTGTCGCCAGAGCATATCCGCGACCGCCAGATCCTGCAGTGCGAGCCCGGTCATATCGAAGACCGTGATGTCGGCGGCATCGCGCCTGAACGGCATTTTTCCGGTCAGAAGATCGCCGATTTCGGTCGCCCGGCAGCCGGTGTCCCACTGGCCTTCGCCGACAGCGGCCGATTGTTCGCAGTCGTCGGCAAAGAGCCGTACCCGGCGAAGCAGGCCGTCGGGCAGTTCCCGCTTGCCTTGCGTATCGGCACCCACGGCGTTGATGTGCGTGCCGGGCCGCACCGCTTCTGCCGGAAACAGCGGCCCGCTGCCAGGGGTCGCGGTGATAATGATATCGCTCGAGCCGACAGCTTTGGCGGCTTGGTTCGAATGGGCCGGCGCGAAATCCTCGAATGCCGCCTCGAACGCCGCGTCGGGGCGGCCGTCCGCCGTCAGGTAATGGATGGTGTCCAGACCGGGCATGGCACGCAGGGCCAGGCGCAGTTGGATCCGGCCTTGGGTGCCGGTGCCGAAAATGCAGATCGACCGGCTTTCGGGGCGGGCCAGCAGGGTCAGGCCAATGGCGCCAGCCGCCCCTGTGCGCAAGGTGGTGATGGCGTTCCCGTCGATTATGCACAAGGGACGCCCGGTATGCGGGTCGAAAAGCACGATGGTCGCCTGATGCGGCTCCTTGCCGGCCTCGCGGTTGGCTGGCCAGAAGCCCGCTGCCTTGAAGCCCAGAAGATCGGCTTTCGGCACGTCGCCCGACTTGATACCGAAAATGCCGCCGGTATGCAGCTTCTCGCGCACAAGCGGAAAGACCCTGCCTTCGCGCGCACTGTGAAGCTCGAAGGACCGCCGCACGGCATCGAGGACGGCATCCGGCTCCAACAGCGGCGCGACCTGATCGCCCGCAAGCAGTACCAGCTGCGAATCGTCTGCGGTGACGGACATGACATCTCCCCGGCTTTCCCTCATTCTAGCCAGCGGTTCTCAGGGGAAGACAGCGGTGTTGGCTAACGAGCGGCATTTCCTACGGTTTGTCGCCCGCCATTCGGGCGAATGTTGCGCCAACCTTCCCATCGACTGCGATCGCCGGTTCGCGCAAACACGTATCCTCGCAGACAAGCCAGCCCATCGGCCGGCCCACCATCGGCAAAGTGAAGAAGGCGACCCGCAATGCCCCTCAATATCCCGACATTCGACGATGTTCTGACCGCCGCGGCGCGCCTCGCCGGATTGGCCCACCGGACGCCGGTGCTGACCTCGCGCACCTTCAACGAGCTGACCGGCGCCGAGGTGTTCTTCAAGTGCGAGAACTTCCAGTGTGGCGGCGCGTTCAAGTTCCGCGGCGCCATGAACGCGCTTCTGGCCTTGGAGATTTCGGTGCGGGCGCGCGGGGTGGTGGCCTATTCTTCGGGCAATCATGCGCAGGCGCTGGCCTATGCGGCCGCGATCAAGGGCGTCAAGGCAGTCATCATCATGCCCAGGGATGCGCCCGAGCTGAAGGTGCGTGCCACCCGCGGCTATGGCGCCGAAGTGATATTCTACGACCGCTACACGGAGAATCGCGAAGAGATTGGCGGCAGGATCGCCGCCGAGCGGGGAGCCGCCCTCATTCCACCCTATGACCACCCCGATGTGATTGCCGGGCAAGGCACGGCGACACTTGAACTTATCCAGGAGGCCGGCTCTCTCGATGCCCTTTATGTCTGCCTTGGTGGTGGCGGCCTGCTCGCCGGCGCCGCACTGGCGGCAGCGGAATGCGCGCCCGCCTGCCGGGTCGTCGGGGTTGAACCGGAGGCCGGCAATGATGGTCAGCAATCGCTCGCGCGGGGTGAGGTCGTCACCATCGAGGTGCCGAAATCCATCGCCGATGGCGCGGTCGTCACCCATCTGGGCGCGCATAATTTTCCTGTCATCCGCGACAAGGTTGCCGCTATCACCACGGTCAGCGACGACGAGCTCATCGAAATGATGCATTTTTTCGCCGAGCGCATGAAAATCGTGGTCGAACCCACCGGTTGCCTTGCAGCGGCGGCGGTTCGCAGTGAATCGCAAAGCCTGCGCGGCCAGCGCATCGGTGTCATCGTCAGTGGCGGCAATGTGGATCTCACGCGCTTCGCCAGCTTGATCATGGCGACCGCAGACAAAACACCTCGAGAGCAGGCCATGGCGCGCCCCGGGCCGGAGACCTTTCGCTAAGACACGCTCGGCACTGCTGGTACGCTGCGACCCCGTGCTGGTCGCCAGCGCACGGCAATGCTCTTCATTGGCTGTAATGCAGCGTTCTGTGAACACGCCTATTGCGCGCGTTCATGATACGCATGGACTGCAGATTTTGAGCGTGATCTCAAATCGCATCCAGCCGCAACGACACCAGCTTGATGGAGCGCTTGTAGATGTCGCTGGCGGCCGGAGTCGGCGGAATGCCGTCGAGATAGTCGAAGGCGATTTCGAGTGTATCGGCCTTGCCGAGAGCCGCCGGTGGAACGACGAACGAGACCGTTCGTGGTTCTTTGCCAGACAGCGTCTCCGCATGCACCCGAACACCGTTCACCGAGATCACCACCCTTTGCGTGATCTGCGGTGGACGAATGACGGCGGCCATTTCCAGCGTGGCCATCAGGCTGTCGCGGAGCGGCGGTATCTTCACGCGAAGCCGCGAGGTCTCGCCTAGCGAATGGGTGCCGTCGCCTGCCGACCCCGACCAGCCGCAGACCTTTATGCTGGCTGCCCGTTTGGCGCCGTCGCTCCGGAACGACACCGTCTGGCCAAGTGTGTAGCTGCCGGTCGCATCGCGATTGAGGCAGGTCGTCGTCCGATCGATGTAGTAGGCGCGATAGTCGGCGTTGACGTCCGGATTGAGAGCAAGCGCAAGGATGACGATCTCGGCCCCGGCCAGAACCGCCGCGAGCGCATAGCCGCCGAGCCAGGCGGCGCGCCGATACCGGGCCGGATCGTCAGACCAGGGCAAGGTAGCCTCCGATCCACGCCACAGTCGTGAAATAACAGGCGCCAAGGAAGAGAACCAAAGCCGCCAACCACATCAGCTTCGGCGCCGACAACAGGATGGCGAGCAGAATTGTCAGGGGCGCAAGCCCAATGACGTATCTGACCATCGAGGCCAGGTTGGTGATCAGCGGCAGGACGATGCAGAGCGCGCAGAACAGTGCCGCGCCATATTGCCTACGTACCGCCAGGACGGCCGACAGCGCCAGACCGGCGATCGCGGCGAGTGCACTCCATTGCGGCGACGTGGGCAGCCATCCGGTGGTCGGAACAGCTGAGAGCCCGTCCCATAGAAAGACCAGCGGATTGCCCGCCACCCGTCCGAACGCGCGCTGGATGTGCAGGAATGCAAAGCCGTCTCCGACGGTGAGGTACAGGAACAGGATGTAAGCGAACAAACCGGCCGGCGAGATGAGGACAGCGACCAGCAGATCCGGTCGGCCAAGCAGCCAACGCGGGAAAGACAGCGCCGATCCGCCCTGCCGGCGGTGCTCGCTGAACATTTGAATGACGGTCGCAAAGACGACGAAAACTCCGACCAGCCTGGTCGCCGACAGCAGTGCGGATGAAACGCCCGCGGCGAGATAGCTGGAGCGCTTGAGCGCCAGAAAGACGCAGGAGGTCAGCAGCACGAAAAGCGGTTCGCTCAGGAAGGTCGTGAAGTGAAACGAGAACGGCCCGCTGAGCAAAAACGCGCAATACAGTATATAGGCACGCATGTTCTTCTCGAGCAGCGGCCACGCCACCAGACAGGCGGCGTAGCTGCACGCAATCGAGGTGATCGTCGCGATCAGTATCGTAGGGAAAGGGAAAACTGACCGGATCGCCGCCACCAGCACCGGATAGAGCGGGAAGAAGCTCCAGCGACCGACATTGCTGTGGTTTGGAATGGGAAAACGCTCATAGCCCTGTTCGCTGATGCCAATGTACCAGGCGCAATCCCACCGGCACAGCGCACGGGCATAAGCCGCGAAACCTGTCTCCTCCGACACCGAAGCAAAAGCCGCATAGCGGATGGCCAGTCCGCTGATCACGAACAGCAACGGCACCGCCGCAATGGTCACGACCGTAAGCCGACCGCCGGCGTTCGCACGCACAACAGCTTCGAGCGCCACAATCTGCCTCCGCCCGTTGAAGTGGCTGACGCCACTCAAAACTAGATGACGCGCGCCATGGTGAATTCAAGGTATGCTGAAGCTGCGGTACCGCCTATCCGGCGCTTCTGATCCAGACCAGCATCTCGCCGGGATCGCGGTTGTCCCAGGCAAAATACGGCACGGCGGTGATTTTTGCTTCTTCAACCGCCGGCGGTTCGGTGCGATAGAGGCCGTTGTCCCAGTCTTCAAACGCCTCTTTCCTGGCAACAGCCGAAAGCGTCACGACGCCGCCCAAAAGGTTCGGCTGCTGATGCGCCTCGATCTCGGCTGTCGGCGGCAAGGCGATGCGGTGCAGCTGGCCGGCATTGTCGGTCTCCTCGACGCAATAGATCAGCGGACCGCGGGCAAGCGCGACGCGGCCGATATCCTGCCGCACCTGCGGGTTGGCATAGAGCCGGTCGATGGCCATTTCGAGGTCGAGCTCGACCTGGTCGCCCTTGCGCCATTCGCGCCGGATCGCGGCATAGCCGTCGCTGGTGACCGCCGGCAGATCGACCGCCTCCCCGTTCACCTTGAGCGCCGCCTTGCGGCACCAGGCCGGCAGGCGCAGGTGCAAGGTAAATGTCGTCGGCGCCTCGGGCTCGATCGTGATCGAGACCGCGCCGTCCCATGGATAGTTGCTGGTCTGGCGCAGCTCCGTTTGCGTTCCTGCGATATCGAAACGAGCCGTACTGTTTCCATAGAGATGGACGGCAAGGGCATCGCCGGACAGGCCGTAGAAATAACTGCCGATCGAGGCGACCATGCGGCCGATATTGGGTGGGCAGCACGGGCAGCGGTGCCATTTCCAGCGGTTGTGCTTGCCCCGGCTTTCCAGCGGATTTTCATAGAAGAACAGCGAGCCGTCGAGCGACAGGCCCGAAATCGAGCCGTTGTAGAGAGCCCGCTCCATCATGTCGGCGTAACGCGCATTGGGGCCCATGCCGAGCATGCGGCTCGCCCAGAACACCAGTCCGACCGAAGCGCAGGTCTCGGCATAGGCGGTTTCGTTGGGCAGGTCGTAGTCTGATGTAAAGCCCTCATTGTGCGACGACGGCCCGAGGCCGCCGGTGATGTAGAGGTTCTTGGTGGTGAGGTCGTCCCACAGCCGGTCGAGCGCCGCCCGCAGCGTGTCGTCGCCATATTCGGTCGCGATATCGGCCATCCCGGAATAGAGATACATCGCCCTCACCGCATGGCCGACGACCTTGTCCTGCTCGCGCACCGGCTTGTGCGACTGGCTGTATTCGTAGGTCTTGAAATGATAGGCTTTTGGGTCGGCGCCGCGGGCACGCGCCTCCTCGTCGAAATAATGCGGCTCAAGGCCGCGCTGGTCGATGAAGTATTTTGCCAGGTCCATGTACTTCTGCTCGCCGGTGACCCGCGCGAGCTTGACCAGCGCCAGTTCGATCTCCTCATGGCCGCAATAGCCTTTCCTCTTGCCGGGCTCGGCGCCGAAGGTCTCGGCGATATGGTCGGCATAGCGGCACATGATGTCGAGCAGCTTGCGTTTTCCCGTCGCCTGGTAGTAGGCGACCGCGCCCTCGATCAGATGGCCGGCGCAATAGAGCTCGTGGCAATCGCGCAGATTGGTCCAGCGCAGGCCGGGCTGGATGCGCTGGTACCAGCTCGACAGATAACCGTCGGGTTGCTGCAGCTTGGCGTACATGTCGATGACGGCGTCGATCTTCTTCTCCAGCGCGTCGTTGCGGCGGCGATACAGCGAGTAGGCGGCGGTCTCGATGGTCTTGCCCCAGTCGGAGTCCCAGAACATCTGGGTGGTGACCGTCGAGCCGGTGAATTCGTTGCCGGCGGTGGCTGCTTCGTCCGGTGAAGGTGAGTGGAACGGAATGACGACGCCCGGCGATGGCCGATCCGGATCGATCTGCTCGAGCATGCGTGCCTCGACGCAGCGGTCGTAGAGGATGCCGGCGGTCCTGGTGGCGACGGCATCGGCACGGTCGCCCCAGAAGCCGCGCACTTCGACCTGCGGCACCGGCAGCGGACGAAAGGCGCGTTTCGGCTTGTCCAGCGAGGCAGCCGGCTTGGCGGATTGCGATGCAGTCATCAATTTACTCCGGTTCGGTTCGATTGGTCACTTCACGGCCCCTGCCATGAGGCCGCGGATGTAGAAGCGCTGCAGCAGCAGGAACAGCACCAGGCATGGCACCATCATCACGGTGACCCCGGCCTGCACCGCGCCCCAGTCGATGGCGCCGAAGCGGCCCGACTGCAGTGCCGTCATCATGATCGGCAGCGTGAATTTGGACTGATCGGTCATCAGCACCAGCGCTGCCAAAAATTCGTTCCAGGCGCCGAGGAACGCGAACAGCGCGATGGTGACGATGCCTGGCCAGACCAGCGGCAGCATCACCCGCAGCAGCATGGTGACATTGTTGGCGCCGTCCATGCGCGCCGCCTCCTCGATCTCGCGCGGCACCGCGTCGAAGGCGTTGCGCATCATGAAGATCGAGAACGGCAGCTGCAGCGTGACATAGACGCAGACCAGCCCGGTCAGCGTGTTGTGCAGGCCGATCTTGGTCAGCACCAGGAAGATCGGCGTCAGGATCGACTGGAACGGGATCATGATCGTCGACAGGATAAGGACGAAGAGCAGGTTCTTCAGCGGAAAGCGGAAGCGCGAGAAGCCGTAGCCGGCCAGCACGCTGACGATCACCGACAGCACCACCGTCATGACCGAGACATAGATGCTGTTTTGCGCCGGCAGCCAGAGGCCATCGCCAAAGGTGTTGAGCGTGGCATAATTCTCGACCGAAAAACCCGTCGTCGGCCAGGGCGGCAGCGGCGGCTGGCGCGATTCCTGTGCCGGCTTGAAGGCCGAAAGCACGGTCCAGACGATCGGCGCCAGGAACAGCAGCGAGGCGATGATGCCCGTCGCGTGGTCGGCGATCTGCATGCCGATGCGGCGTTTGCGGCTTCGTGCCTGCGCCATCAGTCAACGCCCTCCGGTTGGCGCAGCAACCGCAGCTGGATCAGGCTGAGCGCGACCAGGATGACCAGCAGGACCATCGACAGCGCGGCGCCATAGCCGAGCTTGAACGACACGAACGACTGGTTGAAAATCCAGTAGACGGCGGTCAGCGTCTGGTTGCGCGGTCCCCCGCGCAGGATGATGTAGAACTGGTCGAAGGCGAGCACCGAGCCGGCAACCGACAGGATCAGCGCCAGCGCCAGCGTGCGGCGCATCAGCGGCAGGGTGATGGCGCGAAACCGCGCCAGCGGCCCTGCCCCGTCGATCATCGCCGCCTCCTGCAGATCCGGCGGGATCGATTGCAGGCCGGTCATCAGGATGATCATGGTAAAACCCGCCACCTTCCAGACGACCATGGCGATGATCGACCAGAACGCCGGCTGGAACGTCGCCAGCAGGTTGACCTTCCTTTCGGTCAGGCCGAGCTCGAAGGCGGCCGGGCTGAACAGGCCGGAATCGACATTGAGCAGCCACGACCACAGCAGGCTGGCCGAGGCGAAACCGATGACCGCCGGCATGAAGAACGACGTCCGATAGAAGCCGGTCAGCGGCCGTGGCCTTTCGATGAACAGTGCCAGCGGAAAGGCGACGACGAAGATCGCGATGGTGACGATCACCGTATAGTAGCCGGTGAATTTGAGCGCGTTCCAGAACCTGGTATCGCGCAGGATCGCCCAGTAATTGTCGAGGCCAATGAACGAGTGCGCGCCCATCAGCGGCCAGTTGTGCAGGGACATCCACGCCGTCATGCCAAGCGGAATGATGAAGAAGACGACGACCAGCGCGACGGCCGGCGCGACATAGAGCAGGCCGACCCACTGCCGGCGGCCGGCGCCAACCAGTTTGCGGCGGGTGGGTGCGGAGGTTGCTGCGATGGAGGTCATGGCTGGCCGCTCACTGGGTTCAGGGCAACGGCAAAAAACCCCCTCACCCGGATTGCCAACCGAATTGCAAAGGGCAATTCGGGGCAATCCGACCTCTCCCCGAGTGGAGAGGAGGTCGCCAGCGTTGACGCCAGCCTCTTCTCCCCAGCGGGGAGAAGGTGGCCGCGAAGCGGCCGGATGAGGGGGTCTTTTCTCAATGCGATAGCCTTGCTGTTAGCGCTACGTCCCCCTCCCCCTCGAGGGGGAGGGTCCGGCCGAAGGTCGGGGGTGGGGTCGCCTGTGCAGCGCGCCGACGCAAAGAGAACGTCGAGCACTGCCGACAACGACCCCACCCGGACCTGTGGTCCGACCTCCCCTCAAAGGGGAGGTAAGCCGGCGCTTACTGCTGCGGCGCCGAATCGATGATCGACTGCATGGTTTCCTGCGCGTTGGCGATGGCGCCATTGACGTCCTCGCCGAAGAAGACCTCGTTGACCATCTGGTTCCACGGACCGTTGGCGGAGTTGATCAGGTCGTTGAACACCACCGAATAGGGCGTGCGACCCTTGGCCATCGCCTCGGCGGCGATCTTGTAGCGCGGGTCCAGATCTTTCAGCGCCTCGTTGGCGATGTCGCCGCGTACCGGCAGGCTGCCATATTTCGCCAGGATGGTCTGGCCCTCGAGCGAATAGGCGAAATCGAGGAATTCCTTCACCACCGCAACCTTGGTCGTGCCCTTGGTGACGACGAAATTGTCGCCGCCGGCAAAGGACGACCAGCCGCCATCCTTGCCCGGCAGGAAGGTGACGCCGTAGTCGATGTCTGGGTATTGCGTGTTCAGGGCGCCGATGGCGAAGGCACCGGACGGCGAGATGCCGATATTGCCGGCGGCAAACGCCGCAAAGAAGTTGGAGCCGGTATCGGTCTGCGCGCCTGCCGGCACCAGGTCCTTCTTGACCATCGAGCGGTAAAGATCGATGGCGCCGCGCAGTTGCGGGCTGTCGAGCGTCGCCTTCGAGCCGTCCTCGGTGAGGATGTCGCCGCCCGAGGCCCAGATCAGCGGCGTGAAGGTGAAGATGTTGCAGCCGCCGCAATTGCCGGAGAAATAGAAGCCTTTGATATCGCCGCCAAGCGCGTTGACCTTTTCGGCATAGGCCTCGATCTCGGCCCAGTTGGTCGGCCCCTTTTCAGGGTCGAGGCCGGCCTGCTTGAACAGATTCTTGTTCCAGATCAGTACCGAGCTATCGGCGGAGAAAGGCAGCCCGTAGATGCGGTCCTTGTAGGTGCCGGTTTTGACGTGCGCCGGCGACAGGCTGTTGAAATAGGGCAGCGATTTCGCCCAGTCGGTGATGTCTTCCAGCTGGCCGGCGGCGGCGAAGGACGGCGTGTAGATCAGGTCGAGCGACAGCGCATCGGGCGCCGTGCCGCCGGCGGCGGCAGCGCCGTATTTCGGGATGATCTCGGCATTGGGGATGATGTCCAGCTTGATCTGGTTCTCATGCCCCTTGTTGAAGGCATCGACGATGCGCGGCATGAAGTTCGAGCCGTCGGCGCGAACCCAGATGTTGGCGGTCTCGGCAGCGGCGGCCGACCCGACCGCTGCGAGCGTGGAAAAAATGCTCGCGGCAAAAGCGAGCCCGGCAATCGTAGTTTTCATGGTTCTCCTCCTCATTTTTTTCTCCTCATTCGGCAGCGCTGCCCTGCAGGCGCGCGCGACCTTTTGCCTTGATGCATGTCGTGATCCCAAAACCGCTGCGCACTTTTGGGCGACATGCATTGCTTCAACCGCCCAGTGGACGGCCGCATGACTGACGCACCACCAGCCGGCACGGCAGTTTTCTTATGCCCGGCTCGGCGGGTTCGCCGCCGACGAGCGAAAGCAAGGTAAGGCCAGCCTCGCGCCCGAGTGCCGCCAGGTTCATGTCGACGGAGGTCAGCGGCGGGCGGGTTGCCTCGGCGACGATCTGCCAATTGTCGAACCCGATGACGCCGACATCGCCCGGCACGCCAAGCCCGCGCTCGCGCAGCGCGTCGATGACGCCGCGCGCGATCTGGTCGTTGCCGCAAAACACGGCATCGGGCTTTTCGCCCCCGCGCTTCGACAGCTTACCGTCGAAAAGCGTCTTCACCGCCTCGTGACCCCACGCTTCCGACCACGATCCGAGCAATGGTTCCATGACCGGCAAGCCTTTCTCGGTCAGCACGTCACGATAGGCCTGGGCCCGCGCGTGCACCACCGCAAAACTCGCCGGCCCGCTGACATGGGCGATGCGCCGCCGGCCAAGCCGGCAAAAATGCTCGACCGCCAGGCGCGCGCCGCCGGCATCATCAGAGACAAAGGCGATGGCGCGCGGATCGGGCTGGGTGAAGGCGTAGATCACGGGAACGCCGAGATTGGACAGATCGACCGGCAGATGACGATCGATGCGCTTGCCGGTGGCGATGATGCCGTCGACGCGCTTGTCGAGCATGGCATCGACATGCAGCTGACCGAGGCGCTGGTCATCCTCGACATTGCACAAAAACACCGAGACGCCCTTGTCGACCAGCGCATCCGAAATGCCCGACATGACCGGCAACGAAAAACGGCCATAGGTGTCGTTGGTCAACAGCCCGACGGTGAACGAGCGCCGGCGCAACAGGCTCTGCGCCAGGCTGTTCGGGCGAAAGCCGAGCCGCTGCGCAGTCTCGCGAATGCGCTCGCGGGTCTCGGCCGTCATCCGCCCCTGCCCGTTCAGCGCCTTCGACGCCGTCGCAACGCTGACGCCGGCAAGGGCAGCCACCTCACGCAGGGTTACGGGCTTGGTGAAGACTGGCTGGGCGTCGGAGGCCATGGTGCGCAGTGAATTCCTTAGTTGAGAAAAGGTTTTCTCTTATCCTCTTGCGAAGTGCCGACTGGTGAGGTCAGCGAGCCCGAGGCGATTTGGGAAAAGGTTTTCTCAGAGGAGATTAGGGGAAGGATGCGGGGATGGCAAGAGGGATAGATTTGGTTTTGGGCGTGTCTGAGATTTCTTGCTAGGTGCGGTGATCTACGACCGCTTTGCGCCACTACCGGTCATTCGCAGCGCGCCTCGTTAGCTGACCTTCAGCCACCGGCCGGAGTCGACCCCCTTTTGCGGACACTGGTTGTCATCCGGATAGGAGAACACAGGATAAAGATTCATGATGCTAACATCCCGATTATTAGCCCGCCCAAGGCCCGGCTGCTCTTGAACGTATAAGCTTCGACACGATGGCCGGGATGGCAGCCTCGAACATCGTCGGCTTGGCGATTATTCTGACCGCGGCGTCCACGCTGCACCCGGGCGGCATCACCGAGATAGAGACCTCGGCACAGGCGGCGGAAGCGCTGCGCCCTCTTGCCGGCCCCCTTGCTTCGACGCTCTTCGCCCTGGGCATCGTCGGCACGGGCCTCCTTGCAGTGCCTGTTCTGGCCGGCTCGGCAGCTTACGCGATCGGCGAAGCGCTACGCTGGCCCACCGGGCTGACGCGAAAGTCCATGAAAGCAAAAGCCTTTAACGGAACAATCATGCTCGCGACCGTGATCGGGGCGGTGCTCAACTTCACGCCGATAAATCCGATAAAGGCGCTTGTCTGGACGGCGGTGATCAACGGCATCGTCGCCGTTCCGGTCATGGGGATCATGATGTATTTCGCCACACGCCGGGATGTGCTCGGGCAGTTCGTCGTCACCGGGGTGCTCAAATGGCTTGGATGGCTGACCACCGTCGTGATGGCCGTGGCTGTTGTAACGATGGGGGTGGCCGCCTTCGCCTGACGTGCCGGGCGTAGGAGGGGCCCGATTCCCTGGCAAATCAATTCGGTCAATCTTCGCGGCCTGCCTGCATGTCCTTCACAGTATTTGGCGATCGGGCGAGCCGTTTCGTTGGTCAGCGTTAGCCATTCCGGCATGATGCCCGATCCTACCGCTCGACTACGCCGTCAGGCGTGAGGGATGCCTGCGGGGCAAAGATGCAGCCGATTGCGCAGCGAGCCGATGGGAAGGCGTCTGATCGCTGAGCCGGCTGTAGAGTTCAAATGCCGATTACGCGGGTCGATACAACGCTGCGGAAACCGGGTTGGACATCACCGCGTCCATCTTGCCCACCTGGACCGGGGCCTGAGCTTGGCGGCATGGCGGAGTTGCTCCCAATTGATCGCATCTTCGACTATCCGGCCATCTTGGCATTCCGTCGAACGCGTTCATCGACGCACCCATTTTCCTTCGTTCACGCGTGAGATGCGCGATCGATTTCATTTCGGAGCCGGCCATGCTTATTTTCCTTGGCTGCTGGAACTTTCAGTGAGAGCGCATGTTGGTTTCCCAGCTATGGGAGAGAAACCATGAACAAGGATGAAGTGAAGCGCTCTGCGAAAAGCGGCGAAGTTAAGGCAAAGCCTGGCAAACCGGCTGGTGACAAGAAAATGAGTGCCGGCGGAACTGCCGGCAAGCTTGACGAAAGCACCAAGAAGGGCCTTGGGAAGACCGAGGACAAGATCAAGGATCGTCTCAAGGGTTGATCAGACGTCAGGGCCGCAACCGTATCGCGGCCCTGCTGCCTAGACCCTTACATTCGGATCGTTGACGGTCACCGACCGCAGCACCTACACAGCCTGTTCTCACCCGCATCAGTGACTTCAGGCTTGTCGGTCATTTGCACTTGCTAAAGTTCACGGAACTCGCGACCTTGTTCGGCGGCGATGCCGGTTTCCCGCACCAAGCCTTGGATATGCATTAAGGTCGGACTTAGAGCGCTAAACAACTCTGCCGGTTGGGACGTCAACGGCCGATTCTGCACAACCGATCTGTCTGAAACTGCCGTTTAGAACTTCACCTGGCGGCATCGATTTCGCGACCTCTTCCGGTCGCGACGCGCAACTCTACCAACCTCCGGCGACAGTGAAAATCGCTTCCTGTGCGGCTACTGAAGAGGCGATTCTTGAAAACGGAACATCCCTACATTGTCGCAGTTTACATTAGTGTAAGATAAACAAGAGAACCGGGGCCATGGGCCGAACCCTGCTGGTTTTCTCGGCGTTAATGCTCTCCTTCGCTCAGGCGGGGGCGCAGGAATGGCAGGAGTTCGGCATCGAAAGGTTTGGGTTTGTTTTCGACGTGCCGCCCGAGTTCGAACTGTTGCATCGTTCAAAGGACGGCGATGGCGCGGCCTTCCAATCCCCGACGGAGCCCTCCTCGCCGTCTGGGGCACCGACGTCGCCGAAAGCGACTTCCTGCCTCAGGTCAAGAAACAGATCAGTCAGGACGAAAAAGAAGGCTGGAAATTCATCTATCGCGGCTGACGCGTGAATGGGCAAGTTACTCGGGGATCAAAGACGACCAGATCCGATATGTCAGAGGCATAACGGTTGCGGCGATCGCGCCACCATGTTCCTGATGGACTACAGCATGGAGCAAAAAGTTGCCTACGATCGCTCGCTCAAGCCAGAAGATTGCTGACGGCTGGTCCGCACAATCCTTGGAACTTCGAGGGGACGGACCCGTTTTTGCTCCATACCGACGGGAAGGAGCAAATCATGACAAACCAGGACCCCGACATTCGTGAGACCCACGATCTTATCGCCAGCGACATGGTCGTCGGCACCAACGTCTATGACATCCAGGGAAATCACATCGGGCAGGTCGAAAGGCTGATCCTCGAGAAGAGGGGCGGCAGGGTATCCTATGCCGTTCTCAGCTTTGGTGGTTTTCTCGGAATTGGCGACGACTACTATCCGCTGCCGTGGCAGAAGCTCGACTATGACGAGAGCCTTGCAGGATTCCGCATTGACATCACGAAGGAGCAAGTTGAAGGCGCTCCGCGCTATGCTCGCGACCAGGATTTCGACTGGAATGCCGAGAGTGGCCGCCGCGTTTACGACTACTACGGCGTCCGACCGTATTGGGTGTAGCGAAGCCTCTATTGCGCGTTCGTGCCGGCAAGGCGAGTTGGACCGGCGGGCCTTTCGCAGAGACCAAGGAGCATCTGGGTGGCTTCCTGCTCATCGAGCGAAGAACCTGCGGAGGCGATGGAGATCGCGGAGCGGGACTCGCTCGCTCGAATGGGGGCCCGCTTCCGTGACGCCAATAGGCGGCCGGAATGGCCGATTCGGGTCATGCGCGCTGGTTGGGCCCGAATGTCCGGTTTCTGAAAGTAAAATCGGTCCCGGAAGGTCCGGTCAGGGTCAAAAGCGACAGTTCCAACTCTCCCCTTCGCGAGGCGCACCCCTGCACCGACCACCTTCCCGCTTTAGCTCGTCCATAATGTCAGCCGTTTCGGCCAGCAAGGCATCGATCTTCATGAAATGGAGCAAGCGGTATTTCGACACCGCCGGGCGGATCAAGATGATCGAGCTGACACTGCTCACCTTGTTGGCAATGATCGACCGCATCATCAGTTGCGCGGCGCCGAACATCGGGTCGACTGAGGTCGGGTGTCCGGCGACGCGCCTCACTGCTTGAAGCAGTGGTCGCGGTGCCATTGCAGGAAATGAGCATGCGGGCGTTCCGACTGTCGGCGAGGCGGAAGCGCGCGACGGGCCTTGTTTATGAATGCCTGCACGCTGTCGAGGTCGTTGACCTGTCGCGAGATCAGAATTTCCAAGTCATCGGATAGGCTGATCAATCCGCGATCGAACATCCAGTGTGCTGTACCAGACAGTGCGATCCCATTGTTGATGACATCCGGGCCGTTCGCTTCGACCGGTCGAATATGGGCGGCGGAAACTTCGGCCCGGCCGCCGCCATTGATCAACTTCAGTCCCGTGATCGCGCACCGCTCATCATAGGCGCGCAAGACGATGCGACGAAAAATGCGATCCCGCACAATTCGCGATCCGATGTAGCTTAGGCGATCACGGCTCTGCTCGAATTCGAATGGCGCCTGCTCATCCTGAAAGCCAGCAGATGTACCGGTCTCATCAACGCGCGATAGCAACAACTCATTCGTCTCCAGGCCCAAATCGATAATGCGGTTGAAGTCGCTTGGACTGATCGGCCGAACGGCCGATTGGGCGCGACCGGAAATCCGCTCTTGGTCGTTGAGCAAGCCTCGTTCAACGAGACCGTCAGTTCCGTTGAACGGGACAGGATTGACGAAATCGAGATAGGTTCCGGGCTCAATCAGAGCGAGATACATATCAGGCGTCACAGGATCGGGAATTACCTGTTGGACTTTGGCTACCGCGTAATAGCCACGGGTCTCGTCTACCTTGCTAGGCTCGTAGTAGATGATCCAGTCGCCGACGCATGCTTCGACACGACGTAGATACGGGCGAGGAAACTGGTATTGCTCTGCGGGGCGGTCGTTGTAGATCGAATCTGGGCGGTGAATGAAGACCCCGAATCCCATGAGTTTCCTGCAATGCGTTCTTTGGGAATATCACCAATCCGATCTTGGGAACTTAGTCCAGGTCGGAGAAGCTTTTCCCCATGGTATCGGTCCTTTGGAGGCGGATAGGGAAAGCCCCGAACAAGCGACCGCGCTATTTTCACGGAACGTGTCGCAAAAGGCCACCGCCGTCCGTCCTCTGACAGAAGGAGAGCGCCATGCGAAAACTCATCGTCACCGAATTCATCAGCGTCGATGGCATCGCCGAGGTCGAGAAGCTGCCCAGCGTGACTTGGAGCGATGAAATGCAAAAGTTCAAGGAGGATGAGCTTGCCGACAGCGGCGCCATGCTTTTGGGGCGCACGACCTATGAGATTTTTGCCGGCTCATGGCCCAAGGAAACCGGAGATTTCGCCGACCGGTTCAACGCGCTGCCGAAATATGTCGCGTCGACGAGCTTGAAGGCGCTCGACTGGAAACCGGCCGAGTTGCTGAAGGGCGCATTGCCGGAAGCGGTCAGGCAACTGAAGCAAGGCAGCGGCGGCAACATCTATGTGCATGGCAGCCTCAGCGTCGCGCAGGAATTGCTGCGCCATAACCTGGTCGACCGCGTCAGGTTGCTCAGCTACCCCGGCGCCGTCGGCCAGCGCAAGCCGCTGTTCCCGCCCGGCGAGCAACTACCGCTCGAGTTGATTTCGGCCACGCCATTCAGCAATGGCGTGGTGGCGCTTGAATATGCGCCTGTAGTTGCGAAGTCGTGATGAGCGAGCGCCGATGACGGGCAATCTCCCCCCTCATAGGTCCCTCATGGGGGAGTGCCCGGCAGGGCAGAGGGGGCGCGAAAGAACGCGGGCCTTCGTTTCAACCTGTGATGGGCTGGGAACTTGCGCGGTTACGCTATGCAATCGACTGATAGGTTGGCGGGACAGCGCCCCCCTCTGGCCTGCCGGCCATCTCCCCCACAAGGGGGGAGATCGGCAGCTTCAGCCTCGGCGCCCCTGCCCGCCTGTCTCCTCCTTCTGCTCAGGACTTTCGGTGTGTTCGCGAGCCGCTCTCAGCCTCATTCGGCTACATCATGAGCACGGGCACGACGCAGCGGCTCGCGCTCACAATGTTGATGTCTCATTCACCGAGGTCTCGATGCCAGCGATCTCGTCGATGTGAAGGACTTGCTCGGCCAACTGCCATGGGTCGCAAATGGTCGAGATGGCATCAAAAGAGGGCCTCCTTCCTTTCGCTAGTCCGCCCCGTCGGTTTTTGCCCGCTCGATGAATTTCTCCGCGACCGCTTTGCCGAGTGCGGCACCGGCCTTGTTGTCCATCTCATAGTGGATGCCGGCCCAGACGCGGGAATCACCCGCCTCTTTGCCAACGGCGCGGATGAACTCCGCATGGCCGGGAAACAGGTACGCCAGGACCTCGCATCGGGCAGTCGAGAGCGCGGAGTGGTTCGACGGATAACTGGGATGGGCCGGCACCGCGAACAGGGGAGTGATGCTCGCGTCAAGCATGTTGGGCCGCAGGTACCAATAGGCGTACTTCCCGTCGTTGCTTGCAATGAAGGCGTCGTAATGGACCGTTGCGAGCATCGCGTAAGCCCGCGCGGCACGCGGCGGGTTCGTATCCGTCTTGTCCTCGAACATCCACTTGCTGGCATAATCATACCAGTCGGTGAACAGGCCGGATGGGCTTTGCCAGTAGAACGCTTTGTAGCTGCTAGGGAATTTTCGCTCAAACTGTCGGACCGCGTCCATCTCGGCCTTTACGGCCGCGGACTGGCAGTCGGGCGGCGCCGGCGGCCTGAATTCATCGGATGCCGCCAGCAGGATCGGCTTCCAGTTTGGCATGTTTACATTGGCGGGTTTGTTCCCGACCCACATGCACGGCCCGGTCGGAACAGTGCCGGTCCACGCCGCATCGGAGCCATCGGCCTTTGCCCGCGCAATCACCTGCTCTGCGATCCTGCGCCCCAACTCCAGGCCGGCGGAAGAATCGCTTGGGAACTGGACACCGGCAAGGACACGCGACTGTGCCGCTTCTTCGGCCATTGCCTTGAACGACGATGTCTCTTCGGGAAAGAAATAAGAAAGAACGGTCGCGGCAGCTCCGGCGGCTGCGGCATGCTCGGATGGATAGGAGGGACTCCGCGGCGGCGGCAGCGCAGTCGCCAGTGTCGCATCCGCCTCGCTCGGGCGCGGCCGATTGTAGAAGTACTTCGCGTCCCAGGCAGCAATGGTGGCGTCATACATCGCCATCGTCAAATAGGAGTAAACGCGGTGCGCATTTGGAATCTGCTGGTTTTCGAGAAGGCGATTGTTGACCAGATCGATCCATCGGTACCCAGGCGAGCCGGCGTCCCAGAAGGTGATTTTGTCGGCGGCAGCCGGATCCTTTTGCGCCAAGAGATCCCGCATCTGTGCCAATTCGGCTGCTGCGGCGGAGGCGTCAGGCGGCGGCGGGACTCGGAAGTCCTCGCCAGACGTGATTACCCACGTCTTCCACGTTCCAGCCTCTGGTTCTATCAAATCCGATTGGGCGAAAGCGCAGTTCCCTGAAAAAAGGATTACTGCGCAGGCCTTGCCAAAACCGCTAAGCATGCGAGCCTCCCATAGGTGCCCCCGCCCAAAGACGGAAGTTTTTCCGTTTTCAAACCTTTATTTTAGTGAAGACTAAATCATACTCCGAGATGCTGCCGGGTAAAAGGGATAAAGTTAGAGCCCGGCAGTGTCGATCTCAGTCGACCTGTCGCCCGGCGCCAATTCCAACCGGCAGGAGAAGCGCGAAGCAGTGGTGGGCGGTCGGTGCTTGTTGCCCGAGATGGTCATCTCCTCCAACAAGAGGGGAGATCGGCAGTTCGGGCCTTGGCGGTCATCTTGCAACGCTGGTGATTGGCGAAGGCGCCGATGACGGCCAATCTCCCCCCTTGAGGGGGAGATGGCCGGCAGGCCAGAGGGGGTTGTCTCACGTAATGCGCCAACCTCCACCGTCGCAAGCGAGGAGGTCGCGCCCGATCGAACCGACCCCCTCTGCCCTGCCGGGCATCTCCCCCTCAAGGGGGGAGATCGGCAGCTTCGGCCTCGGCGCTCCAAGCTCGCCCGTTTCGGTCATCAGCGTGCCTCGCCCCGACCTTACAGCGCCCGCTCCCCGCTTCACCCCATCCGCTGCTCAGCAGCAATCAGCATCTCGACAAACCTGGTCACCTTGGGCGGCCGGAACCGTGCGGCGGGGTAGACCGTGTAGATGCCTCCGGAGGGCAGCCGCCACTCGGGCAGGACCTGGACGAGCCGCCCCGTGGCCAACTCATCCCGCACCAAAAAATCCGGCAGAAATCGTCGTGCCCGGCCACATGACGCCGGAGGCCGCCACCGACCTCTCGGGCGTCGAGCACACCAAAACCTATCTCATCGCCTTCGAGCAAGAACTGGCCAAGGCTAAGGACGCGGCCGCGCTCAAGGGCGCCATGGAAGCCCGCTTCCCCGGCCTCGGCATGGGCGTGGCGCTCGACATCGGCTCCAAGGTCGCCACCGGCGAGATGAAGTGGGGCTGAGAGCGCCAAGCTGGAATGAAGCCGCGCTCCAATAGGGATTCTTGCGAAGATGGACCCCCACCCTAACCCTCCCCACAAGGGGGAGGGAACGCTGCCGCGCGCCCTCACTTTGCCTTTGGAAAGACAGGCAATTTGCCGAGGTCAGCGCCAGCAGAAGTCTCCCTCCCCCTTGTGGGGAGGGTTAGGGGTGGGGTACATCGTAGAGCGAAAGCCTCGGCTATACGGGGAGAAGTGCCCGGCAGGGCGATGAGGGGCAGCGCAAACCTGGAGTGATTGCCGTTCGCGGTCGCTCAGCCCCCTCACCAAGATTCTGAAACCGCCCCAGGTGCTCTTGGTTCCCCAGATGCCGGAGCGATGCGCCTCGAGCTGCACGATCTGGCTGTGGCCGACGAACAGGTTGGCGATGCGATCCGCGCAAATTGGCCGGGAACCCCTTGGGGTCACCGGGTGTTGGCACGCAGGAGGTTCGAGAGCGATGCCGCAGATCGCGAACAACGCCGCCGCAGGATCTGAATGGTCCGTCCGAAGCAGCGCAAAACTGTTCCTGTGCGGCGACGTGATGCTCGGGCGCGGCATCGACCAAATCCTCGCCAGTCCCGGCGATCCGCACCTTGGCGAGCGCTATGTCAAATCGGCGACGACCTATGTCGAGCTTGCCGAACGCGTCAACGGCCCGATCCCGAGAAAGGTCGACGAGGCGTATGTCTGGGGCGATGCGCTCAGCGAATTGGAGCGTGAAGCGCCCGATGCGCGGATCATCAATCTCGAGACCAGCATCACCACCAGCCTGTCCCTGGCGCCCAAGGGGATCAATTACAAGTTGAACCCGGCAAACATCGGCTGCCTGGCGGCGGCACGGATAGACTGCTGCGTGCTCGCCAACAACCATGTGCTCGACTGGGATGAGCCTGGCCTCGTCGAGACCCTCGATACGCTGCGGCTTGCCGGCCTCGCCTATGCCGGGGCCGGGCTTGACGCGGACGAGGCGGCGGCGCCTGCCGTCATTGAACCGGCCGGCGGGGGCCGCGTGCTGGTCTTCGGCTTTGCGCTCGAGACCAGCGGCGTTCCAGCTTCATGGGCAGCCGGAGCTTACAAGCCAGGCGTCAATTTGCTGGCGGATCTCTCGGCCCGGTCGCTCGAGCAGATCGCCCGATCTGTGCAAGCCATAAAACAGCCTGGCGACCTCGCGGTGGCCTCGATCCACTGGGGCGGCAACTGGGGCTACCAGGTCCCGGCTGAACAACGCGCGCTTGCCCATGCTCTCATCGATGTTGCAGGTTTCGATGTCGTGCATGGGCACTCCTCCCACCATCCCAAGCCGATCGAAATCCATCACGGCCGGTTGATCCTCTACGGATGCGGCGACTTCCTCACCGACTATGAAGGAATCACCGGCAACGAAACGTTTCGTGGTGAGCTTGCGCTGATGTACCTGCCGCGGCTCGCCGTACCGGGCGGTACGCTTGTTTCGCTCGACCTCGTGCTGTTCCAGCTCGCCAGGTTCCGGCTAAACCGCGCCCTGCGCGAAGATGCCGCCTGGCTCGCTGCCATGCTTGAGCGCGAGTGCTCACCTTTCGGCACGCATGTGGCGCTCGGGAGCGATAACCGTCTCACCGTGCTTTGGTGAAGCGCCTGCGGTAAGCCAGCGGCACTAATTTTCCAGCCTCTCGGGCCGACCCCGGCCAAGCGCACCGTCGGCGCGGGCCTGCAAATAGGCGTAGATGTCGTCGATGTAGGGAGCGACGTTGGGATCGTCGGCGAAGCCCTTCATCACCGAAGTGCCGCTGCGCACGCCGTCGCGAACATTGCGCCGGAAGACCTCGATGCCGGGCAGCCGGTCGACAAGCGCCGAGGCGAAGGTCGAGCCCATGCCGTCGGGGCCATGGCAGTGATTGCAACTGCCATGGTAGCGGCGAAAACCGTTATAGGTTCGCGCATCGACCTTGTTGCCGGCAGCCTCGTAGAACTTGCCCGAGGCCAGCTCAGCTGAAGACGCGGCGAAGCCGGCGGTCACGACGACGAGACACAGGACGAGCCATGCAGACATCGTCTGTCGCCGACGTTGCAGGCTCATCCAGCGCCGCCGCAACGCGCATGTCCCTTGATCTGTTGGATCACTCGACCTTGGATCAGTCGACGGCGAGCTTCGGGGTAGAAACCACGATCCCGTCTATCGGATGCGGGCTGACGACAAGCTTGCCGCCGACGCGCGATATGTCGATGATTTGGTCCGACTCGCCCAGTTTGCCCGGCACTGAGACCGCGACCATCTGGTTCTCGGTCAGTGTCGCCACGAAACGCACCGGCAAGCCAGCCTCGCCCTGCGCGATTGTGGTGACCACCCGATAGCCGTCCTCCTGAGGCGTATAATAGACGACACCAAGGAAGCCGGTGAGATCGATGCTTTCGGCCTTCATGGCTCCAAGCTCGTCGGCATGCGCGGGCATCGCCGCCATGCAAAGTGCTGCAAAAGCAATGTACCTGTACATAATGCTGCTCCATCCCGAATTGTCCGGGACGAACCCGGCTCAAGGTTTCAACAATAGACGGTTGCGCGCCGTGTTAGTCGGCGCACGCAGGCAGAAATTCTGGATTAGTCCCCCCGGCTGCACCACAGTGGCGAAGGCCCGCGAGCCAGGAACGCGCTGAACCCCACTGGTTGTCACAGTTAAGTGTGACCTTATCTTCTGGGCGAGAGTATTTCACCGCCCGGGTCCTTGCGCATCCCCTGTTTGGGGGAGATAATCGGAATTTAAGCGATCGCTAAAATTTGGAGAGGCGAGAGCACCTGTGGGAGCGCGCTACTTTCCGCGTCGGACGCGCTGTCGACATGCGGGGGGCCGTCGATGGCCAAGGCATTGTCGCATCATGATCTGTCGAAGCTGATCGGCTCAATCTATGATTGCGCACTCGACCCTGGGCGATGGGAGCAGGCGCTGGCTGGGATCAGGGATGCGCTCGATGCCCAGACTGCGGTTCTGCAGCTTGACGACCTCGCCAATGATCGGCTGCTGATCTACAGGACCGTGGGAATAGAGCCATACTGGCTGGAGCAACAGGCGAAATATATCCCCGAGATCCACGCCCGGCTGCTCGAGGATCTCTCGACATGGCCTTCGCTCGATATGCCGCATGTGGTCTCACGCCATATCCCTCAAACCTACCTGGAGACCTCCCGATATTTTCAGGAGTTCCTGAAGCCGCAAGGCCTGGTCGACGTCATGTCGTTCTTCCTGATCCACACCCCTACCCGCCTTGCCGGCTTCGCCGTTGCTCGGCATAAGCGGCAAGGCATTATCACCGAGCGCGAAATCAAGCTTGGCAGACTGTTGCAGCCGCATGTGCGCCGTTCGGTGATAATCAGCAACATGCTGGACATCGGCACTGTCGAGCGCGCAGGAATGGCCGAGGCACTCGATGCGCTCACATGCGCCGTGGTCCTCACCAATGAACGTGGCGCCGTCCTGCACGCCAACCGCTCGGCCAAGCACATGCTGCGGAGCGGCGGCCCGATCCAGGATGTCCGGGGCATTCTGCAAGCGAAGATCCCGTCGGCTTCCAGGGAACTTCACAGCGCCATCATGCTTGCGGCTCAGGATGAGGTCAGCATCGGTAAGACAGGGCTTGCCGTCCTCCTCAGCGAATCCGGCCTGCCGCCCGTCTTCGCCCGCGTGCTGCCGATGGCCGGCGGCGACCTGCGCGCCGGCATGGAACCCGCGGCGGTAGCCGCGGTGTTCATCGGCAATGCACCGGACGAGCATGACGCCGCCGGAATGCTGGCGAGAGCCTTCGGGCTTACGCTCGCCGAAACCCGCGTGCTCGCCAGCCTTGTCGCCGGGCACACCTTGGCCGAGACCGCCGCCAGCCTTCACATTGCCAACGCGACCGCCAAGACGCATCTCGACAATATCTTCCAGAAGACCGGCGCCTCCCGCCAGGCCGATCTGATGCGCCTCGTCATGCAGATCGTTCCGCCCGCCGGGCAGCCTGGTCCCTGAACCACACTCGTTCACCGCTTTGGATACAGGTATCCAACGCCGCGGATGGTCTTGATCAGTTCCGGCTTGGCCGGGTCCAGTGCCGGACCGGGAAGCGATCAGCCAAACGGTTCCGGTCCGGCGGAAAATGTTCGGCGCTTGCGCTTGTTTCGATTGAAGCCGCCAGGCGTCAGACTTTCCGCGCCACGCCCCCAACCTGCTTGGGGCGCTTGCTCGTGTCGGCCTTGGCCCGCGCCTCCACCGCCTTCTCGATCTCCCGCTTCAGCTCGTCCTTGATATCAGCCGTTTCGGCCATCAAGGCGTCGATCTTCATGAAATCGAGCACGCGGTATTTCGACACCGCCGGCCTAACCAATATGTCCGGCTGGCATTGCCTCAGCTTGGCGGCGATGATCGACTGCATCATCAATTGCGTGGCGCCGAACATCAGGTCGACGGAGGTCGGGTATTTGCGCCCGCCTTTGGCCGGCGCGCCGACGACGTCGACGGCGATGATGATGTCGGCGTCGTCCTCGATCAGGTCGAACGGCACCGGATTGTAGATGCCGCCGTCGATCAGCAGCCTGCCGTCGCGCATCACCGGTCGGAATACCGCGGGAATAGCCGCCGAAGCGGCAAGCGCTGAATGCAGGTCGCCGTCGCGCAGCACGGCGAGCTTATGGCCGAAGAAATCCGTTGCCGTCACCTTCAACGGTATTTTCAGCTCGGCGAAGCTTTCGGGTATGGCGTCGGGCATGAATGCCTTGAGGATGCGCTCGACATTGAACTGGGTGACACCCAGCCCGCCCCGCAGCGCCTCGGCAAAGGTGCCTGGCCGCGCCCGCCACATGCGCGCCGCCACTTCGGCGCGGCGGCCGAGGATCGAGCGCATGTAGTGGTGAATGCCGCTGCCGGCCATGCCCGAAGCCATGCCGGCGCCCATGATGGCGCCGATTGATGAGCCTGATATGGCGACCGGCCTTATACCCAGCTCGTCCAGCACCTCGATGACATGGATATGCGCCAGCCCGCGCGCGCCGCCGCCGCCGAAGGCGATGCCGAAGCTCGGGCTCATCCCCTGCCCCTCATTTGGCCCTGCCCCCCATTTGGGCTCATTCCTCCTTGGCCTCGCCGTGCTTCGGCCCGACGACCATGACGGCCGGCTCGGCGGAAAGCAGCTTTTTCGCCGCCGCCTTGACCTGATCCAGCGTCACCGCGTTGATGAGGGCGGCGCGGCGCTGCATATAGTCGCTGCCGAGCTTGTCGAGCTGCAGCTCGAGCAGCGTCGCGGCGATGGCGGCGGAGGAGTTCAGGTTGTTGATGGCGTAGGCGCCAATCAAGTATTTCTTGGTCGCCGCCAGTTCTGCTTCGGTCGGCCCTTCCTGGGCCATGCGCTTCACCACCTCGCGCACGACAGCCAAAGTCTCGGCCGCCCGGTCCGCGCGGGTCGCCGTGGTGATGGCCAGGGCGTTGGCGTGCCGGTGGTCGACCAGGTCGGAACTGACGCTGTAGGCCAGACCGCGTTTTTCACGCACCTCTTCGAACAGCCGCGAGGTGAAGGCGCTGCCGCCGAGGATCTCGTTCATCAGAACCGCGGCGAAGAAATCCGGCGCACTCCGCTCGACGCCGGGATAGGCGAGTTGCAGCGACGTCTGGGGCTGGTCGTAATTGACCTCGATCTGCTGGTTGAGTTTCGGATCGACATCGGCGACCGCGCTAAGCGCCTGATGTTGCGGCAGGCCGCCGAAGACCATATCGAGCTTTTTCTTCAACGTCTCGGCATCGATGGCACCGACCACCGCCACATGCAGGCCATCACGAGCAAAATTCGCCTTGTGAAAGGCGATGAGATCGTCCGGCGTGATGGTGGCGATGCTTTGCCTGGTGCCCTCTTCGGGCCACGCATAGGGATGGGCGCCGTATAGTGCCTCCAGCCATTTGCGCTGGGCGAGCGTGTCCGGGTCAAGCTCGTTGGCGATGATGCCGGACAGCACTTGCGCGCGAATTCGGTCGATTGGCGCCTGGTCGAAACGCGGCTCGGTGACCGCCAGCCGCAACAGGTCGAACGCCGCGTCGCGCTGCTCGGCAAGCATGCGCATCGAGCCATAGGTGCCGTCGCGCGCCGCTTCGAAGCTCATCTCGGCGCCGACGTCGTCGAGCTTGATCTGGAAGGACTCGCTGTCGAGATTGCCGGCGCCCTCGTCGAACAGGCCGCTCATCAGATTGGCAAGGCCCACCTTTCCAGCGGGATCCTGCGTCGTGCCGCCGTCGAAGGCGAAGCGGATGGCGACGAGCGGCACGGAATAGTCCTCCACCAGCCAGGCGGTGATGCCCTTTGACGACGTCACCTCCTGGATGCTCATGGCCGCACGAGCGGAAAGCGCCGGCAGGACGAGGAAGACGAGGGAGAGGAGCAGGGTAACTAAAGGGGTGGCAACGCGCGCGGCTCTCCCTTCTCCCCTTGTGGGAGAAGGTGGATTGGCGCGCAGCGCCAAGACGGTTGAGGGGTGTTGGCCGGAACGATGTCGGTGCCAAGCTGGAACACCCCTCATCCGACCTCGCTTCGCGAGGCCACCTTCTCCCACAAGGGGAGAAGGGAAGTCGCGGCTATGCTGGTCCCTCATCGATCAATTCCCTGCCTGTGTCTGCGGCAAGAGATAGCCTGATGTCGAATGGTTGAGATTGAGATAGCGCGCCGCAACCTGCCTGACTTCGTCGGCGGTGACCTTGCGGATGCGGCCCGGCCATTCCTCGACATCCCGGACGTTGCCGCCGGTGGCGAGCGTCGCGCCGTAGATGTTGGCCATCGAATCCTGCTTGTCGCGGGCAAAGATCATCGAGCGGACGAAACGATCCTTGGCCTTCTCCAACTCGCCCGATGTGACGCCCTCGCTGGCGATGCGGGCGACCTCGGCCTCGACCGCCGCCTGGACATCAGCCAGCTTGGCGTCGCCGCGCGGCGCGCCATAGACGGTGAAGTTGGTGGCATCGAGCATGGTGCCCTGGAAAAAGGCGCCGGCCTCGGCGGCAATGCCTTGCTTGACGACAAGCTGCTGGTACAGCCGGCTGCGGCTGCCGCCGCCGAGGATCTCCGCCAGCAGGTCCAGCGCTTCCGCTTCGCCCGGCTTCGCGGTGTGATAGGAGGGAACCACCCATTGCGTCGAAAAATTCGGCACGCTGACACGCGCGTCAGCGAGCGTCACCGTGCGCCTGGTGTTCTGTTCGGGTTCGACCGGACGGATGCGCGGCGGCAGGTCTGGACCACGCGCGACCTTGCCATAGGTCTTTTCGGCCAGCGCCTTGACCGCCTGCGGCTCGACGTCGCCGGCCACCACCAGCACGGCGTTGTTGGGCGTATAATATTTGTCGTAGAAAGCCTTGGCGTCGGCGCGGTTCAGCTTCTCCATCTCCTGCATCCAGCCGATCACCGGAATGCGATAGGGCTGGTTCTGCCAGAGCGTAGCGTCGACCTCCTTGCCGAGCACTGCCTGCGGATTGCTGTCGATGCGCGAGCGGCGTTCCTCGAGGATCACGTCGCGCTCGGTGGCGATGACATTGTCGTTGAGGATGAGGTTGCGCATGCGATCGGCCTCGAAATCCATCATCTGCTCGAGCGCCTGCGGCACCACCGTCTCGTAAAAGGCGGTGTAGTCATAGGAGGTGAAAGCGTTGTTCGAACCGCCGATGGCGGAGACGGCGCGGTCGAACGCGCCGGCCGCATGGTTGGTCGTCGCCTTGAACATCAGATGCTCGAAGAAATGGGCGATGCCGGACTTGCCCGGCGGCTCATCGGCGCTGCCGATCTTGTACCACACCATATGAGTGACGATCGGTGCGCGGCGATCGGGGATGACAACAACCTCCATGCCGTTGTCGAGCAGGAAATTCGTCACCTTGCCGTCGTCCGGCTTGTTGTCGGCCAGAACCGGGCCGGTCATCACGACAGCCAGCGCAAAAAGCGTTCCGCGCAGCCAGTCAGCCTGAGATGTCATTAACGACTCCGGTTGTCATGGGGTGGGACGATAGGCGGGGGTATCGCCACAGGCAAATTGATTTGTTCGTCATTTTGAAGGCGCTGCGCCAACCTTCTCCCCTTGTGGGAGAAGGTGGATCGGCGCGCAGCGCCGAGACGGATGAGGGGTGCTGGACGGAGTGCGGCATAAAAATATCTAGCGATTTTAAGCACTTGCCTCTTCAAGGTAGAGAGCCTTCCAACACCCCTCATCCGACCGAGCTTCGCTCGGCCACCTTCTCCCACAAGGGGAGAAGGGAAGACGCTACTCATTCAACCTCGATAAAGCGGATGACGGTCTCGCCATAGCTTCGCTCGTCGACAACCGAAAAGCCCGGCCCTGCCTCGAACGGCGCCGCAGCCGCCTCCTCGACGACGCAGAGCGCGCCGGGGACGAGCCAGCCGCCGGCCTTGGCCGAGCGCAAGGCACGCTCGCCCAGGCGCTTGCCATAGGGCGGGTCGGCGAACACCAGGCCGAACGCGGCCATCGTGCCCGCCTCGCCCAGAGCCGTAGCGTCGCGACGGAATATCTTGGTACGCCCAGTGAGGCCGAAGCCCTCGACATTGGTGCGGATCAGGCCGCGCCCTTCCGCCGATTCTTCGATGAAGACGCCATAAGATGCGCCGCGCGACAGCGCCTCGAGGCCAAACGCGCCGGTGCCGGCGAACAGGTCGAGCACCCGCGCGCCGACCAGCCTATCGGGGAAACGATGCGCCAGCACGTTGAAGACAGCCTCGCGGGTGCGGTCGGTGGTCGGGCGGATGGCGCTTGAGCGGGGCGTCGCCAGCGGACGCCCGCGAAACTCACCGCCGACGATCCGCATTGCCTCCCCTGGATCCCTTGGGGCCGCTGCGCGGTCGGTCGCCGCCTTTGCCGCCATCATTTGGGCGTTCGCCACGCGGCTTGCCGAACGGCTTTGCGCCTCCGGGTTTTCCCCCTCCATGGGCGGGCTTGCCATAAGACGGCTTGAACGAGGCCTTGCGTTCCTTGGCTTCGGCCGCCCTGGCGGCATCGGCGTCCGCCCTGCCCTTGCCGATCGGCCGCGCGCCGGGCGCCATCCAGACATTGGCCTTGCGCTGGCCCGGCGGCTCGATCGGGCGCTGCTCGCGTTCGGACTTTTTCCCGCCGCCCGGTTTGCCGCCGAAGCCGCCCGGCCCGCTACGTTCAGATTTGGGGCCGCGATCGGCAAAGCTCTTTTCCGTCCCGAAGCTTCTGCCGGGACTTGTCGACAGCTTGCCCAGCGCCTCGTCGCGGCTGCCTTCGCGGCGCTTGCGGTTCTTGATCAATCCGCCTTCGCCGATCGGACGGCGTTCGCCATCGCGGGTGAATTTCGGCCGCTCAGGTTCCTCTTCGCGCACCGCTTCGCGCCGCACCGGCCTGTTGGAAAACGGCTTGGTGATGTCAGCGTCGAAATTGGCGCCGGACTCCTCGACCAGGCGTTCGCCGAGCTGGTCGCGCAGCACCCGGCCCTTGATCTCCAGCACATGGCCCTCGGGCAGGTCGTCGAGCTGGAACGGTCCGTAGGAAATGCGGATCAGTCGCGTCACGTCGAGACCAAGCGAGCCCAGTATGTTCCTGACCTCGCGGTTCTTGCCTTCGCGCAGGCCAAGCGTCAGCCAGGCGTTGGTGCCTTGCTCGCGGTCGAGCGTCGCCTCGATGGCGCCATAGAAGACGCCGTCGACGGCGATGCCTTCGCGCAAGCCGGCGAGCGCACTTTCCTCGACCTTGCCGTGGACGCGCACGCGGTAGCGCCTGAGCCAGCCGGTCGCCGGCAGTTCGAGCACGCGCGCCAGCCCGCCGTCATTGGTGAGCAGCAGCAGGCCTTCGGTGTTGATGTCTAGCCGGCCGATGGTCATCAGCCGCGGCAGGTCGGCCGGCAGCACGTCGAAGACGGTCTTGCGGCCCTCGGGATCACGATTGGTGGTGACGACGCCGGCCGGCTTGTGGAACAGGAACAGCCGGGTGCGCTCGATCGGCGGGATCTCCATGCCGTCGAGATGGATGATGTCGCCAGGCATCACATTGAAGGCCGGCGAGGACAGCACCCTTCCATTAACCTTGACGCGGCCGGCCGCGATCAGCTCCTCGGCATCGCGACGCGAGGCAAGACCGGCGCGGGCCAGCCGCTTGGCAATGCGCTCACCAGCCTCTTCCGTCGCTTCGGCGGGACGCGGGCGCGGTTTGAAGCCGCCCGATGCCCCTTGGGGCCGATCACCAGCAAAATCGCGCTTGGGCCGATCGCCGAAGTCGCGTTTTGGGCGATCGCTGAAGTCTCCCTTGGGACGGTCGAAGCGCCTTTCGCTGCGCTCGCCTTCGGCAGCCGCCGGCCGGTCGCCGCGCGGCGCGTATGGCTTGCGCGGCCCCTCGCGCTTTTCATAAGGCTTGCCTTCCGGACGCGGCCCCTTGCTGAACGGCCGGTCGCCGCTTTTGAAGTCGCGCTTCGGCCGCTCGCCGTCAGCCGCCATTGGCCGGTCGCCGCGCGGCGCGTACGGTTTTCGCGGCCCTTCGCGCTTCTCGTAAGGCTTGCCTTCCGGACGCGGCCCCTTGCTGAACGGCCGGTCGCCAGCCTTGAAATCGCGCTTCGGCCGCTCGCCGTCAGCCGCCAGCGGGCGGTCGCCACGCGGGGCGTAAGGTTTTTTCGCGCCCAAGGACGGCTTGCCGCCCTTGCCGGCAGCGACGTCGCGACCACGCGGGCCCGATGGTTTCGAGCCGTTCTTGCGCGGGAATTTCTTGTTTTTGTCGTCCATGTAGCTTTGCTCGTTTGCACTACAGCGCCGCGCGTCCATACGGACGCGCAAAGGACGCTGTAGGACTTTGATTTGGTGCATGATCCCTTCCGAAAACCGATTCCGGTTTTCGGGATCATGCGCTAGATAACAGGATCACGCCGGAGTAGCGAGGAGATAATCGGAATGGAAACCGCTTGAAGCGGCCGGATTTCATGGCGCTGGCACTGAAGGAGGCCGAAGCCGCCGCCCTGCGCGGCGAAGTGCCGGTCGGCGCGGTCATCGCCAGCGGCGATACGGTCGTTGCCAGTGCCGGCAACCGCACCCGCGAGCTTGCCGACCCTACCGCCCATGCCGAGATGCTGGCGATCCGCGAAGCCTGCCGCAAGCTGTCGAGCGAGCGGCTCACCGGCCACGATCTCTATGTGACGCTGGAGCCCTGCGCCATGTGCGCCGGCGCCATTTCCTTCGCCAGGCTGCGCCGGCTTTATTTCGGCGCCGCCGACGAGAAGGGCGGCGCTGTGGTCAACGGCGTGCGCTTCTTCGCCTCACCGACCTGCCACCATGCACCGGACATCTATCCAGGCATGGCCGAGAGCGACGCAGCCCTGCTGCTGAAGGATTTTTTCAGGGAGCGACGCGAACCCTAACGTCGCAGGATTTCTTAGCGCCGGCAGCTTACCACGGCAGCCAGTCGAACATGCCGCCGCTCTTGTTCTTGGCGGCCGCTTCCCGCTTGAGGCGGCGTGCTTTCTTGTACTCGTCCTCGCCGAGGTCATCGACCGGCGCGGTGGCGGAAGCGGCGCGATATTGCACCGGCGGCTCGCTCAGATATCGGCGGGTGTTCGGGTCGCCCTGCTTTTGTTCGGCAAGGCGGCGCTTGACTTCGGCGGCGCGGCCCTTGTCCGAATCCGCCGGCTTCCAGGCCGGCGGATGACTGGAACCCGAGTCCTTCATCGCAGACTTGATCGCGACCGGATCCGTCTGGATGTCATCGACGATCTGCGCCTGGTAGGACGGATCGTCCTGGTTGAGCGTGGCCTCGGCGCGCAGGCGAGCGCGGCGCTGCTCGGGCGATTCCGGCCAATCGGCGCTTGCCGTGGCGCTGTCCTGCGGCGGCGGCAGTTGCTTCTGTCCCGGCGCCGGCTTCACCAGTTCGGGGCGCGGCTTGTAGTCGATCCGTTGCTTGTTCTTCGGCATGACTGAAAAAGCGCTGGTGAGATCGCCGGCAAGCTGGGCGGAGGCGGTCTTGTCGGTCCCGTAGGTCGGCGAGCCCATACACCCGGACAGGGCCAAGCCGGATACGACAAGCGGCGCCAGCAGCGCAACGCGCGCGCAAGTTCTTTCGGTCATGCCAAAAAGTCCCACTCTAGACAGCCTCTCGATCGCCGCCGGCCAAAGGTCCGGTCCCCATCGCCTATGCTCTTCCGACGGAAATCCGGCGACAATTTGTCGTCCGGAGTTTCGCGTGTTTATCTCAACCACTCGTTAAGGGCAACGAGCCGAGGCCGATCAGCCGCCCGCCGTGGCATTTGTGCACCGCCTTATATACGACCAAGCGCCTTCAATTCATGCAGCACCGCCGCGTCCCGCGCCGAAACGTCGGGGAATTGCTTGTCCTGCCCGACATCGGCCGTGTAGCGCCATGAGCGCGCGCATTTGAGCAGGCCCCGCTCCTCGGCCTTCTCGACCACCACAGCGACGCCCTTGACGTCGTCCAGAGTGAAGGCGCCGGAAGGCGCGTTGCCATGCGCAATGACCAGATCGCTGGTGATCGCCATTTCGGCCATGTCGACATCCGATATCGCCGCTTCTAGCGCCGCATCATCGAGCGTGACGACCGGCACCGCTTCCAGCGACGAGCCGATGACCTTCTGGGCGCGCGCAATCTCCAGCGCGCCGGTGACGACACGGCGGACCTGCCGCACCTTGCGCCATTTTTCCGCCAGCGCCTCGTTCTTCCAGCCGACCGGGATTGGCGGAAACTGGTCGAGATGCACCGAGACGGCGTCCGGATGACGGTCGAGCCAGGCCTCCTCCATGGTGAAGGGCAGCATCGGCGCCAGCCATTTCACCAGGCAGTCGAACAGATGGCGCACCACCTGCACGGACGCCTTGCGCTTCACGCTGGACGGCGCCTCGCAGTAGAGCGCGTCCTTGCGGATGTCGAAATAGAAGGCCGACAGCTCGACCACCATGAAGTCGAGCAGCGTGCGGGTGATGCGCTTGAACTCGAAGGCGTCGTAGCCCGCCCGCACGACTTCATCGAGTTCGGCGAGCCGGTGCAGCATCAGCCGCTCCAGCTCCGGCATCTTGTCCAGCGGCACGTCCTCGCCATCGTCATGGGCAAGCGTGCCCAGCATCCAGCGGATGGTGTTGCGCAGCTTGCGGTAGGCGTCGATGTTGGTCTGCAGCACGTTCTTGCCGAGCCGCTGGTCTTCCCAGTAGTCGGTGGTCACCACCCATAGCCGCAGGATATCGGCGCCCGACTGTTTGATGACGTCTTGCGGCACGACGGTATTGCCGAGCGACTTCGACATTTTCCGCCCCTCCTCGTCCATGGTGAAACCATGGGTGACGACGGTGTCGTAAGGCGCCCTGCCCTTGGTGCCGCAGCTTTCGAGCAGCGAGGAGTGGAACCAGCCGCGATGCTGGTCGGAACCTTCGAGATAGACGTCGGCCGGCCATTTCAGATCCGGACGATCCTCCAGGGTGAAGACATGGGTCGAGCCGGAATCGAACCAGACGTCGAGGATGTCCATCACCTGCTGCCATTTCGAGGCATCGTGATTGCCGAGGAAACGCTCCTTGGCGCCGGCCGCAAACCAGGCGTCCGCGCCTTCCTTCTCGAAGGCGTCGATGATGCGCTGGTTGACCGCCTCGTCGCGCAGGACGTTGCCGTCGGCATCGGCGAAGACGGCGATCGGCACCCCCCAGGCGCGCTGGCGCGACAGCACCCAATCGGGGCGCTCCTCGATCATGGCGCGGATGCGATTCTGGCCGGCGGCCGGCACGAAGCGGGTGTCGTCGATCGCCTTCAGGGCACGGCTGCGCAGTGTCGTGCCGTCGCCGAGCTCCTTGTCCATAAAGACGAACCATTGCGGCGTGTTGCGGAAGATGATCGGCTTCTTCGACCGCCACGAATGCGGATAGGAATGCTTCAGCCGCCCGCGCGCGAACAGCGCATTGCGCTTGATCAGCTCGTTGATGACCGCCTGGTTGGCATTGCCCTTCTTGCCGTTGTCGTCGATGACGCGCGCCGCACCGCCCTCGCGGTCCGCGCCGAAGCCTGGCGCATCCTTGGTGAAGAAGCCGGCATCGTCGACGGTGAACGGGATCGCTGCGTCGATGCCGCGCTGGCGAAGATCTGACGCAGCGTCCATCCAGGCGTCAAAATCCTCGCGGCCATGGCCCGGCGCCGTGTGGACGAAACCGGTGCCGGCTTCGTCGGTGACATGCTCGCCGGCGAGCATTGGGACGTCGAATTCATAGCCGCCATTCAAACCTTTGAAGGGATGAGAAAGCGTAAGGCTTCCAAGCTCTTCGGCCGAAATGCTACGGAGGCGGTCCATCGTCACCTTGGCTTTGGTCGCAGCCTCTTCCGCCAGCGCTTCGGCAAAGATCAGCCTTTCGCCAGGCTGCGGGCCGAAAGCATTCTCGGCCGCAGTGACCTCGTAGAGGCCATAGTTGATGCGTGGCGAATAGTTGACGGCACGGTTGCCGGGGATGGTCCATGGCGTGGTCGTCCAGATAACGACATCGGCCTCCAGCAAGTCCAGTGACGTCTGCGTCAGCCTCGGATCCAAGGCTGGCTGCCCATCCTCGACGTTGGTGACCTGACGAGCGAGGCTGACGACCGGAAACTTCGCCCAGATCGTGTCGCTCTCATAGTCCTGGTATTCGACCTCGGCCTCGGCCAGAGCGGTGCGCTCGACCACGCTCCACATCACCGGCTTCGAGCCGCGATACAGCTGGCCCGACATGGCGAATTTCAACAGCTCGCCGGCGATGCGCGCCTCGGCGTGGAACGCCATCGTCGTATAGGGATTGTCGAAGTCGCCGACGACGCCGAGCCTCTGGAACTCTGCGCCCTGCACCTTGATCCAGTGCGCGGCGAACTCGCGGCATTCCTTGCGGAACTCGTTGACCGGGACCTCGTCCTTGTTCTTGCCCTTGGCGCGGTATTGCTCCTCGATCTTCCATTCGATCGGCAGGCCGTGGCAATCCCAGCCGGGCACGTAGTTCGAGTCGTAGCCGCGCATCTGGAACGAGCGGGTGATGACGTCCTTGAGGATCTTGTTCAGCGCATGGCCGATATGGATGTTGCCGTTGGCGTAGGGCGGGCCGTCATGCAGGACGTATTTTTCGCGGCCGGCGGCGTTTTCGCGCAGCTTGCGGTAAAGCTCCATGTCCTGCCAGCGCTTGACCAGCAGCGGCTCCTTCTCCGGCAAGCCGGCGCGCATCGGAAAATCCGTCTGCGGCAGATAAAGCGTCTTGGAATAGTCGATCGTTTCAACAGTGTCGGTCATCGGCGTATCGGTCATTGGTCTGCCATATGCATTGCCCGGCAAAGAGCCCGGGCGTTGAACTATCATGATCTGGAAAAAGCGCGAGAGGCCGCGCGCAAAATTCCCGGCGGCTCCGGCGGCGCTCAGGCCGCCCGGGACACCGGGCTTGTAATTCGTATCGTCAGCGCGAGTGCGCGAGGAGACTGCGTCATGAACGGGCTTTTAGACGAGGCCGGCCTCATTGAAAAGCCCGAACTCGCGGAGGCCTCCTTGCTTCATGGGCCAGTTGCGCCTATGTCTTTGGGCAAATGGCAGCGGAGCTAAAATATGTCCAGCTTGCACATCAAAGGTATCTCGGACACGGCAACGGAACGGTTTCTCGTTCATGTCACCAGGGTCGAAGGACTTCGCCAGCGCGGCTTCAGCAATGACGAAATCTACAAGATCGTCGGCCCGCGACGGACATTGGCGCGTCGCAAGGAGCGAAACGAGACACTGACGATCGCCGAGTCCGACCGCGTTATGCGGCTTGAACGGATTTCGGCGATGGCGGATCGGGTTTTCGGCAATTACGAAAAGGCGCAGCGTTGGCTGCGCAAGCACAGCAGGGTGCTTGACGAGACACCCATCAACCTCTTGCAGTCAGAAACGGGTGCAGCGCTGGTGGAAGAAGAGCTCCATCGCATCGACCATGGCATCTTTGCCTGACATATGCGGATCTGGCGCATTTCCGGCTACGCCGACCTGCTGGGTGTCGGCGGTTTGGTCAGCGGCGGCCGTTGGCATGTCATGGGGACACCAATTGTCTACTGCGCCGATCACCCGGCCACGGCACTTCTCGAGATACTTGTGCATGTCGACGCGGAAGACATGCCCCAGACCTATCAGCTTCTAGAGATCGAAATGCCGGACGACATTGCCATCATGTCTCCCGGATTGCCCGATGACTGGAAGGACGATCTGTCCATGACACAACGGCTCGGGACGAACTTTGTCGCTGCTGCCACCCAGGCGGTCATGGAAGTCCCTTGTGCAATTGTCCCGTTCACAAGGAACTATCTTCTTAATCCGGATTTGCTGGCCCGCGACGGCATCCGTATCGTTAGCGCCACGACCCATCCGGTCGATACGCGACTACTGGGATAGGCTCACATCGAGAAATCGAAGCGATAGGTCGTCGACACGCCGATCGTGAACTGATCCCTTGAGCCGCGCTCCTTGACCAGGCTGGAATCGGCCGCCGGGCCCATCAGCCGCGAATATTCGGCGAACAGGCTGGCCGTCATCGGCTCGGTCACTTTCCACGTCACCGCGCCGCCGAGGCCCGCCGATTTCACGCCACCGTCCGGTCGGTACCGGCTGAGGCCCGACGCTATGGCTTCCCCGGCGTCGACGCCGTAATAGGCGTCGAAATAGTCCGACGAGGCGAACGAAACGCGCGGCCCGCCCGAAATCCTGACCTCCGGCGTCACATCGTGGAATGCGTCGGCGGTGATGTCGGCGACGAAGCCGTTATGGGCGCGAATGCCGTGCCGCAATTCGGCGCGGGCGCGCAACCAGTCCAAAGGATAGAATTCGAAGAAGCCGCCGGCCTCGCCGCCCCAGCGCACCGGGTCGAGGCCTCTCAGTTCGTCGGCGTCGTCGCCATCGCGCGAAAACAGGATTTTTCCGGCCAGGCCGGCGCGGAAGCCGCCTTCGTCGATCAACCCCAGCGAGATGTTGTCGTTGCGCGAGGTGAAGCGGGCCGCAGGACCGGCCTTGCCGAGCGAGATGATCGGCTGGGCGCTGAGCATATAGTTCTTGCTGCCTTCGAAATCGGGGGCGACCAGGCCGGTAGCGCCGACTGTCAGATACCAGTCGCCGGACAGCCAGCCCAAGGCGCCATCGGCGGCTTCGGCGGCACCGGTGGCCCCAAGTATGAAGGCGGCCAGAACCACCGGATTCGCTCGGACAAAACGCATCATTACTCCATAAGTCGAACAGGTTGGCGATACAACCAGCCTTCGCAAGCCATGGCGCCAGTTCAGTAAAATTTGGCTTAATGTCCATCGGCGGCGTTTCTGAAAATGCGCTAGCAGCTGCCAACTGGCTTCCCACTCTGGAACGTCTCGGCTGCTTTTTGGATTTTGGCAATAGCCGTGTGACCCTGGCTGCTCACCCAAGAGTTACAAAAATCCGCGGATAAAGCTTCCCGCGCTGTGAAGAGTGCGGCGACCGGCACTCAATCCTGCATTCCAAACCGGCCAGGCGTGAATCATATGCGGCCAAATTTCGAGACGTACTTTGACGTCAGCCGCGCCAGCGGCTTGCGCGAGCCGAGTTGCGTCCGACAACAGCGTCTCGGCCGAACCGACTTGTATCAGCATTGGGGGAAATCCGCTCAGATCGGCGAACAATGGCGAGATCAGGGGATCGCGCCGACCAACGCCAGGGGGAACATAGGCGGTGGCCAGTTCCTCCAAATACGCCCGGTGGATGATAGGGTCGATTGCGTCCTTAGTTGATAGTGTCGCGCCGGCCATCGAAAGGTCCGTCCACGGCGAAACCAGCCAAAGACATCGCGGCAACCGCTCCCCTGCCGCGCACAATATACTGACCAGGCACAAGGTGAGGTTGCCGCCCGCACTGTCGCCGCCAACCACGATGCGATCCGGCGCGATCCCTTGCCGCCCCAGAAAGCGCCATGCGGTGAGTGCGTCTTCATGTTGCGCAGGGAAAGGATGTTCCGGTGCGCGTCGATAGTCGATCGCGAGGGTGCGCATTCCCATTGCTCGACCTGCCTCGGTCACCATTCGACGATGACTTTTGAGCGAGCCGGAGCAGTAGCCACCACCATGGAAAAAGAGCAGAACCTTATCGCTGTCACTCTCAGGCGCTAGCGACCACTCTCCCTCGAGGCCGTCGAAAACCGCATTCTCACATCTGACGTCGTCCGCAATTGGCCAGACCGAACCAACCTCGTCGAGCCGTGCCCGGCGTTCGTCCCAGCCCACCGGTCGTGGCTTTGACGTCAGCAAACTGCGCACTCCGTTAATCTCCGTCAGATCGAGGCTTTCGTCCACGTCGCTCATTTGCTTCCCTAGCCTCATCAAGCATAAAAACGGGCGACAGCAGCAGCCTCACGTCATCCAATAAAGCGTCACAGCCAGCGCTGGGCCACCGCTTTCGTTTGCGCCATGGCGAAGACAAGAGGACGACAGTCGTCCAGAACCCGCTCGTCATGCTTTAGCACTGCCGCCGCACATGGTCGAATATTACGTCTGATATTTGGCCGCTTCGGGTCTAGCCACGTCTGGCAAGCGATCGCTCGGGGTGTGGCGCTCGCATCCTGCTCGCTTTACCGGCAAGCCTGTCAGCGTTACCTTCCAAGCCGGCAAAGGTAACCTGAGGGAGAAGGGCGATGACACTGCACGGCGATGCCTTGAAAGATGCAATCGGTCAGACGCGGGCGAAATGGGGATGGTTCGTCGGGCTCGGCGTTCTGCTGCTGATCCTCGGCGGCATCGCCTTCGGCAATCTGTTCATCGCCACTGTCGCCTCGATCTACGTCGTCGGCTGGCTGATGCTGATGGCCGGAATCATCGAGATCATGCATGCCTTCGGTGTGAAGACATGGACCCGGTTTTTCTACTGGCTGCTCAGTGGTCTTCTCTATGCCGTCGCCGGGTTCTTCGCCTTCTACAACCCGCTGCTGGCGTCGGCGGTGCTGACCTTCCTGCTGGCGGTCGCCCTTCTCGCATCAGGCGTGCTCAGGGCCTGGGTCGGGTACAGGCACAGGCCGGAAAAACGTTGGGGCTGGCTGGTTGCGGCCGGCGTCATCAGCGCGCTGGCCGGCCTGGTCATCGCCATGGGCTGGCCAGTCAACAGCGTATGGGTGCTGGGGCTGTTTCTCGCCGTCGACCTTATCTTCCAGGGCTGGGCCTTCATTGCGGTCGGCCTGGCGCTGAAAAAATAGGCCCTTGGTTTGGCATGATCTGTTCCGAAAACCGGTTCCCACTTTTCGGGATCATGCTTTAGAAAGCAACGGCCGCGTCGAGCTCGGACAGCGGGCTGACGCCGGCAAGCAGCGCCCTCGCCTCGGCCTCGTCGCGTTTCATTTGCGCGACCAGCGCGTCGAGCCCGTCGAACTTCACCTCGGCGCGCAGGAAACCGAAGAAGGACACCGCGCATAGCTCGCCGTAGAGATCGCCGGCGAAGTCAAAGACGAAGGTTTCCAGAAGCGGCGTGCCGTTGTCATCGACGGTCGGGCGGCGGCCGAAGCTGGCAACACCATCATGAAGCGTGCCGTCGGCGCGGCGGAAGCGGACGGCGTAAATCCCTTCCTTCAGAGTGGCTTCCGGCGAAAGCCTCATATTGGCGGTTGGAAAGCCGAGCGTCCGGCCAAGCTGCTGGCCGCCGATCACCTCGCTCTCGACCGTGAAGCGGTAGCCGAGCAGGCCGGCGGCCTCGGCCACCGCCCCTTCGCACAGCAGCGCCCGGATTCGGCTCGACGACACCACCTCGGCGCCTTCGTCGCGAAAGGCGTCAACCAGGGTGACGCCGAAGCCGTGGCGTTCGCCGGCCGCCATCAGATAGGCCGGTCCGCCTTGCCTGTCCTTGCCGAAGTGGAAGTCGAAGCCGGTCACGGCGTGGATGATGCCGAGATTGCTGTCGAGCACATCGGTCACGAACGCTTCCGCTGACAGTGCGGCGAAGGCGCGCGTGAACGGCTGCTCGACGAGTGCGGCAAAGCCCAGATGCGACAGCAGCATTGCCTTCATCGGCGGCGGTGTCAGCACGAACAGCGGAATCTCGGGCCGGAACACCTTTCTCGGATGCGGCTCGAAGGTCAGCACCAGCGCCGGCGCGCCGCGCCGGCGGGCCTCGGCCAGCGCGCGTTCGAGCACGGCCTGGTGGCCGCGGTGCACACCGTCGAAATTGCCGATCGCTACCACGCCACCCCGCAAATGGGCCGGCAGCGGCGAGACTGCAGAAACGCGTTCGAAGGCTTGCGTCATTTCGAGGCTTCCGTCATCGAGCGAGCCTACTGCAGTCTCGGAATGATCGCGACCGGCCGGTAGCCGTGCCTTTCCAGAAAGGCGATCAGCCTGGCCGGATCCGGTCGTAGCGGATCGCCGTAGTCGCGGGCATGGATGCCGCCCGACACGTAGAGCACGTCGAAGCCATTGTCGGCAGCACCCTTGATGTCGGTCATCATGCCGTCGCCGATGGCCAGCACGTCCGAGCGCTCGACCGGGCGGCCGAGTAGGTCGGCGATCTCCTTCATCGCCACGTCATAGACCGGGGCATAAGGTTTTCCAGCAATCAGCGTGCGCCCGCCGAGCTGGGCATAGTCGCGGGCCAGCGCCCCGGCGCACCAGATCATCCGCTCGCCACGCTCGACCACGATATCGGGATTGGCGCAGATGAAGGGCAGGTTCCTGGCGCGCAGCCGCCGCAGAATATCGGCGTAGTCCTCCGGCTTCTCGACCTCGTCGTCGAACAGCCCGGTGCAGACCACGCCGGACGCCTCGAACTCCTCGACCAACTCGACATCAAGCCCGTCATAGAGCGTGAAATCGCGATCGGCGCCAATGTGGAAGATCTTTCGCGGGCCTTCCATGATCAGGTCGCGGGTCACGTCGCCGGAGGTGACGACGCGGTCATAGGCCGCAGAGGGAACGCCGATCGCATTCATCTGCGCCACCACATCGGCGCTGCGGCGCGGCGAATTGGTGATCAGCACGACAGGTATCTTCGCCTCGCGCGCCGTGGCCAGCGCCAGAGCCGCGGCCGGAAAATGCCGTTCGCCATTGTGGACCACACCCCAGACGTCGCACAGGATGGCACAATAGGCTCCCGACAAATCCGCGAGCGAGCCGATGATATCGGGCGAGTCCGCCATATCGTTTCCCAAATCATGATGGTTGCGAGCGTCGCCGCCGACGTCCGCCGTGGCAGGTTCGCATTAACCGAAGCACTTGACCCTGTCACCAGCTTTCACATTTTTCAGGATTGCCCTGGTTTCAGGATTGCCCAGGTTTCAGGATCGCCTTGGCACTGACGAAGGCAAGCGCGCAAGCCGCTCTTGCCGAGGCTTCCCCCATTCTGAAGGCTTCGGCGGCTGGTCCAGCCGCGCGCAGCAATGCCGGCATCGGCGGCGTGGTTAACGAGCCTTGAAAAAGCAAGCCGATCTTGGATGTTTTTCAGCAATCTGAAATTTAAGGATTGATGGCATCTTTCGCCGACTAGGGGTTTTGGCGAGGGGCTGAAGACAATGATCCGAAAATTCGGTAGGGACCGGCGTGGCAACTATACGCTGATGACGGCCATCACGATGGTGCCACTGATGGGCGGAGTGGCGCTCAGCGTCGATTACTCGGAACTGCTGCGCCAGAAGCACGCCACGTTGAACGCTTTGGACGCCGCCGGCCTCGCCACGGCTCAGCAGGTCGTCTCCGGCGCAACCGACGACGCCGCCAGGGCCTACGCCAAGACTTTCTTCGAAACCAATCTCGGCCCTGTCGATCCGGCCAACACGTCGCTCACCGTCACCCTGCCCAACAGCAGTGCGGGTGGCGGCACGTTGAAGCTCTGCAGCGCCCTGACCTATCACCCCTATTTTCTGCCGGCCGCCGCCATGCTGGGCGGCTGGACCACCAGCGGCGCTACAACTTTCACGGAGTGCTCGGAAATCCGCCTCAAGAACACGCTGGAAGTCGCTCTTGTGCTCGACAATTCCGGCTCGATGAACGAACTCGGTTCCGGCACCGGCGCGAGGCGAATAGACCTGCTGAAGACTGCCGCCAAGCAGCTTGTCGATACGCTGGCGCTGCAGGCACAGCAGATGAAGCAGGTCAGCAAACCGGTGCAGTTCTCCCTCGTGCCGTTCGCTGCTTCGGTCAATGTCGGACCCACCCATGACCAGGACAGCTGGATGGACCAGGATGGCATCTCCCCGATCCAGCATGAGGATTTCGACTGGACGAAGATGACCGCCGCCAACGATCCGGACAGATACGCCGAGAAGCTCAACGGCGTCTGGTACAAACGCGGCACCGGCTGGGGCGACACCGAGGATCAGCCACTGACCCGCTTCAGCCTCTACGCCGACATCACCGTCGAGTCCGGCCGCGAAGAAGTGCCTAACACGAAACAGTATATCTGCGACACCTATAACAAGAAAGGTAACTGCAGCAGCGGCCACTGGACCACCCCGGAATATATCTACACCACCAGCCGCTATGCGAGTTGGCAGGGTTGCGTGGAGGCGAGGCCGCACCCGTATAACAACGACGACACGACGCCTGATACCGCCACACCTGCCACGCTGTTCGTGCCGATGTTTGCGCCCGACGAGGCCGGCACCCTCTGGCTCGATTTCGACCGCGACGGCGCTAACGATGTGATCTATCTGAACTATGGTTACGGCAACAACTGGTGGGCCGACTGGCCTTACACCGACAGCCCAACCGGTTCGCAGCGGCAGTCGGACATGCGCAAATATTTCCTGGTCAAGCCTTACGGCTCGAAGTCGGCTGCCTCGGGCGACGGCCCAAATTCGTCCTGCACGACCAACCCGATCACGCCGCTCAAAGACGTGACCCAGCTTGCCCAGAAAGAGGAGATCGACAACGCCATCGACGCGATGGCGCCGAACGGCAACACCAACGTGCCGGAAGGCCTTGGCTGGGGCTGGCGGACGGTGTCGAGCAACGAACCTTTCACTGCGGGCCGGCCGAACACTGAAAGAGGCAACGACAAAGTGGTCATCGTGCTGACCGACGGCGCCAATACCTACAGCGCCGTCAGCGACAGCGGCTACGCCAATAACAGATCGACCTATGCCGCTTACGGTTACACCGGCCTGACATATCCGGGGTCTGGAAGCGTGACGCGGCTGTTCATGAACACAAGCACCGACATCGGCAAGACGACCTACACCGGCGCCAACTACACCGCCGCGCTGGACGAGCAGATGCAGACCCTTTGCGGCAACGCGAAGAAATCGAACGTTCTCGTCATGACCGTTGCGCTCGACCTGTCGACCACCGATGCCGGTGACAAGAAAGCACTCGACGCGCTGAAGGCCTGCTCCTCGGACTCGCGCTTCCGCAAGGACCCCACCGATCCGACCAAGCCGGCCAAGCTGTTCTGGAACGCGACCGGGGCGACGCTGTCGGACAATTTCAGGGAAATCGCCAACGAATTGTCAAACCTGCGCATCGTCGGCTGAAGGGGGTGGGGTCGGCTGAAGGCGATGGGACTGGTGACTTAAGGGACCCTCTTTCACGCGCAGCACAACCACATAGGGATTCTTGCGAAGGTGGACCCCCACCCTAACCCTCCCCACAAGGGGAAGGGAACGCTGCCGCGCACCTTTGACTTCGCCTTTGGCGCCGAAAGGCAGGCAATCTGCCGAGGTCGGCGCCAACGGAAGTCTCCCCCTTGTGGGGAGGGGTTAGGGGTGGGGATACATCGTAGAGCGAAAACGATCTCCCCCCGCGTGAGGAGATGTCCGGATGGCGACCGACACGCAGCGCCAAACGCCGCTTCCGCCTACATCGGCCGCCGGTCCGGCTGCGCCCGCTCCGGTTCGACCAGCCTGCGATAGAGATGCCACGTCGCATGGCCAAGCACGGGCATGACGACGGCGAGCCCGGCAAACAGCGGAATCGAGCCGATGACCAGCAGCACGGCGACCATCAGGCCCCACAGCGCCATCTGCAGCGGGTTTGTCATCACTGCCCGTGCCGAGGTCTCGATCGCCGAGACCACGCCGACATCGCGGTCGAGCAGCAGCGGGAAAGCGACGACCGTCGTCGCCAGCACGATCGCGGCGAAGACGAAGCCGGCCGCATTGCCGAGCAGGATCAGCGTCCAGCCCTTGGGCGTTGCCAGCACCTCGCGGACAAAGCCACCGATCGAGGCCGGCGGCTGAGCGCCGAACAGGCTGGTGTAGATCGATTGCGCGGTGAACAGCCAGAGCAGGAACAGTGCCACCAGCATGATGCCGATGACCGCGATCGCCGGCAGCGCCGGCGAGTGGCGCACCTCGAGTGCGTGCCACCAGGACGTGTCCATGCCGAGCTCTCGGCGGCGGCTGATCTCGTAGAGGCCGATCGCGGCGAACGGTCCAAGCAGGGCGAAGCCGGACATCAGCGGGTAAAGCAGCTGGATGGCGTAGGCGCCGGATGTCGTCCACTGCGCCAGGATCAATCCGACCACCGGATAGATCAGGCACAGGAAGACGTAGTGCGATGGCTTTGCCCAAAAATCCTCGACGCCGAGCCGCAGCACATCGATCAGGTCCGCCGTGGTGATGCGGCGCACCCTGGGCTGCACGTGCATCCCACGCGCGTCCGACATGACATGAAAGCTGGCCATACCCATTCTCCCGTATTCAGGGGGCGGCCACCGCCAGGATGGCCGCCCGTAGCTGCCACTTCAAGAGCGATGGCATGATAGCCGAATTCGATGTGCTTGTCGCGAATCGGGTGGGATTGAGCATGCGCGGCGCGGCACAGGCCGTGTTCGTGCCGCGCCGCTAGCTTGTGCTAAAGCGCGTCGCGGCTGAATGGATTCATTGCGACGCGCTTTAGGTTGTTTGTTTATGCATGTCGTTATCGCAAAACCGCCGCACACTTTTGCGCGACATGCATTAGGCACCAAAGCGTTCAATCACCTCGGCCAGCGGAACGTGGCCAAGGCAGGCACCCGAACCCGCCGGCGTTTCGCCGTCCTCGATGGCCTGCGCGTATCGCACGTCCGGATCGCTTTCGATCCGGTGGCGCAGCGCCGCCAGCCTGGGATAGGCGGCGCCGTCGACCGCCTGGTGGAACTCCGCCCAACGGGCCACGCCGATCAGCGTGGTATCGGCCAACGTCAGGCGGTCGCCGACCAGAAAGTCGGTGTCGCCGATCATCGCCTCAAGCCGGTCGTGGCGTTCGGCAACGGCCTGGCGGCCAAAGTCACGCAAGGTCGCCAGCAGGGCCGGTTCGGCCGATTCCATTTCATAGGCAGCCCAGAGCGGGGTGAAAGCGGCGGTGAAACCGGTGTTCACGAAAGCCATCAGCAGATGCATCCGGTCGGCTTCCGGCGAGCGCGGGTCGAAGCTGATGCGACGTTGCGTGTCGCGGGCTTCGAGCCAAGCGGCAATCGCCATGGTCTCGGTGAGCACTCTGCCGTCGTCGGTGATCATCACCGGCGTTTCCTGACGGCCGTTGATGCGGGCATAGGCGTCGTTCTTCATTTCAGTGAGCATGTCGACGCGGCACAGGCGGTAGGGCTGTCCGAAGCGTTCAAAAGCAGCGACGAGCCCCATCGAACTTCCTGCCGGGACACCGTAAAGGAGGATAGGTTCCATTTCTTTGTCCTCTTCCATGTTCAGGGATCACGCTGCGCAGCGAAGCTTGACCCTAAACGCTGGTCGTCCCATGTAAATTACGCACTATTTTGTAACCAGGATCCGCCATGAAAGATGCCGTCTCAAGCTGCCCGATCGAAGAGGCCATGCGTGTGCTCAGCGGTCGCTGGCCGACCTTGCTGCTCTACTATCTGAAGGACGGGACCAAGCGCTTCAGCGACTTGAGGCGTGACAACCCGACCGTGTCGCACCGCATTCTGGCGCTGGAACTGCGCAAGCTGGAGGAAGCCGGGATCGTGCGTCGAACGCCGCATGCCGGCTATCCGCTACGCGTCGACTATGATCTCACCGCAGCGGGTCTCAAGCTTGTGCCGCTCATCGACGCCTTGGGCGACTGGTGGGAAGCTACCGAGGACGATCGAGCCGGCCGGGTCTCATCGACGCCAAGGCTGGTGGCGGCGGAGTAAGCAGTGGGGAAAATCTGACGATTGCAACTATACGTTGTGCAACTGCTTGGGTGGAATCAGCCGACCGGGCCGAATACCTCAGGGAGCGCTCAGCGCCAGACGTTGTCTACTGGCCAACACCTGCGATTACCAAACAACGCACACGTGTATTAACCCTCCTATCACTAAATCACGTTTTTGGTGATTGTCACTTGAAATCCCCTCAATCACTTGTTAGGTGATTGAGAGGGAGAACTCATATGAAGACGGCGCACTACAAGTTGATCCTGAGCCGCGCTGGCGAACGCGCCATCGACATGACTTTCGCGGCTTATGCCGTCATGCACGACATCCTGGATCGCACTGCCTCTACCCAGCGCACCAACACGTATGAACTCCAGAAGCTCGCCTATGAAGCGATCCGCGCCGAGACGGGCCTGCCGGCGCGACTGGTGACCAATGGCATTCGCGAATACGCCTCCGGCGCCTGGTCGCCCGACCGGCTGCCGCTTGACGACAAGCTCATGTCCTTCAAGGGCGTCGACAAGGTTTCGATTTCTACCGTCGAGGGGCGTGTGATCGCGGGATTCCTGGCCACCGGCTACTCCGATAGCCAGGAGAAAGCGCAACTTTCCCATCTCGTACGGGATAACGGGGCCTATCTGCTCACCGTTCCGCTGTCGGCGGACATGCAACACAGGGAGATCGAAGCCATGCAGACCGAATCCATTTCCGGGCGCGTTTCGCGCCTCGCCGCCGGCCTGGTCGCAACCGTGATCGACGGCCTTGAGAAGAAGGCTCCCGAGGCGGTGGCCGAACAAGCGATCCGCGAGATCGACAAGGCCGCCGACGAGTTGAAATCCAACCTCGCAGCGCTTATCGCCGAGCGCAAGCGCTACACCCTGCAGAAGGACGACCTGACCGAGGAACGCGAGGGGCTGGACCAGAATATCCGTGTCGCCCTGCAAGAGGGCCGCGAAGACCTCGCACGGGCCGGTATTGGCCGTCAGGATGACATTGACGCGCAGGCCGCCTCTATCGACAAGCTGATCCAGGATGTTGATGTGCGCATTGACGAAGCGCGAGGCGCGCTGAGCGCCGCAAGTGCGGCCCGCCGCGATTCCGAGGAGCGGGTGAAGATAGCGCGTCGCGCCCGCGAGGCGCAGAACCCGGGCACGGCAGGCAACGCTGGCGGCGGGTTCCGCAAACCCGCACCAGAGGATCGCATTGCGGCCGCGCTTTCCAGCGTGGCGCGGCTGACCGACCTGCCCGCTGGCAAGCCGCGCGACAACGATCTTGTCGAACTCGAAGAATTTGGGCGCCAGCGCCGCATTGACGACCGGCTGGCGGCTCTGCGCAGCGAACTCAAGGGTAAGAAGTAGCGCCGATGGCAGAAATTCTCCACGCGCCGGCGCTCTATCTCTATCCGTTGCTGGCAGGGATGTTGCTGGGTGTCCTGCAGATCGTCCTGTTCTTTGTTGGAGCCGGGCATTTTGACCATGGTGGCGGCGAAGACGGCGCGGTCGACCATCTCCTCGACGCCACACATCTGGACGACGTATTCGATTGGTTGAATTTCGGTCGGGTACCCTTCGCCATCCTGATTCTGCTTCTGCTGGTCACGTTCGGCATGGTCGGCATCATGCTGTGGCAGATCTTCCCGGCCTTGCCGGCGTGGAGCTACGCTTTTGGCGCGACGCCGGCGGCGGTGATGGTCACGAAGATCACCGGCGGCTGGATCGCTCTTCTCCTGCCGCAGGACGAGAGCTACGCCGTCAACCACGATCGTCTGGTCGGGCGTCGCGGCACGGTCACGCTCGGGCCGCTGGACGACGGTCGGCCCGGCTCGATCCGGGTGCGCGATGAGCATGGCGAATTGCATACGCTGCGGGCGCGGCCCGCAGACGCGGGAATGAAAATCGAGAAAGGCGCCTTGGTCGTGGTGGTGAAAGCCGCCGAGGGACCCGGTCGTGTCTGGCTCGTAATGCCGTTCGAGGAACATATCTAGCCAGAGCGCGCTCTTGGCAAAGCCGAACATCAAACACTTTAAAATCTGGGGGCAAGCTATGGACAATATAGTTCAATTTCTGATCTGGGCCGGCATCGTTCTCTTCGTGATCGCGGTGATCGGCTTTGTGCTCGGGCGGCTCTACCAGCGCGCCGAGCGTGACGAGGCCTTTGTGCGTACCGGCGTCGGCGGCCGCAGAGTGGTCAAAGACGGTGGCGCGCTGATCCTGCCCATCTTGCATGCGCTGGCGAAGGTCAAGCTCAACACGGTCAAGCTGGTGGTCGACCGCCGCCGCGAGGACGCCTTCATCACCTCTGACCGCATGCGCGTCGACATCCGTGCCGAGTTCTACGTACGCGTCGACGGCACGGATGACGGCATCGGCCTCGCTGCGCAGACGCTGGGCGACCGTGTCAACGACCCGAAGGCGATCCAGGATCTGGTGGAAGCCAAGCTGGTCGACGCGCTGCGCTCTGTGGCCGCGCGCAACACGCTCGATCAACTGCATGAGAATCGCTCAGACTTCGTGAAGGCGGTGCAGGATGCAGTCGAGACCGATCTGCGCTCGAACGGGCTGGAACTGGAATCGGTGTCGTTGACGGGCCTCGACCAGACGCCGCGTGAGTTCTTCAACGAAACCAACGCCTTCGACGCCGTCGGTTTGGCCAAGCTGACAACCATCACCGAACAGCGCCGCAAGGAGCGCAACGAGGTGACGCGGAAGACCGAAGTGGCGATTGCCGAGCAGGACCTGAACGCCTCGCGCGAAAAGTACGCGTTGAAGCGGCAAGAGGAAGAGGCGCGGCTGGAGCAGGAGCGCGACGTAGTCTCCAAGCAGGCCTCCACCCGCTCCGAAATGGCCAAGGCCGAGGAAGCGGCGAAGCTCGCCGAACAGGCCGCCCAGATCGCGCGCGAGCGCGAGATCGCCGAGCATGCGGCGGAAGCGCAGCGCGCCAAGGAAGAGGCGCGCATCAACTCTGAGCGCGAGGTTGAATTGTCGCGCCAGAATATGGCGGTGGCCATCGCCAAGAAGAGCCAGGAAACCAGCCAGGCTGAAGCCAAGGCCCGCGAGGCCGAGGCGCTGACGGTTGCGGCTGAAGAAAAGGTGCAGACGGCGCGCGAACGCGAAATTGCCGACCGCGCCCGGCAGATCGCCGTTCTGCAAGCGCAGGAAGCGGCGGAATCTGAGGCTGTGTCGGTGACAGTTGGCGCGAGCGCCGAAAAAGCAGCGGCGGAAGACCGCGCCGAGGCAGCGCTGGTGGAAGCCCGCGCGGCGGCGGAAGCAATGAAGGTCCGCGCCGAAGGCGTGATCGCGGAAGGCGAGGCCGAGGCCGCGACCATCCGCGCGACGAACGAAGCGCGCAACCTGCTCTCCGATCGGCTGATCCAGCTTGAACTGACGCAGGCGCGGATCACCATGCTGCCGGAAGCATTAAAGGCGCTGATGGAGCCGGCGAGCCGTATCGATAGCATCCGCGTGTTCGACACGGCGGGATTTTCGGGCGGTCGCTCGGGCGGCGAAGGCGGGCCTTCGGGTCCGGGCGATCTGGCCGATCAGCTGCTGAAGTTCACCGGCAACAAGTCTCTGATCGACGCGCTCCTGAAGGAAGCCGGCATCGCCGGCGCCGGTGGCTCTCTAAAGGATCTGGTCTCGACGCGGCCGCGGGAAACGGATGCTGACGGGGCCGATCTGTTCGAGGAGGCAGACGGGGAGGACGACGCGCTGGTCGTCCCCCTGGCTGGGATACCGAAGGCCTGAACTGCCCAAAACGCTGATTTGATCGGGCGTGGAAACAATCCACGCCCGGTTTATTTGGCCGCCAGGATTGCGCTTATGTCAGGCAGGCGGCCTTGCCGCCACCGTGCTGCCCACAGGCGAAGGCGGCGGCGCTGGTGTCGACGTGGGATGGCCGCGCGGCGCGGCGCTCCATTGGCTCATGGCCGGCCTGAAGCGGCGAGCGCGGGATAGTCGGTATAGCCGGCGGAGCCGCCGCCATAGAGCGTCGCCTGATCGAACGTGGCCAGCGGCGCGCGCGTCTGCAGCCGTTCCACAAGGTCGGGATTGGCGATGAACGAGCGCCCGAAGGCGAACAGATCCGCCTTGCCCTCGGCGAGCCGCGACGCGGCGAGTTCGAGGTCATAGCCGTTATTGGCGATATAGGTGTTGTTGAAGCGCCGACGGAGCGATCCGAAGTCGAACGGCGCGACATCGCGCGATCCGCCCGTGGCGCCCTCGACGACATGGATGTAGACGATGCCCAAAGCGTCGAGTTGTTCGACGATATAGTCGAACTGTGCCTGGGGGGCGCTGCTCGAGACGCCGTTGGCGGGCGAGACGGGCGAAATCCGGATGGCGGTGCGCTCGGCGCCGATCTCCTCGACCACCGCAGTCGCAACCTCCAGCATCAGCCGGGCGCGGTTCTCGACCGATCCGCCATAAGCATCCGTGCGGAGGTTGGCGCCGTCCTTGGCGAACTGGTCCAGCAGATAGCCGTTGGCGCCGTGAATCTCGACGCCATCGAAGCCGGCCTCGATGGCGTTCGCAGCTGCTTTGCGGAAATCCTCCACGATGCCCGGCAATTCATCCAGTTCGAGTGCGCGGGGCTCCGAAACGTCGACAAAGCCGTTGCCGACGAAGGTCTTGGTCGCGGCCCGGATCGCCGAGGGCGCGACAGGCGCGGCGCCGTTCTCCTGCAGGTCGACGTGCGAGACGCGACCGACATGCCAGAGCTGCAGAAAAATCCGCCCGCCCTTGGCGTGCACGGCGTCGGTGACCTTGCGCCAGCCGCCGATCTGAGCCTGGGAGTAGATGCCGGGGGTGTCCTGGTAACCCTGTCCCTGCTGCGAGATCTGCGTGGCCTCGGAAATCAGCAGGCCGGCCGACGCGCGCTGGCCGTAATACTGTGCGGCGAGATCGCCTGGAACGAACCCCGGGCCGGCGCGATTGCGCGTCAGCGGCGCCATGACGATACGATTGGAGAGGGTCAGCGAGCCGAGAGTATAGGGTTCAAACAGCGTTGTGCTTGTCATAGGTCACCTTGTTGTCCCCGCCGCGGCGGGTCGTTTAGCGAAATGGCTTCGTTGGTGCTCAGGCGACCGTGCGATACCGCTCGGCGGGATGTTCGTTCCGATAGTTCGGAAGCATGGCCTGGCGTGCGGCCTGAAGCGCATCCCACTGCCCGGCATCGGGTAGCGGCGGGATGGTCACCAACTCGCGGCGGTCGAAGCCGACCAGCGCCGCATTCACCAGATCGTCGACCTCCATCACGTTGGAAAGCGTGTTGACGTCGGCCCCAACATGTCCCCAGATCTCCGTTCGCGTCGTGGCGGGAAGCACGGCCTGGACGTAGACACCCTTCTGCGCGAGCTCGAGGCTGAGTCCCTGCGACAGAAACAGCACGAAGGCTTTGGTTGCGCCGTAGACCGTCATGCCGAACTCCGGCGCCAGCCCGACCACGGAGCCGATGTTGACGATCGCCCCTTCGCCGGCCGCCGCAAGACGCGGGGCGATGGCGCTGGCTAGCCGCAGAAGCGCGGTGGTGTTGAGCGCCACCAGCCGCGCGACGTCATCGGTGCTCTGCTCGATGAAGCTTCCGCCGATGGCCGTTCCGGCATTGTTGACGAGGATCCCGATGCGGGCGTCGTCGCGCAGCCTCGTCTCTACCGTTGCAAGCTCGGCAGCCTGCGTAAGATCAGCCTGGATGATGTCGATCGCCACGCCATTTTCCTGATGCAGACGGGCCGCCAGAGCCTCCATTCGTGCCGTGTCACGGGCAACCAGCACGAGGTCGTGCCCGCGGCGCGCGAAGCGCTCGGCATAGGCGGCTCCGATGCCGGTGGAGGCGCCGGTTATGAGGACTGACGGAATGGTCATGGCATTGCTCTTTTCGCTGATGGACTCTATATTCATGACGATCATCATGATTGCATTCCAAATATGATGCCCATCATGTAAATGTCAACGGCGCCGGCGGAGAATTTTGAAATGAAGGTCAGTCGAGAACAGATGGCGGAGAACCGCCGCCGAATTCTGGATGTTGCCAGCCGGCTGTTTCGCGACAAGGGGTTCGACGCGGTCAGCGTGGCGGAGGTGATGAAAGCCGCCGGGTTCACCCATGGCGGCTTCTATGGCCATTTCAGCTCGAAGGACGACCTGATCGCCCAAACCCTTGCCCATGTCCTCGCCGCGGACTCAAGCGGAGGGGGCGACCTTCGCGCCTATGTGGATGACTATCTTTCGCCCCGGCATCGCGACAATGCCGCCGGTGGTTGCCCGACAGCGGGCCTTGTTGCGGACATCCGCCATCAGACCCCGGCTGCCCGCTCGGCCATGACCGAAGGCCTTCGCTCGCAGATCGACCATATCGGCAAGACGCTGCCGGAGTTAGATCCGGCAGACAGACGCCGCACAGCGATCGGATGCTGGGCAGCGATGGTGGGGGCAGTGATCCTCGCCCGGGCTATCGACGATCCCGCGCTTTCGGATGAAGTTCTGGAACAGACGCGTGCCTGGATCGATACCGGGATCAGCCAGGTGTCTGCCAGATAGCCGCCAGGAGCGCCCTTGAGCAATGCGGCTACCGGGGGTGGTTGGGCGGCAAGCTTGGAGACTATCGCGCCGCAGCGCGCATCAGCGGGGTTCGCGGACGGCTAAGGGGGCAGCGAGCGAGATTTCTGAACGCCTGCCCGGCAAAAGCCACTATTGCCGCTATGTCAGGCAGGCATGACGCTCACCGACACCGCCAATCAACCATCCCTAGAACCCCGCCCTGACGAAACGCGCCCGACGCCAAACAGGCGAATGCTGCTTAGGGCCGTCGGCCTTGCCGCGCTGGCCGGGCTTGCCGCTTGTGCCACTGTGCTGCCCACCGGCGAAGGCGCCGGGGTCTCGGCCTCCGCCGTCGGCACGCTGGCGGGCATCCGCGCCTCAGCCGGGCTCGAACCGCTTGTCCCCGACCGTCAGCTCGAACAGGCAGCCCTGCAGCAGTCCGGCTATATGGCGCGCGGCGGCCGCATGACCCACTCGACCGGCTGGGGCAAGGGATTTGCTTTGCGCGTCAAGGGCAACGGCATTGCCGGTGCTGCCGCCGAAAACATCGCCGAGGGCCGTTTCGATCAGCAGAAGCTGTTCGACATCTGGATGCATTCGACCGGCCACCGCCGCAACATGCTCGACCCGCGCTTCACCCGCTTCGGCCTGGCCTATGTGCGGGACGGCCGCGACAGCTCGCGGCGTTACTGGAGCCTTGTCCTGGGCAAATAGCAACGCGGGCACAGGGCAATCCGCGCTGGCGGCAATGCCGCCTTGGCTGAGGAGATCATGGTCGACCCGTCAATCCATGGGTTCGCCACTGAGCATTTTCTCGATGTCAGGGGCCGAAACCGGCTCGCTGAAATGATAGCCCTGCATTTCATCGCAGTTGTTCTTGCGCAGGAAGGCCACCTGATCGTCCGTCTCGACGCCCTCGGCAATGACCCTCAGATTCAGATTTTGACCCAATGATATTACGGCGCTGGCGACAGCCTGGTCGTTTTCGTCAGCAGCGATATCGTTGATGAACGACTTGTCGATTTTCAGCCGCGCCACTGGAAAGGTCTTGAGCGCACTGAGGCTGGAGTAGCCTGTTCCGAAATCGTCGATCGAGATCTGAACGCCCAGGTTTTGCAGCTGATTCATCGTTGCGACCGCCAGGTCGATATCCTGCATGATCAGGCTTTCGGTCACCTCCAGCTCGAGATATCTGGCCTCCAGACCGCTGACTTTCAGGGCATCGGCGACGCGGCCGATCAGGTTCTTTTCCCTGAATTGCCGCGTCGACACATTCACGCAGACGGTCATCGGCGGCAGGCCGGCATCCTGCCATGCCTTGTTCTGCCGACAGGCCTCGTGCAGGACCCAATCGCCGATCGGCACGATCAGACTTGTCTCCTCGGCCGTCGGAATGAAGGCGTTCGGTGCCATCATGCCGCGCGTCGGATGATTCCAGCGAAGCAACGCTTCGACGGCAAAGACGAGGCCCGACCGAAGGTCGACCTGCGGCTGATAAAACAGCGTGAATTCCGAACGGGCCAGGGCGTTACGCAAGTCCTCCTGAAGCACGAATTTCTCATGCGCTCTGGTGTTGAATTCGGGAGCGTAGAACTGGAAATTGTCGCGGCCGAATTCCTTGGCGCGATACATGGCCGCATCGGCATTGGCCAGCAGCGTGTCGGGGTTGGTCCCATCCTTGGGGTAGCTGGCGATGCCGATACTGGCCGTCGCCCTCAGCCGATGTGCTCCGAGCTGAACCGGCTCTGCAATCGCCGCCCGAATGGCTTGCAGGGTCTCGGAGATGAGATCGACATTCGTCGGTTGATCGAACAGAACGACGACGAATTCGTCGCCACCAAGCCGCACGACCGTATCGGTCGCCCTTACGCGCTCGACGATACGGCCGGCTACGGTCTTCAACAGCTCGTCCCCGGCATTGTGGCCAAGCGTGTCATTGACGAGTTTGAAATTGTCCAGATCGATGAACACCACCGTCACCCAGCGATCGTATCGCTGCGCGTAGAGGATCGCCTGCGAAAGCCGGTCCTCGAGCAGAGCGCGATTGGGCAGTCCGGTCAGCACATCATGGTTGGCCATGAAGTGGATCCGATCTTCGGCCAGCTTGCGCTCGATGGCGATCCCGGCAATACGCGTCGTGAAATCGATGAGCCGGGTCTCGACCGCGGTCGGTTCGCGCACGGTCGTCGAGTACATGGCAAAGGCGCCCAGCACAGCGCCCTGGTGCGACAGGATCGGGGTCGACCAGCACGAACGGTAGCCATAGGCCGCCGCCAATTCGCAGTGATCGTGCCAAAGCGGGTCGTGCATGAGATCCGCGACAATGACCGGCTCGCGCCGGTAGGCAGCGGTTCCGCAGGATCCCATTTTGGGGCCGACGGCGATCCCGTCGATGGCGCTCGTATAGGCCTTTGCCAAGCTCGGCGCGGCGCCGTGCCGCAAGTGGCTGCCATCCTTGTCGAGCAACAGGACGGAACCGAATATCCCCGTCAACTGAGACTCGGCGAGGTGCATGAGGCAGTCGAGCACATCTTCGAGCGGGGCGCTCGTCGCGATCATTTCCAGTATTTGCGCCTGCCCGTCTCGAAGGGTGTCCGCCTGCTTGCGGGCGGTGATGTCGTGGGCGATGCCGACCAGACCGAAGATATCGTTTTGAACATTGCGCAACGGCACCTTCGTCGACGAAAACCATTTGCCGGCGCCTGACGCATCGACAACGAACTCTTCCTCATCGATCATCGGCTGTCCGCTGCGCAGCACGCCTTGCTCGATGGCGCGAAACTTCTGCGCAAGCTCGGAGGCATGAAGATCGAAATCGGTCAAACCGATCATGTCACTGGTTTTGGCCTTGCCGCTGTCGGAAGCAATGGCCTTGTTGGCGACGACGAAGCGGCTTTCGGTGTCCTTCACCCACAGGTAGTCTGGCACCCAGTCGATCAGCGTTTGCAGCGAGATGCGCTCGTCGACGATCAGGCGATTGGCGGTGAGTTCCGTTATGTCCTCATGCGTGGCCACCCATCCGCCGTCAGGCATCGGCTGGTGGCAGATCTGAATTGTCCGGCCGTCGGTGAGATTGGCGGTCCAGTTTCTCAAGGTCGTGCCCGAATTGACCGCCCGGGCGAATGCGAGATAAGCGTCGCTGGCCATCGCGGATGTCCCGGCAGCGATGCGGCGTTCGACGATTTCGCCCAGCGTCCGGCCGGGACGCAAGTGTTCGGGCGCGATGCGGTAAATTTCCGCATAGCGGCGGTTGCACAGGATCAGCCGTTCAGCGGCGTCGAAAAAGCAGATGCCTTGCGAGATGTTGTCGATCGCCGTCTCGAATCGCAGCGCCTGTTGCTCGAGTGTTGCGATCGTAGCCCTGAGTTCGCGCTCGAGCGTCTCGTACGAGGAGCCCGTCAGTTTCGCCAGCGTGGCATGCTCGGTCGGTTCGGGCGCCTGGGCGGCTTGCCTCGATGGTTTCGTGACCAAACACAGTTCCTCCGGTTCGGCGCCTGGCGCAAAGCAAGGAAAGCTCGCTGCAAGCTAAGCGACCGCATAGTGGTCCAGATATACTAATGGCGTGTGAACCGGGTCGATGCCGACCGGGGCATGGCGCAGTTCTTGCCTTCTCCGCTTGTGGGGAAGGTGGATCGGCGCGCAGCGCCGAGACGGTTGAGGGATGCTGCCCGGAGTGCTGTCGGTTCCAAGCTGGAGCACCTCATCCGGCCGCTTCGCGGCCACCTTCTCCCACAACAAGGGGAGAAGGGGGAGAAGGGGGAGCCAATCTCGTGCAGGCCCCATCGCAGAAGATCGCCGATCCTGCCGGTGAAATCTCGGCAGGCGGTTCGGCCCGCTGCGCCGGTCCCAGAGGTCAGTCCATAGGCGCGGCGGGTGCAGCCGCTGAAGCCTTCTGCGGCTTGCGCAGCAGGAAGACCAGCGGGAAAGCCACCAGCGTCACCACCATCATCAGCTTGAAGTCGTTGATGTAGGAGATCATCAGCGACTGCTGGTTGACCAGTCCGTCGATCTGCGACAGCGCCGCCGGATCGCCGCCCGCCGCCGCCGGCGAGGCCGCCCACAGGTTGGGGTTGAACGGATTGATATAGGCGGAGAGCTCGGCGTGGTTGATCTGCGTGTTGCGCACCAGCATGACCGAAACGATCGAGATGCCGATCGACGAGCCGATGTTGCGCACCAGGGAAAACAGCGCCGTAGCGTCGGTGCGGAAGCGCACATCGAGCGTGGCAAAGGCAATGGTGGAGAGCGGCACGAAGACCAGGCCCAGCCCGAGGCCCTGAATGACGCCCGAGGTCAGGATTAGCCAGTTGTCCATCTGCGGCGAGAAGCCCGACATCGTGTAAAGCGACTGCGCCGTAAGCCCCAGTCCGATCATCACCAGCAGCCTGGCATCGATCCTGTGCATGATGCGCCCGACGACGAGCATCGAGATCATCGTGCCGACGCCGCGCGGCGCCATCACCACGCCGGTGGTGATGGTCGGGTAGCCGAAGATCGTCGACAGCATCGGCGGCAGCAGCGCCAGGCTGGCCAGAAGGATGACGCCGATGATGAAAATGAAGACCAGTCCGGTCGCGAAATTGCGGTCCAGGAATATCTTCGGGTCGATGAACGGGTTTTCGGCGCTCAGCAGATGAATGGTGAACATCCAGAAACCTGAAATGGCGAGGCCAAGCTCGATCCAGATCTCGGCCGAGGAGAACCAGTCGGCATCGCCGCCACGGTCGAGCATGAGCTGCAGCGCGCCGACGCCGAGCGAGAGCATGGCAAAGCCGAAGAAATCGAAGCCGCGCACGCGTCTGGCGATGTTCGGCAGGTAGGCGGCCATGCCGAGAAAGGCGATGATGCCAATCGGCAGGTTGATGAAGAACACCCAGCGCCAGTTGAAGCTCTCGGTCAGCCAGCCACCCAGCGTCGGGCCGATGATCGGCCCGACCATGATGCCGGCGCCCCAGATCGCCATCGCCTGGCCGTGGCGTTCCTTCGGGTTGATGTCGAGCAGGAAGGTCTGCGACAGCGGCACGATCGCCGCGCCGAACACGCCCTGCATCAGGCGGAACAGCACCATGGTCTCCAGGCTCCATGCCACGCCGCATAGCATGGAGAAGACGACGAAGCCGACCACCGCCGTCAGGAACAGCTCCTTGCGCCCGAAGCGGTCGGCCAGCCAGCCGGTCACCGGCGTCATGATGGCGGCGGCAACGATGTAGGAGGTCAGCACCCAGTTAATGGTGTCGGCCGACGCGCCAAGGTCGCCGACCATCGACGGCAGAGCGACATTGGCGATAGTGGTGTCGAGCACCTGCATGACTGTCGCCAGCATGATCGCAATGGTGATCAGGCCGCGATGCGGCACTTCGCGAAAGGCTTCTGGCGTGCTCATGACGTTGAGGCGTCTATTGCGCTTCACCCGCCGCGGCGTGGCCGAAGATGCTCGGAAGCCCGCGGGAAACGCCGGTGTCCACCGTGACGGTCGCGCTCATGCCGGTGCGCAGCGCCATCCTGGCGTCGGCATCGGCCAGTTGCAGGCGCACCGGAATGCGCTGGGTGACCTTGACCCAGTTGCCGGTGGCGTTCTGGGCGGGCAACAGCGAGAACTCGGCTCCCGTGCCAGCGCCGATCGCCTTGACGGTGGCTTCGAACGTCAGGCCCGGGTAGGTGTCGACCACGATTTCAGCCGTCTGGCCGGGCTTCATATTGGTGAGCTGGGTTTCCTTGAAATTGGCATCGATCCAGGTATCGCCGGTCTCGACCAGCGAAAACAGCGGCGTACCCGAGCCGACATACTGGCCGACCTTGAACGAGGCAGCCTGGCTGATGATGCCGTCGGCCGGCGCCCTCACCGTGGTCTGCGCCAAATCGTAGGCAGCCTTGTCGCGCGTGGCGAGCGCCGCCATCACGGTCGGATGCCTGTCGGTCTCGATATCGGGATTGCCGCCAAGGCCCGCCTTGGCGCTGAGGATGCCCTGTTCGGCCACGGCCAATTGCTGCTTGGCCTTGTCGAGATCGTTCCTGGCCTCGTCCAGCGACGACTCGGCGTTGATGCCCTTGCGGGCCAGGTCGGCGGCCCGGTCGTATTGCGACTGCGCATAGTCGACCTGGCTGGCGTCCGACTTCTCCTGCGCTTCCGCCTGGCTATAGGCCGCACGCAGCTGCTCGACATTGAGGCGCGCGCCGGCCACCGCCGCGTCAGCTTGGGCCAATGCGATCCGGTAAGGCTCGGCATCGATGGCGAACAGCACGTCGCCCTGCTTGACGGACTGGTTGTCGAAAATGTCGACTTGGACGATGCGGCCGGCCGTATCGGCGGCGATCGTGACCTTGGCCTGCTGCAGATTGGCGTTCTCGGTCTCCTGGTAACGGCCGCCGGTCACCCAGACGTAGCTGCCGCCGGCGATCAGCGCCACCGGGAGCGCCGACATCAAAAGCATGCGGCCGGCACGGCGCTTCTTCTTCGGCGCCACCGGCGCCGGCGCTAGCTGCGGAGCGGCCGTAACCGGAGTTGCCGCCGGCTGCGCGGGAGCTTCCAACTCCAGCTTGGTCGCATTCTCATCTACCTTGGCTACCGCGTTCATGCTGCTGCGCCTTCTGCACTCTCGACTTTTTCGCCACTCTCGACATTTTCGCCCGGCGCCGGCTCGCCGTCCGCCAGGTTCCTGGTCATCGTCTCCAGTGCCTTGATCAGGACGCGACGATCTTGCGGCGACACGCCGGCCAGCGATTCTTCATAGACTTCGCCAGCAAGGCTCTTGATCTCAGCGTAGGCCTGGCTCGCCTTGGCGGTCGGGAAGATCATGCGGACGCGGCGGTCGGCGGCATCGGCGCGGCGCTCGATCCAGCCGCCCTCCTCCATGCGGTCGACCAGGCGCGACACGCTGATCGGCTCGATCTCGAGAAGCTCGGCGAGCCGGGCCTGGGTGATGCCTTCTTCCTTGGCGACGCGGACCATCAGCCGCCATTGCGCCGAGGAAAGGCCGAGCCCGCTGGCGCGCGCCTCGAAGCGCTTGCGCATCAGGCGCTGCACGTCGTGGATCAAAAAACCCAATCTGTCGATGCCGTCGGAAACCATGAGCGGCATATATTATAAGCGTGCTCACTATTCAAGACGCGGCATTGTGCCAGAAGCCGGCAAGTGTGCATGGCAGCCCATCATGAACGATTGCGAATGAGCATGGTGACCACGAAGAAAGCGCCGACCGAACTGGTGATGATGCCGATCGGCAGTTCCTGCGGCGGCAGCAGCGTGCGCGCCAGAAGGTCACTTGCCAGCAGCAGCACCGCTCCGAAGAGGGCGCAGCTTGCAATCAGGCGCAGATGCAACGGCCCGGCCAGGGGCCGGGACAGATGCGGGATCATCAGCCCGACGAAACCGATGACACCTGCGACCGAGACCAGGATCGCCGTCGAGAAGGCAGCGACGAGAAACGCCGTCCTGCGCATCCGCACAACCGGCACCCCAAGACTTTCGGCAGCATTCTCGCCGGCCAGGAAGGCGTCGAGCTTGCGATGGTTCCACAGGCCATAAGCAAGAATGGTGCCCGCGCCAAGAGCAGCCAGCCCGACATTGTCCCATCGCGCCAGGCCGAGCCCGCCCATCGTCCAGAACAATACCGAGTGAGCGGCGCGCTGGTCTCCGGCGAAGACGAGATAGTTGGTCAGGGCGATGAACATGAACGAGACGGCAAGCCCGGCCAGTATCAGCCGTTCGGGGCCCTGCCCCCTCACCCGCGAAACCAGCAAAAGCACGATGCCGGCGGCCAATATGCCGCCGGTGAAGGCGGCAACCGGCAACGTCCAGATGCCGAAACGGTCGCCAAAAATGGTGATGACGGAAACAGCGCCTGCCGCGGCACCGGAGGACAGCCCGAACAGGAACGGATCGGCGAGGTCGTTTCGGGTTACCGTCTGCAGCAGCGCGCCGATGACGCCCAGCCCGGCGCCGACACAGATCGCCATAATCGTGCGCGGCAGCCTGAGATCGACAATTATCTTGGCAATTGGGATCTTGGCGACCGGGATATTGCCGACCGAACCGGGCACGAGATCTCCGTCCAGCCCGGCCGTATGTCCGAGCGCAGCAATCACGTCGCTCAACGCTATGACTGTCGATCCATAGGCGATCGACAGCAGAGCAAGAGCGGCGATTACTGCCACTCCTGCTGCCATGGCCAATTCGAACGCCCTGTGGCGCAAGCTCAGAAGGCTTCCGGGTGCATCGCGCTGGCGATCTTGCCGATCGCCTCGATGTTGGCGGGTCCGGGCGTCAGCTCGGCATAGCGCAGCGCGACGAAGCGCTCATTCCGGACCGCGTCGGTCTCCTTCATTGCCGGATGGACTTTGAGGAAGTCGAGCAGTTTCCTGTAACCGCCGCCGCCCTGATAGTCGAGCAGGATCAGGAACTGCGGATTGCGGGAAGCGACCGTTTCCCAGTCCGTGTTGCCCCAGCTCGTCTGCATGTCGGCCATGATGTTGTCGCCGCCGGCAGCGGCGATCATGGCGCTGGGGATCGCGAACTTGCCTGATGTGAAGGGTTTGTCTTCGCCGGAGTCGTAGAGAAACACCCGCGTCCGCGCGCGGTCGCCGACCTTTGCCGTGATATCGGCGAGTTGCGCTTTCCAGCCTGAAACAAGTTTTTCCGCCTTGGCCTCCTTGCCGAAAATCTTGCCCAGCTTTTCGATGTCGCCGTAGAGCAGGTCCATCGAGGCGGCGGGGCGGTTGTTGTCGAGATGGACGCAGCTTTCCGTCAGCACCAGCGTCTTGACGCCGTGCGGCGCCAGCGTATCTGGCGTTACCTCGCCGCCCGGCTTCATGCCGTAATACCAGCCGGCGAAGAAGAAATCGGGCTCGACCGCGACCAGGTTTTCGAGCGTCGGGTATTTCGGCGCAAGTTCCGGAATCGCGCCCTGCCCGGCCTTGAATTCCGGACCGACCTTGTGCCATCCGGTGATGCCGGTCAGGCCGACGATCGACGGTTGCAGCCCCAGCGCGAAGGCCATCTCGGCCATGTTCATATCTTGGATGACGGCGCGCTTCGGCGCGGCGTCGAACGTCAGCGGCGTGCCGCAACTGTCGACTGTTACCGGGAAAGCGAAGGCGGCCTGGGCAAGCAGCAGAGAGGCAAAAGACAGTGCGAGGCGTTTCACGGATGTTGCTCCTTGGTTAGATCAGAAGAGGCACGGTTCGGGACTTCGAACACCGTGAGTTCGCGGTCTTCGGTGGGATGGCGCAGCCGAAGCACGTCGACCCCGAAAATCTCGCGGATCAACTGCTTGGTGAGCGCCTCGCGCGGACCGGCGAGTGCCTGCAGGCGGGCCTCGTTCATCACCGCGACCCTGGTGGCAAATGGCGTGACCAGCGACAGATCATGCAGCACCGCCACGACGGTCATGCCAAGCTGCGATACGAGTTCGAGAAGTTCGCTGCGGGCGCGCGGATCGAGATGATTGGTCGGTTCATCGAGGAACAGGATTTTCGGCTCCTGGGCGATGGCGCGCGCCAGCTGGGCGCGTTGCCGCTCACCACCCGACAGCGAGCCGATCGTGCGGCCGAGCAGCGGCAGCAGGCCAGTTCTGCGAAGCGCTTCGACGACGATGTCGCGTTGCTCGCTCCTGCGTCGCCAGCCGGCATGCGGGACCCGCCCAAGTCCGACGTAGTCGATCACGGCAAGCCGCGGATCGGGCTGATCGGTCTGGCCGACGACCGCCATGTGCAGCGCCCGCTCGGCGGCCGGAAACGTCTCCAGCCGGCGTCCGGAAAATCTCACATCTCCCGCGCTCGGACGCAGCGTGCCGCATAGCATGCGCAGCAGCGTCGTCTTGCCGGCGCCGTTGGGACCGATGATGGCGAGGCGGTCTCCCGCCGCGACCGAAAGGCTGACCGCACTGACCAGGCGCTGGCCATTCGCCGTGGCGCTCAGTTCACGCGCTTCAAGAAGAGGCTGGCAGGCGTCCAACTTACCGTCACTTTCTCAATGGCGACGGAAGGAAGCTGGACCGGCCGACAAGACCGATGTCCACGTCTCCTCCCGGCACACCCCGTCCGGTCAACTCGTGCGATGGCAGGTCTCCTGGCTCGCGGGTCCTTGCGCCATCCTGCCTTCCCAGCCTTGGCCAGTGGCATTTCGGATTTTGCTCGCCGCCTACAGTTGCGGGGGCAGCCACGGCCTCGATCCGAAGATCTCACCGTGTTCCCTTTTCACCCTCGCCTTTCGGCTTGGGGACCATCAGTCAGCCACCCTAGTTTTCCGCCAATCCCAGCGCAATAAATTTCCGGGTTCCGGAGTGCCCCGCGAGCAATGGTCTTGTCAGAACGAGCATACCGAATCTCGTAATGTAATAACGTTACTACTTAAAAGACAACGCCTGCTCCCGTCAAGCCCTTCGCCCAACGCCTTCGACTTGCCGACCAGCGTCGCATTGCGCGGTGCGCAATTTCGATCAAACTGCCTCCACCAAGAAGCGAAACCATGACCTGGCCGATGCGCAGTCCCACAGCAAGGAGCCATATGAACCCGACCGAGAAAGCGCTGTGGTTCGTCGAAAGCCATCTGCCGGAGGCCATCTCGCTCGACGATGTCGCCAACAGCAGCGGCGTGTCGCGCTTTCACGTGACGCGGGCTTTCGGTGCGGCGACCGGACATTCGGTGATGGGCTACCTGCGTTCTCGCCGGCTGACCGAGGCGGCGCGCAGGCTCGCCGCCGGCGCACCGGACATCCTCTCGGTCGCGCTCGACGCCGGCTATGCCTCGCATGAGGCTTTCACCCGTGCCTTCCGCGACCAGTTCGGCACCACGCCGGAACTGGTGCGCGCGCAAGGCTCGCTCAAAAACCTCGATCTCGTGGAGCCGATCCTGATGGACCAGTCCTTCCTCACCAATCTCGAGCCGCCGCGTTTCGAAACCAGCCGGCCGTTCCTCATCGCCGGTCTCGGCGAGCGCTACAGCTGCGAAACCAGCGCCGGCATTCCGATGCAGTGGCAGCGGTTCGGCCCCTATATCGGCAACATTCCAGGCGAGGTCGGCGACATCGCCTATGGCGTCTGCGTCAACGGCGACGATGCAGGCAATTTCGACTATATCGCCGGCGTCGAGGTGTCCGATTTTTCGGACCTGCCGAAGGAGTTTTCGCGCGTACGCGTGCCGGCGCAGAAATACGCCGTGTTCGCCCATCGTGACCACATCTCGACCATCCGCCGCACGGTCAACACGATCTGGAACAAATGGCTGCCGGCCTCCGGGCACAAGATTGCCGACGCGCCCGAATTCGAGCGCTACGGCCCCGAATTCGATCCGCGCAGCGGCAATGGCGGGCTGGAAATCTGGATACCGGTCAAAGGGTGAGAATGGCCGCCTTGTCTTGCCTTCTCCCCTTGTGGGAGAAGGTGGCCTCGCGAAGCGAGGTCGGATGAGGGGTGCTCCAGCTTGGCACTAACAGCACTCCGGCCAACACCCCTCATCCGTCTCGGCGCTGCGCGCCGATCCACCTTCTCCCACAAGGGGAGAAGGGAAAAATGCTACAGCTCCAGGTTCCAGTTCTGGCCGACCAGATCCTTGCCGAAGGCGTGGTGGCGTTCCTGATTGGCCAGCTTGAACCCGGCCGCCTCGTAGATGCGGCGCGCTGAGGTGAGCACGTCGTTGGTCCACAGCGTCAATTTCTTGTAGCCCTTGGCACGGGCAAAGCCGATGCATTCCTCGACCAGCCGACTGCCGATGCCGAGACCGCGCGCCGAGGGCTCGACATAGAGCAGGCGCAGCTGCGCCACCGCGTCCGACTGGCGCACGAGAAAGACCGAGCCGACGACTTCCCCTTCCCGCTCGGCGATCCAGCTGCGTTCCCATTTCGGATCGTAGGATTTGACGAAAGCGCCGAGGATTTCGGCGACCAGCGCCTCATAAGTTTCGTCCCAGCCATATTCCTGCGCATAGAGCAGGCCTTGGCGATGGATGATCCAGCCGATGTCGCCGACCTGCAAAAACCGCAGCATGTAAGGGACCCTGGGCTCTGCACTCTCGCCCAGCAGGCGCTGCACCGTCTGCATCGCCTTGACCAGCCTGTCCTGTTCCGGTGCGGAAAGCCGGTCGAGCAGGGCCGCGACCTGATCGTGCGAACCCTGGTTCAGCGGCGCGAACGCCGCTCTTCCCGCCGGCGTCAGCGCAATCGACGAGCGCCGAGCATCGGCTTGCGTAGCGGCGCGCTCGACCAGGCCACGCTCCTCGAACTTTTTCAGCAACCGGCTGAGATAGCCGGGGTCGAGACCGAGATCGCGCGCAAGATCGGTGGCGGTCAGGCCATCGCGATGCGCCAGTTCATAGAGCACCCGGGCCTCGGTCAGCGAGAAGGCGCTTTTCAGCAGCCCTTCGTCGAGCAACCCGATCTGGCGGGTGTAGAAGCGGTTAAAGCCCCGCACTGCATCGATCCGCTCCCTGCCGGGTTGATGATGAATCGTCATGGCATCCTCCTGCCCGCACAAGATCAACCATTTAGTTGACTTAGTCAATTATCAGTTCGAAGCAGGCTGCGGCTGGCGATCAGCTCACTCAGCGCCTTGACTCTCGCCAGCCACCGGATTATCTCAACGCCACGTTAGCACTCGCCATTGGTGAGTGCTAAGCGTAGGTCCGGCGCCGCCGGGCTTATAGGTTTGTCCGGCGCCGCCGGACGGAGGAACTATTCTCACCATTCTCACCGAGGAATAAAAAATGGCAAAGTCGAAGTTCCGCCCGCTTCATGACCGCGTGGTCGTACGCCGGGTTGAATCCGAATCCAAGACTGCCGGCGGGATCATCATTCCCGACACGGCGAAGGAAAAGCCGCAGGAAGGCGAGATCATCGCCGTTGGTTCCGGCGCCCGCGACGAAGCCGGCAAGCTCGTCCCGCTGGACGTCAAGGCCGGCGATCGCATCCTGTTCGGCAAGTGGTCGGGCACCGA
>NZ_JBVVQT010000025.1:0-85401 GCF_055811595.1 Mesorhizobium sp. WSM4814
CAATGTGGCCTGATTGCGTTTCAAAAAACGCCCCATGCGCCATCTGCGCCAAACTTCGGCCCCCGTGCAAAGCCCTCCTTGTGGGAGAAGGTGGCCTCGCCCACGGGTCTTGCCTCCGGCAAGCCCAAGGACAGGCTCCGCGAGGTCGGATGAGGGGTGCTCCAGCTTGGCACCGACGGCATTCCTTCCAACACCCCTCATCCGGCTCGGCGCTGCGCGCCGATCCACCTTCTCCCACAGGGGGAGAAGGAAAAAGGGGCGCTACTTCAGCACCTTGCCATCCGCTCCAAACCGATAAGTCTTCGCCGGATCCGGCGTCGCGTAGAGCGTGGCGCCCGGTTCGGCGTTGTAGACGCCAAAAATGCGCACGGTGATCAGCCCGGCCTTCTCGCAGTCGAGATAGAGGTTGGTGTCGGCGCCGAGATGCTCGGCGTGGACGACCGTGCCTTTCCAGGCGCCGGATTTCGCATCGACGGTCAAATGCTCGGGCCGGACGCCGATGGTCCTGGCCGTCTCGCCGAGCCTGGCGCCGTCGACGAAGTTCATCTTCGGCGAGCCGATGAAGCCGGCGACGAACTCATTCGCCGGCGCATTGTAGAGTTCCATCGGTCCGCCGATCTGCTCGATCTTGCCCGCGTTGAGCACGACGATCTTGTCGGCCAGCGTCATCGCCTCGACCTGGTCGTGGGTGACATAGATCATCGTCGCCTTCAGCCGGCGATGCAGCTGCGCGATCTCCAGCCTGGTGTTGACGCGCAGTGCGGCATCGAGGTTGGACAAAGGCTCGTCGAACAGGAAAAGCTTGGGCTCACGCACCACGGCGCGGCCGATGGCGACGCGCTGGCGCTGGCCGCCGGACAGCTCGGCCGGCCGCCTGGCCAGATAGGGCTCCAGCGACAGCATCGACGATGCGATGCCGATGCGGCGGTCGATCTCGGCCGCCGGCGTGCCTGCCTGCTTGAGGCCGAGGCCCATATTGTTCTTCACCGTCAGATGCGGGTAGAGCGCATAGGTCTGGAACACCATGGCGATGCCGCGCTTGGCCGGCGGGGTTGCGGAGACGTCCGCGCCGTCGATGACAACACGGCCCGAGGTCGAATCCTCCAGCCCGGCGATGACCCTGAGCAGCGTCGATTTTCCGCAACCGGAGGGGCCGACGAAGACGACGAATTCGCCATCGGTCACTTCGAGGTTGATGCCCTTCAGCACCTCGACCGGCCCAAACGCCTTCTTCACATTCTCGATATTCAGCGAGCCCACGGCGTTCCTCCGGATTGGAATGTAGGCGCCAAGGCACCCCCCTCTGGCCTACCGGCCATCTCCCCCTCAAGGGGGGAGATCAGCTGTCGGTGTCGCTTTCGCAAATTTCCAGCGCCGCAAAGTGGCGCGCGGCCGTGAAGCTGCCAATCTCCCCCCTGGAGGGGGAGATGGCCGGCAGGCCAGAGGGGGGCGCCGTAGGGCGCCACCACTTGCAACACGTCATATGTCACAGTCGCACCGCCTTCCCGCTGCGGACGCTCTCGTCGGCGGCAAGGCAGACGGCGAGCGACTTCACCGCATCGTCCATGTGGCGGGTCAGATCAATATCCTCGCGGATCGCCTTGAGCAGAAAAGCCTGTTCGCGATCGCAGAGTTCCTGATGGCCGGGTTCGCCCTCCATCGACAGCATCTCATCCGGCTTGGCGAATTTTCCGTCAGCGCCGGTCGCCGCGCTGTGCAGGCGGATGGTCGAGGTCCTGGTGTGGGTGTCGATGTCGTCGGATTTGACGCCTTCCTTCATGACGATCGACACGCAGCCGTTCGGCGAGATCACGTCCTTCACGAAAAAGGCGGTTTCCGAGATCATCGGCCCCCAGGCGGCCTCGTACCAGCCGACCGAACCGTCCTCGAACAGCACCTGCAGGTGCCCGTAATTGTACATCGTGGGCGCAATCTCGTCGCTCAGCCGCAGCCCCATGCCGCGCACCTCGACCGGCCTGGCGTCGGTGATCTGCAGCATCACGTCGAGATAATGCACGCCGCAATCGACGATCGGCGACGTCGTCTGCATCAATTGCTTGTGCGTGTCCCAGCTATGGCCGGAGGATTGCTGGTTGAGGTTCATGCGAAACACGTACGGACCGCCGAGCTTGCGCGCCTCGGCGATCAGCCTGATCCAGGACGGGTGATGGCGCAGGATGTAGCCGATCACCAGTTTTCTGCCGTTGGCCTTGGCTGCGGCGACGACGCGTTTCGCATCCGCCACCGTCGTCGCCAGCGGCTTTTCGACAAAGACATGGCAGCCGGCCTCAAACGCCTTCACCGCATAGTCTGCGTGGCTGTCGGAATAGGTGGCGATGCAGGCGATATCTGGTTTTTCCTCGCGCAGCGCCTCGTCGAAGGAGCGCCTGGTGCCATAGCCGGAAAGCCCAGGCGGCAACGGCACGTCCGAGCGGTTGACCAGCGCCGCGATCTGGAAGCCGGGGTTGGTATGATAGGCCAGCGCATGGCTGCGGCCCATGTTGCCGAGCCCGGCGACGACGACGCGAAGAGATTTTTCCTTGCTCACTTGACCGCTCCCGAGGTGATGCCGCGGATCAGCTGCCGCGAGAAGATGACGTAGAGGATCAGCACCGGCATGATCGCCAGCGACAGCGCGGCCAGGATGGCGTTCCAGTTGGTGACGAACTGGCCGAGGAACAGCTGCGCGCCGAGCGTCACCGTCTTGGTCTCCTCCGACGGCGCCAGGATCAGCGGAAACCACAGATCGTTCCAGATCGGGATCATGGTGAAGACGGCGACCGTCGCCATCGACGGCCGCACCAGCGGCAGCACCAGCCGGAAGAAGATGGTGTATTCGGACAGGCCGTCGATGCGTCCGGCATTCTTCAGATCGTCGGAGACCTGCTTCATGAATTCCGACAGGATGAAGACGGCGAGCGGCAGGCCTTGCGCCGTATAGACCAGGATCAGCGCCGTCAGCGTGTTGACCAGTCCGCTCGCCACCATCAATTGCAGGATGGCGACGGTGCCGAGGCGGATCGGGATCATGATGCCGAGGGCGAGATAAAGCCCCATTAGCGAATTGCTGCGAAAACGGTATTCCGACAGCGCAAAGGCGGCCATCGCGCCAAACAGCAGCACGAAGAACAGCGAGGCGACGGTGACGACAAGGCTGTTCTGGAAATAGTGGATGAAATCGCCCTGGCCGATGACGGTGGTGTAGCCGATCAGGTCGAAGGTTTTCGGGGTCGGCGGCGTCAACGGCGCGCCGAAGATGCCGGCGCGGGATTTAAACGAATTCATGATGACGATGATCACCGGAAACAGCGCGATCACCGTATAGGTCAACAGCACCGCATGGGCGCCGACGGTGCGGGGCAGGGAGTGGGTCGCCGTGCTCATCTTACGCCTCAGAACTGATAGCGACGCAGGCGCGTCTGGACGAGGAACAGGTAGACGCAGACGCCGCCAAGGATGATCAGGAACATCATCGTGGCGATCGCCGCGCCCATGTTGGGATCGCCGACCTGCAGCTGGAAACCGAAGAAGGCGCGGTAGAGGAAAGTGCCGAGGATATCGGTCGAATAATTCGGGCCGGCCAGCGCGCCTTGCGCGCTGTAGATCAGGTCGAAGGCGTTGAAATTGCCGACGAAGGTGAGGATCGAGATGATGCCGATCGACGGCAGGATCAGCGGCAGCTTGATCTTCCAGAATTGCGACATGCCGGTGATGCCGTCGCATTCGGCGGCTTCGATCACCTCCTCGGGGATCGACAGCAGCGCGGCATAGATCAGCATCATCGGGATGCCGACGAACTGCCACACCGAGATCAGGCTGAGCGTGGTCAGCGCATATTCTTCTTTGCCGAGCCACGGCGTGAACAGGCTTTTGAGGCCGACGAGATCCATCAGGTTCGGCGCCACGCCCCACAGCGGCGACAGGATCAGCTTCCAGGCGAAGCCGACGATGACGAAGGACAGGATTGTCGGCACGAAGATCGCGGTGCGGTAGAAGGCGGAGAATCTCAGCCGCGGGCTGGACAGCAGTGCGGCCAAAAGCACGCCGATCGGATTCTGCACGATCATATGGATGATGAAGAACCAGACGTTGTTGCGCAGCGCGTTCCAGAAATTGACCGACCAGTTGGGATCGCCGAACAGCCTGCGGAAGTTTTCCAGCCCGACGAAGACCTGGGCCTGGTCGATGTTGCGGAACAGCGAGAGCTGCAGCGTGCCGGCCAGCGGCAGGATCATGATCGCCGTATAGACCAGCACCGCCGGCGCCAGGAAGACGACGATATGCCAGCGGAACGGTCGTTTCGGTGCTGCGGCCATGCGTTCGGTCCCCGCCGATCAGGTTCTTGCGATGCTTTCGACGGCAGCGCTGCCCCTCACCCTTACCCTCTCCCCGTGAAGGACGGGGAGAGGGGGGCGTCAGCGCCGGAGCTTCTCCCTTCCCCCATCACTATACGGGGAGAAGGTGCCGGCAGGCGGACGAGGGGCGGCGCCGTCGGTTGCAGTCGATGCTATCGAAAAAAGCAGAGCCGTCCACTTGCGACGGCCTTGCTTCTATCTGCGCTCTTACTTCGCCGGCTTGTACCAGCTGTCGAGGCCGTCCTGCAGCTTCTTGGCGGCAGCTTCCGGCGTGACGGTGCCGTTGATGACGTTGGCCGATTCAACCCACGTCTCGTTCTCGAGGTTCGGCGTGCCGCGCGACAGGATCTGGTAGGTCGAGCGGATCGTCGACTTGCACTTGTCGCGCCAGGAGACGAATTCCTGGGCCAGCGGGTCTTCCATCTTCACCGGGGTGTTGTTCAGGCTGAAGAAGCCCGGCAGCGCGTTGGCGTAGATGGTGGCGAAATCCGGCGAGGCGACCCAGGTCAGGAAGGTCTTGGCCGCATCCGCATTCTTCGACGCCGCATTGAGGCCCATGCCGATATCGGTGTGGTCGGAGATGTAGCAGGTGTCGCCGGTCTTCGGCACCGGCGGCGGGAACGCGCCCATCTTGAACTGCGCCTGGGTGTTGAACAGGCCAATCTCCCACGAGCCGGCCGGGTAGATGGCGGCGCGGCCGAGGGTGAACAGGTTCTGGCTGTCCGGATAGGTCTGCGCCTCAAAACCGTCGCCGAGATAGGGCTTCCACTTGGCGAGTTCGGCAAACGGCGTAACCCACTGCGGATCGGTCAGCTTCTGCTCGCCCTTGATCAGCGCCAGACGGCCTTCTTCGCCCTTCCAGTAGTTCGGGCCGATGTTCTGGTAGCCCATGGTCGCGGCTTCCCAGAGATCCTTGGTGCCCATCGCCATCGGGATGTAGGTGCCGTCGGCCTTGATCTTGTCGAGAGCGGCATAAAACTCCTCATTGGTCGTCGGCACCTTGATGCCGAGCTGGTCGAAGGCGTCCTTGTTGTAGATGAAGCCGTGGATGACGGAAGCCATCGGCACGCAGAAGCTCGCCTTGCCGTCGTCGGTCTGCCAGGCGGCCTTGGCGACGTCGGAAAAATTCTCCATGCCGGGCAGCGTCGAGATATCGGCAAGATTGCCCTTCTTGAACAGTTCCAGCGACTTGTCGAACGGGCGGCAGGTGATCAGGTCGCCGGCCGAGCCCGCGGCGAGCTTGGCGCCGAGTGCGGCGTCATATTCGGTCGGCGCCGACGGCGCGAACACCACCTTGATGCCCGGGTTCTTGGCCTCAAAAGCCGGGATCAGCTTGTCCTTCCAGATGGCAAGGTCGTCGCCGCGCCAGCTTTCGATGTTGAGCGTTACGTCCTGGGCATAGGCCATACCGGCCGAGCCGAGAATGCTGGTGCCGAGAAGCAGTGCCGTCAGTAGTTTCGTTGTCATGCTCAGTCTCCCTGTTGACCTTTTTCAGGTTCGGTTTTGAGAACAGAGGCTTTGCGCCCCATGCTCCCCTCGATCGCGGAAAGCGCCGGGCGCAGTTTTTGGCCGGTCCCTTCCAGTAGCTTCTGCGCCGCGTCGGCGCTGGCGGCGCCGGCGGCGAGCAGAATGGCGGTCTTGACGACGCCGCCGCTGTCCTCGAGCAGGCGCGCCGCATCGTCCCTGCTGCGCCCGCTGATGGCGGCGACGATGCGGGCGGCGCGGTCGCGCAGCTTGATGTTGTCGGCCATGAGGTTGACCATATAGCCGTCATGGACATGGCCAAGCTGGATGGCGGCCAGCGTCGACAGCATGTTGAGCGCGATCTTCTGGGCGGTGCCGGCGCCCATGCGCGTCGAGCCGGCGATCACCTCCGGCGGTGTTTCGAGCAATATGGCGATGTCGGCCAGCCGAAGCAGCGGCGCATCCTTGTTGTTGGCGATGGCGATGGTCGCCGCACCCCGGCGCCTGGCGTCCTCGATCGCCCTGACCGCATAGGGCGTCGAGCCGCTGGCCGAGACCGCGATCAGGCAGTCGCCCTCGCCGATGCCGGCAGCGGCAACCGCTGCCGAGGCTTCGTCGGTGTCGTCCTCCGGCCCGCCGGCCAGTGTCTTGAAGGCATCGTCGCCACCGGCGATCAGGATGGCGATACGATCGCGCTGAATGCCGAAGGTGCCCGGCAGTTCCAGCGCATCGGCCAGCGCCATCAGGCCCGAGCTGCCGGCCGCCGCGTAAGCGAGCTTGCCGCCGCTGTTCAGCCGGCTGGCGATGATCTCGGCGGCTTTGGCGATGGCGGGAACGGCGCCGCGCGCCGCCTTGGCGGCCTCGATCTGCGCGTTGGCCAAACAGGAAAGGATGGCGTCCGGAGCCTGGATGTCCAGCCCCTCGGCATTCTGGTGAAGCGCTTCGGTGCGCGTTTCGGCCATCCGCTTTCCCTCCAATCCGCAAAACAATACCAAAAAAATACCACTTGTCCACACGCATTAGCGATTTCCCTGCCTCGGAACTGGCCTTTCGTCAAAATGCGTGGGCTTTTCAATAAAATACACCTTAATCTTTTTGAAACGAAAATTAATCCTTGGCTATTGGTATTTTATTGGTATTATCCGCCGGGAGGAGAAATCGTGTGAAATTCGTGCTTGGCATCGATGGCGGCGGCACCAGCTGCAGGGCGGCTCTTGCAACGGTGGACGGGACTGTCGTCGGCCGCGCCAAGAGCGGTGCGGCCAACATCCGCACCGATCTCACCGGCGCGAGGGCCAACATCGTAGAGGCGGCAAGGCAGGCCTTTGTCGCCGCCGGGCAGGACCCGGAACTGATCCCGCAGACCCCGGCCATCCTCGGCCTCGCCGGCGCCAATGTCGGCACCTACAGGCAGCAGCTCGAAGCGATCCTGCCGTTCAGCCAAAACCGTGTCGAGACCGACGCCGAGATCGCCCTGGAAGGCGCGGTCGGCTCCGGTGACGGCGCCATGGCCATCCTCGGCACCGGCACCGCCTACATGGCGCGCAAAAACGGCAAGTCGCGCGCCATCGGCGGCTGGGGATTCCAGGTTGGCGACCAGGGCAGCGGCGCCCGCATCGGCCGCGACCTGCTCGAGCAGACGCTGCTCGCCTATGACGGCATCCGCCAGGGATCGCCGCTGACGCAGGCCATGCTCGCCGTCTTCCGCGACAATCCCGAGGATTTGGTCGAGTTCACTACCAACGCAAAACCCGGCGATTTCGGTGGCTTCGCGCCCAAGGTCTTCGAGCATGCCGAAAAGGGCGACGCCGTCGCCAACTGGATCCTCGACAAGGCAATCGCCGACGTCGAGGCAGCACTTGGCGTGCTCGATCTCGGCGACGACGATCCGCTCTGCCTGCTTGGCGGGCTGGCGCCGCTCTATTCACCACGCCTGTCGGCGCGCTACCGGGCGCTGCTGAAGCCGCCGCTCGACGATGCGCTGGGCGGCGCCGTGCAGATGGCGGTGCGTGTCTTCGCCAAAGCAGCGGAGGCAACGCGATGAGCGAAGCCGCCGATCAGATCTTCGCCACGCTGAAACAGTCGGCGCAAAGCGGCGCGCCGCTCTATCTGCAGCTCAGGAAGAGCATCGAGGACGCGGTCAATCGCGGCCTGATCGGGCCGGGCGACGCGCTGCCGTCCGAGCGCGACATCGCCAGCAAGGCCGACATCTCGCGGGTCACCGTGCGCAAGGCGGTGCAGGATCTGGTCAAGGGCGGCATCCTTGTCCAGCGTCACGGCTCCGGCACCTTCGTCGCGCCGCGGATGGAGCGCGTCGAGCAGTCACTGTCGCGGCTGACGTCCTTCACCGAGGACATGGCGCGGCGCGGCATGGCGGTGCGTTCAGCCTGGCTCGACCGCGGCCTCTATGCGCCCTCGCCGGACGAGATGATGGTACTCGGCCTGTCATCGAACGAACTGGTGGCGCGGGTGGCGCGGCTGCGCATTGCCAACGATACGCCGCTGGCGATCGAGCGCGCGGCACTGTCTGCCAGCGTGCTGCCCGACCCGGCGGCGATCGGGTCGTCGCTCTACGCGGCGCTTGAAACGACCGGCCATCGGCCGGTGCGGGCAGTGCAGCGCATCTCCGCCGCCAATCTCGGCGACGACGACGCGCGCCTGCTCGAAGTGCCGTCAGGCATTGCCGGTCTGCACATCGAGCGTATTTCCTATCTGGCGAGCGGCAAGGTGATCGAATTCACCCGCTCGATCTACAGGGGCGACGCCTATGATTTCGTCGCCGAGCTCCGGCTGAGCGGGCCGGGCGAAGAGGGCCGGCCATGAGCACAGTAAACACCCAAATGGGGATTACCCATATGCGGCGCGAGATCGAGGAGATCCCGGAGGCCACCGCGCGCCTGCTCGACGGTTCGGCGGCAGTGCTGATCGAGGCCGGGCGCGGCATTCGCGAGCGCGACCCAAACTTCGTCGTCACCGTGGCGCGCGGCTCCTCCGACCATGCCGCCACCTTCATGAAGTATGCGGTGGAACTGACCGCCGGCCTTGCCGTCGCGTCGGTCGGCCCGTCGATCGCTTCGATCTATGGCGCCAGGCTCAAGCTGGCCGGCTCGGCCTGCCTGGCGATCTCGCAGTCGGGCAAGAGCCCGGATATCGTCGCCATGGCGCAAGCCGCGAGAGCCGGCGGTTCGCTGACCGTCGCCATCACCAACACTGCCGATTCGCCGCTGGCGCGGGCCTGCGATTATGCCATCGACATCCTGGCCGGCCCGGAGCGCAGCGTCGCGGCGACGAAGACCTTCGTCAATTCAGCCGTCGCCGGCCTCGCCTTGATGGCGCATAGCACCGGCGACGACAAGTTGCTGGCAGCACTTGCCCGTTTGCCAGAACATTTCCGCAAGGCGATCGCCTGCGACTGGATGGCGCTGGCCAGCGTCCTTGAGACGCAGAAGTCTCTGTTCATCCTTGGTCGTGGTCCGTCCGCGGCGATCGCCAATGAGGCGGCGCTGAAATTCAAGGAAACCTGCGCCATGCACGCCGAGGCCTATAGTGCAGCCGAAGTCATGCATGGCCCGCTGGCGCTGGTCGGGCCTGACTTTCCGGTGCTGGCGCTCGCCGCCCGCGATGCTTCCGAGCCGTCGGTCGCGGAGGCCGCCGACAGCCTGGCGGCCAAGGGCGCGGCCGTCTTCGTGACTTCGGACAAGGCGACAAGCGCTCAGCACCTGCCGCATGTCGCCACCGGCCATCCACTGACCGACCCGCTGGCGCTGATCGTGTCGTTCTATGGCTTCGTCGAGGCCTTTGCCCGCCATCGCGGTCTCGATCCGGACACGCCGCCCAATCTTCGCAAGGTGACGGAAACCATATGAGCGAGCGTTTTGCCCTGACTGGCGCCCGGATTTTTGACGGCGACGACTGGCACGACAACGCTGCCCTTGTCGTGCGAGACGGTCTCGTCGAGGCCATCGTCGCCGCCGGAGCCGTTCCGTCCGGCGTCGAGCGTATCGAAACCGGCGGCGGCATGCTTGCACCGGGCTTCGTCGACCTGCAGGTCAATGGCGGCGGCGGCATCATGCTCAACGACCATCCCGATGTTGCTTCGATCGAAACCATCTGCCGGGCGCACGCGCCGTTCGGCACGACCGCGCTGCTGCCGACGCTGATCACCGACACGCCTGAGATCACCGCAGCGGCGGTTGCCGCCGGTGCCGAGGCCGCAAGGCAAAACGTGCCTGGCTTTTTGGGCCTGCATCTCGAAGGCCCGCATCTGTCGATCGCCCGCAAGGGCGCGCATGACCCGGCGCTGATCCGGCCGATGCTGGATGCCGACCAGGCGATGCTGATTGCGACGCGAAAAACCCTGCCGGTGCTGCTGACCACGATCGCGCCGGAATCGGTCGACACCGTTCGCGTTTCGGCGCTGGTCGAGGCCGGCATCGTCGTCAGCCTCGGCCATTCCGACACCTTCTATGCCAAGGCGCGCGCGTTTGCCGACGCCGGCGCCACAATGGTCACCCATCTGTTCAACGCCATGAGCCAGATCGGCAACCGCGAGCCGGGTCTGGCGGGTGCCGCCATCGATACCGGCACATTGTTTGCCGGGATCATCGCCGACGGCATCCATGTCGATCCCGCCACCATGGCCATCGCACTGCGCGCCAAGCAGGGCCCCGCAAAAATTTTCCTGGTCACCGACGCGATGGCGACGATCGGCACCGAAATGACCTCATTCACGCTGAACGGCCGCGCCGTCTACCGCAGGGACGGCAGCCTGCGGCTTGCCGACGGGACGCTGGCCGGCGCCGATCTCGACATGATCGCCGCCGTCCGCTTCGTCCACCGTGTCGTCGGACTGGACCTGTCGGAGGCGCTGCGCATGGCTTCGCTCTATCCGGCGCAGGCGATCGGCCAATCACACCGGCTCGGGCGGTTCGCCAACGGCACCGCCGCCGATATCGTTGCGCTGTCGGACGAATTGGACGTCAAGGGCGTCTGGATAGAAGGCAACAAGGTTTTCGAGGTCGGTGTCGCAAAGGGCGCCTAAGGTATCAGTCGTTCGGCCCGCAGCCTGAAGCGGGTGGTTGCTCAAGTGTCCCTCTTGTCCCCAATCACCTGGGCTGGCGCCGGAAGCCGCGGCGCGGCCGGTCTCGCCGGTTTCGGCAGCAGGCGGCGCACGGCCGGCGCGGCCGCCACATCGTTCCTGGCGGCGAACAGCTCGTGGTTCTTCTCGATGTCGTCGAGCTTGTAGCGATAATTGACCATCAGGCCATGCGCCTGACGCAAGGCGCGGGGCGACAGATCGCCGAAAAGGTCGATGCGCTCCAGCCGCGCGCCATTGCCGAGATGGAACCGGGCGACCGGGTCGATCACCTTGCCGGAGGCGGTGCGGGATTCGAGGAAATACTGTGCCGCAAGAGGAAGCAGCGCCGGGCCGACGCGGTCGCGAGCGGCAGCGTCCGCATGCCAACCCTCGACGGCGACGAGGTCCAGCACTTCGGCGGCGGAGGGGATGGTTTCGGCCTGCTCGGCCAGCCAGCGGGCAAAGCCCGGCACTGGCGACAGTGTGACGAAATCGGTCAGGCCGGGAAGGTCGCGGCGTAGATCCTCGACCACCTGCTTGATCAGAAAATTGCCGAAGGAGATGCCGCGCAAGCCCTCCTGGCAGTTGGAGATGGAATAGAACACCGCCGTCGTGGCCTGCCGTGGTGGTACCGGCGGCCGCTCGTCGGCGAGCAGCTCGGCGATCGTCGTCGGCATCGCCCGGGTCAGCGCGACCTCGACGAAGATCAGCGGCTCGTCGCCGAGCTGCGGATGAAAGAAAGCATAGCAGAGCCGGTCGGCCGGCTCGATCCGGCGGCGCAGATCGTCCCAGGTGTGGATGGCATGCACCGCCTCGTAGCGGATGATTTTTTCCAGGATGTTGGCCGGCGTCGACCAGTCGATCCGCCGCAGCACCAGGAAGCCGCGGTTGAACCACGACGACAGCAGGTGGGTGAAGTCTGCATCAACGATGGCGAGATCGGGCGATGTGGGCAGCCGGGCGAGCAGATCCTCGCGCATGCGCACCAGCGCCTCGATGCCGCCGGGCGCCAGGTTCAGACGGCGCAGGAGCTCCTGCCTGGCCGGCTCGGCGGCGTCGTGCAGGGCAAGTGCCGAGCGATCGTCCGGCGTGGCGCGATAAGCATCCACCGCAGCGGCAAGCCTGGCGTGATCGGTGCCGAAACGATCGCGCAGCACATGCAGGAAAGCCAGCCTGCCGTCGGCGCCGAGGGTGCGCCAGCGATCGAGTATTTCTCTTGCATAGGCGACGCCCGATGCCTCGCCCTGGCTGGAAAGCAGACGGACGCACAGACGTGCCAGGCTGTCGGCCGAAACCGGCTCGTCACCGCGCACGAGGTTCAGCATCATCCGACCGCGGTCGGCGATGGTGTTCAGCAGGTCAGCGAAAAAAGGGCTGCGGTTCATCGATCCGACCGTCGAAGAGGAGCCTGCGGGAGGGTCCGGAGAGACATGAGGGTGAGACAGAGAATATGGATGGTAGTTTTGGATATGCCAATAAGATCGCCAAAAATGGACAAGGCCATTTTGGCTGGGGATCGCATGTCACGAGCACAAGCGCACCGGCGTCGGCCAACGAATTCCTGACCGGCTGGGAGAACAGCGCGTGCCGGTGACGGCTCGCCGGCAGCGGCAGCGTCAGCCGGCCACCTGGTCGGCCGCTGTCCTGATCGCCTCGATGTTCGCCCGATAGGCTTCGACGCTGTCGCCCTTGAAGATAGCCGCACCGGCGACCAGCACGCTGGCGCCGGCGGCGGTGACCAAAGGTGCTGTTTGCGGCGAGATGCCGCCGTCGATCTCGATTCGGATCGGCCGATTGCCGATCAGCGCCTTCACCCGCTTCACCTTGTCGACGACCTCCGGGATGAAGGCCTGGCCGCCAAAACCCGGATTGACGGTCATGATCAGGATCAGATCGAGCCGGTCGAGCACATATTCGATCGCCGTTTCCGGCGTCGCCGGGTTGAGCGACACGCCGGCCTGCTTGCCGAGGTCCCTGATCGTCTGCAGCGAACGGTCGAGATGCGGCCCGGCCTCTGCATGCACCGTCATGCCGTCGCAGCCGGCTTCGGCAAACGCCTGCAGATAGGGATCGGCCGGCGCGATCATCAGATGGCAGTCGAAGAAGGTTTTGGTGCGGTTGCGGATCGCCTTGATCACCGGCGGGCCGAAGCTGATGTTGGGCACGAAATGCCCGTCCATGACGTCGAGATGGATCCAGTCGGCACCGGCCGCCACCACCGCCTCGACCTCGTCGCCGAGCTTCGAAAAATCCGACGCCAGCACAGATGGCGCGATCAGGGTCTTTTGAGCCATGTTCGCTTCCCGTTCTTGAGCCCGCCTTCGCCGTAATCGTCTCAGCGCTGCTTGTCGACAGGAATCCGGTGCCTGCGCAAAAGGAGAGAGGCAGCGTTGGCCACCTCTCTCCCTGTTCAAGCGTCGCGATTTCAGTTCACCGGATGCAGCGGCCTGGCCAGTGGTGGCAGCAAGACCTTGCCGCTGCCTTGCTTCACTTTTTGCAGATTGGGCTTCTTCACAGGTTGCCTGGGCACGCAGTGTCCACGCACCAGTTTTTCAGTTGCCCGGCAGGCGGTGATGATCAGCGGGTTCTTAACGCATGCCTTGCCGACCAGATGATAGCCGCGCTTGCAGTCGATAATGATGGAGGGCTTGCGCACACATCTCCCGTCGATGCGTTGTTCGTTGCGCTTGCACCTGTCGGCGATCACCGCATTGCGCACGCATTTCAGCCCCACCCGATGGTAACCGGGCAGGCAGTGGATGCTGACCCCGATGCACTTGCCGTTGACAAGCTTTTCGGTGCTGCGGCAGGCAGCCACGAGCGGCCTGTCGACGCATTTGCCACGGATAAGCCTTTGGCTCGGCAGGCATGTGCGGCCGGCATCGATGACGACCGGCGGAAGTTGCGGTTTGCCGGGATTGGGTGGCGTATCGACCGCCAGACCATCGGCATTCGGATCAAAATTGCGCTTGATGCAGGTAAAATCCTCGCTGCTGTTGTCGACGGTGGCGATCGAACCGTTCTGCTTGATCTCCTGCAGGGTGCACTGGATCGAGCGGGTTCTGACGATGCTGAACTCGTGTGCGGCGCTCGCCTTGAACACACCGCCATCATTGAAGGCGACCGTCGTGTCGGTGAAGAATGCGCCGTTCGAGCAGCTGATGCGGTAGTGAAACGCACCCGGCGCCTCGCGCTCGACGTCGAACGCCACCTGGCCCTTGCGCGGGCAGAGTTTTTTGAAGCCAGCGCTGTCCGAGACAGTGACCTCGCCCTGCCAGTCCGAATGCGCCGGCGGGTTGTCGGGGTTGTCCTGAGGTGCGTCGGTGAAGCCGCCCCCACCCGCGCCGGTGCAATGGACGGTGATGTCCTTCCAGCCGTCGAATGGTTCGAACGGACCGTTGCCGACGATCTCGGTCTTGTACTGGAAATAGGCGGTGGCGCCGACATCCTCCCATTTCTCATAGGTGGCGAAATAGCCATTCTTGGTCGCGTCGTGTGACGCCCACGCCTGCTGCACCTCGGAGGTGATCGGCCCGTCGTTCTTCTGGCGCCAGATGCGCATCGACACGGGCCCGGCCTGGTTGGCCTGCGCCCGGCTCGTGACCTTCAACGACGGGCAGACCGTACCGGGCGTCGAGCCGGTCTGGTTCGACTGGTAGGTGGTCAGGAACAGCTTGACGTTGTCCACGTCGAATTCGCCGAAATCATTGGCGACGTCCTGAACCGGCGGCTTGATGACGGGGTCGCAGACAATCTGGACGTCGAACGTTCCATGCTCGGCATAGTGCGAGTCGTACAGCGGATGGGGCCAGTTGCCGCCCTGGGCCTCGCTGACCGCATTGTCCATGTCGAGCGCCGTGTCGGTCAGTGCCGAGAAGCTTGCATGGAAGCTGTGCGTGAACGAGTAAGACTTTGTCGGCCCATCGGGCTGGAGGTGCTGATTGCACCGGGCAATGATCTGGTCGCCGTAAGGCACGACGGCGATACCGGTGTCCGACGACAGCGGTATTATGGAGGGGTCGAAGGAGAAATTTTCCTGATGATCGTAGTCGCGGCTGACAGGTGACGTGCTCCAGATCGGCGGAAATGCGCCGCACTGGCCTGGCCCACAAACGCCGAGCGCCACGCCGACATCCTGCACATAACCTGGCCACCGCGTGTTGAGCTTCATGTGGCCCCAGAACTGGACGCTGCCGCTCTTAAGCGTGTCCCACTTTTGCTTGTCGCTGGAGCCGACGTGGATCGTCGTGTTGGCGCTTTCGGTGTTGAACGACATTGACTTGATGTTCGCCTGCTTGGCGAAGGCCGGCGTGGTGGCGAGCGCAGCTGCGATCAGGGCAGCGGCCGCTGCCGTGTTGCGGAAAGCATGTTTGGCTGAAGACATTTTCTCTCTCCCTGAAATGTTGCTTCGGGGAGTTTGTCGCCGACTGCGGCGATAAGGTTCACGCAGCGGCTGAAACGCGTCCGACCAACACCAAAACCCCGCCGGATTGCTCAGGCGAGGTCTTGTGTTGCGGTCCAAGGTGACGGACTGTTGCGCGCCCGGTCCCCTACTGGAGAGTCCGCGGCCTGCGCCTCGGCTGCTGCAGGATGTTCGGGTTCAGCAGCAGGTTCGGATTGATCTGCAGCGTCGGCGCCCTGCGGATAGGGTGGCAGTCCGGATACTGTCCGACTGTCCCGACCGGGCAGCGCCGCCTGATGATCGGCTGGCACCGGCCGTTGATCAGCCGTGAACCAGGCGCGCACTCCAGCTGCGCCCGGCGGCATGCGCCTCTGATCACCTCGGTCCCGCGCGGGCAGACACAGGCGCCGCGTTTGTTGTGAACCTGGCCGCGGATGGTGCACAGTTCAACCGTCGGTTGCTTGACGATCGGCAAGCAGGCCCTGCCCCTCAGTTCGGTCCGTCTCGGACAGACGCAATCGCCGCTCTTGGTGCGGATCTGGCCAGGCAGCAGCTTGCACAGGCGTGCCGGCGGCTCGTCGGTCGACACGCACCTGCGGTTATACAGCTCGGTTCCGCGCGGGCAGACACAACGTCCGTCGGAGGTACGGATCTGGCCCTTGAGCAGCACGCAGCGCTCCTTCGGTTTCGGTATGATGACCGTGCCGCCAGCCGACGAGCACTGGCCGTTGCGGAAAGTGGCGCCTTGCGGGCAGACGCAGCGGCCGGCGTCGTTCATGACGAGGCCCTGCGAGCACGCCTTCTTCCCCTCATTATTCTTGATGGTGAAGGGATGGCAGGCATAGGCCTTGCCGCGATCGCCCTGCACGCTGGTCAGGTCGCCGGAGAGCATTTTGCCCGCACCTCGCACCGGCGTGTCGGGCGACAGCACGCCGACGCAGTTCTGGCCGCTGACGGCGCCCTGCAGATCGGCCAGGCGGCCGTCGTCGGGAATGATCGCGGTCACACGGTGAACGTGGCTTTCCCCGGCGCCGAGCGTCAGATTGGCGATGCAGGACGCAGGCAAGGTCGCCGGTTCCGGCGCACAACCGAAGGGCGGGTCGATCGAGGTGATCGCCACGCCTTCCAGCCGGCCGAGGCCTTCGACACCGATCGCATCACCAATGCGAACCGGACCGGAGAAGGCGTTTTTCCCATCATTCGCGATGGTGATCTCGAACGAGCAGGGCTGGCCGACCCGGCACTCGGCATCGCCGGTTTTCTCGACACGGATGGTCGAGGCGCCGCCGCCCTTGGCGCAGGCCCTGCCGATCGGATGGACGACGTCGTCTCCTGGCGCCGGGCCGTAGGAGCCGCGTGCGCAGTTCTCGAATACGCCATTCGCTGCAAGCGCCACGTCGAAGTGACGGCTGGTTCCGGGCGTCATGACGGCGCCGGGAATCTGGCACGACAACGCATTGGCCGGAACCGGTTCGCACGTCCATTCCGCGCCGTCGGGAGTGACGGTCTGGATCTGAACGGGCGCGCCTCCAGCCACCAGCGTGGCGGCATCGTTGACCCAAACCGGACCGGTGGGGGCACTGGTGCCGGTGCTGATGACGCTGATGCGGCAGGTGACGGCCGCAGCACCGGCCAGCGCTCCGCTGCACAGTTTGGTGAGGCGCATGGCCGGCTTGCCGCTGTCGGAATGGCGGATGCGTTGCCTGGCGCAGGCCCTGTTGTTGGTGAGGTCGTTCTCGCCGGGGATGGCTTTCACCTCGGCGCAGTTCTCGACCGTGTTTGGCCGGTAGCCGGCCGGCATCACCGCCTTGACGAAGATTGGCGTGGAAGCGCCCGGCGAGAGCACGATGCCGGCATTGTCGCAACGGAACTGGCCGGGGCCGTTCGGTCCGCATGTCCATGTCGGGATCGGGCCGAAGCTCGACGATGCCGGCACGCCACCCGGATAGGTGTCGGTAACCGTCAGCGGCCCGTCGTAGCGGACGTTGCCGTTGTTGATGATATCGATCACGAAGGTGCAGACACCATCTGCCGTGCAGACCGGGGTGCGGGCACGCTTCTTCAGGATCAAATCGACCTTCTTTTCCACCGGCGGCCGGCAGTCGCGGCCCCGGTCGCCACGCCGGCAGATCGGGATCGAGGCGCAGTCGCGGTCGTTGTCGAGGCAAGGAGGCACGCCGCCGGGCCGCGGAAAATCAGGCGGATAGAAAGGCGGCAGGTAACCGCCGCCCGGTATCTGCTCATTGTAGCCGGCACCGCCTTCGCAGGGATGCCAGACTTCGACGTCGCCGACATGCCCTTCTGCCTCAGGGCCTTCTACCTCGGGGTCTTCGAAATAGCCGTCAAAGTCGACGAACCACGCGCCGAAAGGCGGCACGTTGGCCGGCTTGACCAGCGCCGTCGGCGTGATCTGCACACCGTGCACGGCGAGCGGCCCGCCGCCGGCAAGCCGTTCGGCAAGCGCGGGGTTGTCGCGCAACTTGTCTGCGGTCTTGACCAGCGTCTCGGTGCAGATGCTCGCGTCGAGATTGCCGTCGGCGTCATAGCCATATTGCAGGTCGAGGCCGCCAGCCGACTGCCGATTGTCTTGCGGGAAGCCGACCGCATAGTCCTGCGGCATTTCCACCCAGATTGATTCCGTCGCCGGATCTTCCGGGTTTTCGCGCCCGTAGCGGAGGACCTCGCCCGTGCCGGTATCGGCGAACCGGCTGTAGTCGTAGCGGTTTTCCACCGGGCCGCGCTGGGCCAGGTACATGAAGCCGCTGATGTCGAAAGCGATGTCGGTGACGGCGTGGTCGTTGTCGGCCTTGACCGTCAATTCCCAGCGCGGGTCGCCAGCAAAGCTGCCGTCGCGGGCAACGCCCACCGACCAGAGCTCGGCCTTTTCAGCGACGGAATAATAGAGGCGGCCGCCGTGATAGGCGACGGACCAGACGCGACGCTCATCCTGCGTATAACCCCAGCTGTCGGGGTCCTCGCTTTCGAAGGCAGCATCCTCGATGTCCATCACCAGGCCATCGTCGGCAAGCGGGACCAGCCCGTGCGCCGGGCGTCCGGCAACGCCATGGTCGAACCTGTCGACCAGCGTGCCGTTGGCGTCGATGCGGTGGATGAGACCGGTGTCGAGGTCGCTGGCGAAGAACTGGCGGCGGATAGTGTCGAAGGTGACGTCGCCGATGCCAGGGCCGCTGTTGGTGTCGAGGTCGGCGAATTTGCTGACCTGGCCGGTGATGCCGTCGATCTTCCAGATCGTGCCCGGTCCGCCACCGTTCTCGGTGCCGAACTGGCCATCCATGAAGGTGGCGCCGGCAGCACCGCGACGCTGCCGCTCGGGACGACCGTCCGCATCTTCGTCTGACGTGACGATGCGGACGCCATGCAGCGAGGTGGCGCCGGCATAGAGGTTCGCAATGCCCGAGGGAGCACCGTCGCGTACCCCGTCGTCATAGGTGATGCCGAACAACTGGCCGATCTGCCCGGCCGTCACTTCGAAGGGCGGCGGCGTGAAGACGAGTTGGCCGGAGGCCCGCCCGCCCAGCCTTGAAACGTCAAAGACGCGCAAGGTTGCGCGCGTCGTGTCGATAAAGGTCTCGTCGACCGGGTCGACGCTGGGCGGCAGGCCCTCCTCAGGATCACGAATGACGGTACCGGAAAATCCGGTCACCGCCATCGAGCCTGGATAGATGATCTGCGTTTCCTGCGCCTGCACGGCACCGCCAAGCCACAGGATGGTGGCGAGCGCCAACGCCGGAAAGCCGCTGGCCGGTTGCATCGCACGGCGCAAACGGCCAGCACGAGAGCGTACGAACGCGCCGTGGTCGCAAGACATGGAATTCCCCCGACGGGAGAAACATCCGGTGTTTCCGCGCAAATCAGGGCAAGGCGCGACGTTCCGGCACGTTTTCCCTGATCGAATTTGTCTGCTTTCCTCGTAATCACGATATGCCGGCTCTTACGCATGGTCAACGCAACCAGCGGAACGCCTGGCATAGCGACCCCACCCCGAAAGCGGTGGTCGCGCTGAGCCTGGATTTCCAGTCATGGCCTTTCCTTTCCAGGGCCGCACCACGCAGCGCATCTGGGTGTCAGTCGCGAACCGACGCGGAAAGGTTCATGGGCCGGAGAACCCTGGCCGGGCCGGGAAAAGGATGTGTTGGATGCCTTGCGCAGAATGCTTGCGCGCCGCGCAGCCTGTTCTTATATACGCGCCAAGCCGTTCGGCGCCGGAATGCCGGTTGCCGAAGCGGAATTTCTTGTGAACAGGGGCTTTCGTCGGAACGCCTGTACGGGTCCTGAGAGCCTGCTTAGCGGAGAGATTAGAAAAATGGCAAAAGTAATCGGTATCGATCTGGGGACCACCAACTCCTGCGTCGCCATCATGGACGGCAAGGAATCGAAGGTCATCGAGAATGCGGAAGGCGCGCGAACGACCCCATCCATCGTCGCCATCAACAGCGACGGCGAGCGCCTCGTCGGCCAGCCGGCCAAGCGCCAGGCGGTCACCAATCCTGAAAACACCATCTTCGCGGTCAAGCGCCTGATCGGCCGCCGCTATGACGATCCGGTTACGGAAAAGGACAAGAAGCTTGTCCCCTACCAGATCGTCAAGGGCGACAATGGCGACGCCTGGGTCGAGGCCGGCGGCAAGAAGCAGTCGCCCAGCCAGATCTCGGCAATGATCCTGCAGAAGATGAAGGAAACGGCGGAAGCCTATCTCGGCGAGAAGGTCGAGAAGGCGGTGATCACCGTTCCGGCCTATTTCAACGACGCCCAGCGCCAGGCCACCAAGGATGCCGGCAAGATCGCCGGCCTGGAAGTGCTGCGCATCATCAACGAGCCGACCGCGGCCGCACTTGCCTACGGCCTCGACAAGAAGGAAGGCAAGACCATTGCCGTCTATGACCTTGGCGGCGGCACGTTCGACATTTCGGTGCTCGAAATCGGCGACGGCGTGTTCGAGGTGAAGTCGACCAATGGCGACACCTTCCTCGGCGGCGAGGATTTCGACATGCGTCTGGTCGAATATCTGGCGGCCGAGTTCAAGAAGGAACAGGGCATCGACCTGCGCAGCGACAAGCTCGCGCTTCAGCGCCTCAAGGAAGCGGCCGAAAAGGCCAAGATCGAGCTGTCGTCGACGACGCAGACCGAGATCAACCTGCCCTTCATCACCGCCGATGCCACCGGCCCCAAGCACCTGACGCTGAAGCTGACGCGGGCGAAGTTCGAGAGCCTGGTCGAGGATCTCGTCCAGCGCACGATCGAACCCTGCAAGGCGGCGCTCAAGGATGCCGGCCTGAAGGCCGGCGAAATCGACGAGGTCGTCCTGGTCGGCGGCATGACCCGCATGCCCAAGATCCAGGAGATCGTGAAGCAGTTCTTCGGCAAGGAGCCGCACAAGGGCGTCAATCCGGATGAGGTCGTCGCATTGGGCGCCGCCATCCAGGCCGGCGTGCTGCAGGGCGACGTCAAGGACGTGCTGTTGCTTGACGTGACGCCGCTGTCGCTCGGCATCGAGACGCTGGGTGGTGTGTTCACGCGGCTGATCGAGCGCAACACGACGATCCCGACCAAGAAGAGCCAGGTGTTCTCGACTGCCGAGGATTCACAATCGGCCGTGACCATCCGCGTCTTCCAGGGCGAGCGTGAAATGGCCGCCGACAACAAGGCGCTCGGCCAGTTCGACCTGGTCGGCATTCCGCCGGCGCCGCGCGGCGTGCCGCAGATCGAGGTCACTTTCGACATCGACGCCAACGGTATCGTCAACGTCTCGGCCAAGGACAAGGGCACCGGCAAGGAGCACCAGATCCGCATTCAGGCGTCTGGCGGCCTTTCGGACGCCGACATCGAGAAGATGGTGAAGGACGCCGAAGCCAATGCCGAGGCCGACAAGAAGCGGCGCGCGTTGGTCGAGGCCCGCAACCAGGCCGAGGCGCTGGTGCATTCCTCGGAAAAGTCGCTGAAGGAATATGGCGAGAAGGTTTCCGAGGCCGACCGCACGGCGATCGCCGATGCGATCGCAGCGCTGAAGACCGCTGCCGAAGGCGACGACGCCGCCGAGATCGAAGCCAAGACGCAGGCGCTCGCCGAAACCTCAATGAAGCTCGGCCAGGCCATGTATGAGGCTTCGCAGAAGGAAGCCGCGGAAGCTGACGCCAAGGCGGACGCGGCCAAGGACAGCGACGTGGTCGACGCCGACTTCGAGGAAATCAACGAGGACGACGACAAGAAGAAGTCGGCCTAAGCGGCCTGCCGGCAGGTTTAGGCGCATGACCCCGAAATCGGAATCGATTTCCGGAAAGGATCATGCGCAAAAATCAAAGTGCTATAGCGTCCTTTGCGTGTCCAACAGGACGCGCGGCGCTGTAGTAAAGCCCGGCGTAAAGCCGGGCTTTTTTGCCACTCTGGCCGAAAAAGTGCGCGCCTGATCGAAAAAGTGCGGGCAAGCCCGTGTCAACACTGGCATCCCGGCTCCATCGCACCTAAATCGGAACAGCGTGCCGGCGAACGACGCAAAGTGCTTCAAGACGTTGAATATCCGGACTGCGGGAAAAGATGAAAGCTGATTTCTACGAAACGCTGGGCGTGCAAAAGGGGGCCGACGAGAAGGAGCTCAAGAGCGCTTTTCGCAAGCTGGCCATGCAGTTCCACCCCGATCGCAATCCCGGCGATCATGCCTGCGAGCACAAGTTCAAGGAAATCAACGAAGCCTACGAGACGTTGAAGGATCCGCAGAAGCGGGCGGCCTACGACCGTTTCGGCCACGCCGCCTTCGAACAGGGCGGCATGAACGGCGGCGCACACGGCTTCGGCGCCGGCGGTTTCGCCGACATCTTCGAGGATATTTTCGGCGACATGATGGGTGGGCGTCAGCGCCGTTCGTCAGGCGGACGCGAGCGCGGTGCAGACCTGCGCTACAATATGGAAATCACACTGGAGGAGGCGTTTGCCGGCAAGACGGCGCAGATCCACGTGCCGGCATCGATCTCCTGCATGGAATGCTCCGGCAGCGGCGCCAAGCCCGGCACCCAGCCCGTCACCTGCTCGATGTGCAACGGCCACGGCAAGGTGCGCGCCACGCAAGGTTTCTTCTCGATCGAGCGCACCTGCCCGCAATGCCAGGGACGTGGCCAGACCATCAAGGAGCCGTGCGCGAAATGCGCCGGCCAGGGCCGCGTCACCGAGGAGCGCTCGCTGTCGGTCAACATCCCGGCCGGCATTGAGGACGGCACCCGCATCCGCCTTGCCAATGAGGGCGAGGCCGGCCTGCGCGGCGGCCCGTCGGGCGATCTTTATATTTTCCTGGCGGTCAAGCCGCACGAATTCTTCCAGCGCGACGGCGCCGATCTCTACTGCAAGGTGCCGATCTCAATGACGACGGCTGCCCTTGGCGGTTCCTTCGAGGTGACGACGCTGGACGGCACCCAGACGAAGGTCAAGGTGCCGGAAGGCACCCAGAACGGCCGCCAGTTCCGCCTCAAGGGCAAGGGCATGCCGGTGCTGCGCCAGCACAATGTCGGCGATCTCTACATCCAGACCGCGGTCGAGACGCCGCAGAACCTATCCCGCCGCCAGCGCGAGCTGCTGGAGGAGTTCGAGCAGCTTTCCTCGAAGGATAATTCGCCGCAGTCGAGCGGCTTTTTCGCCCGCATGAAGGACTTTTTCGAGACCTTCAGCGAGCGCTGATGGCGACTCTCGCCGATCGGATGTAGAATACAGCCGAGGGGAAGCTCCCCTAGCGTCATCAACACCTTATACCGGCGTCCGCCTTGCCTTGAAGCCCGTAGCTGCTAAGTAGCCACTCGGGGGACCGTTCAGGAGAACTTGCATGGCACATGGTCCCGGACTGCGAAAGACGCTGGCAGAGAAGTTCGACGACGAACTGAAGTTCTTCAAGGGCTGGATCGACAAGCCGAAGGCGGTCGGTTCGATCGTGCCGACCAGTTCCATCACGGCCCGCAAGATGGCCTCCGTCGTCAACCCGATGTCGGGCCTGCCGGTGCTCGAAGTCGGGCCCGGCACCGGTGTCATCACCCGAGCCATCCTCGCCCACGGCGTAAAGCCTGAAAATCTCTACGCAGTCGAATACTCCCCCGATTTCGTGCGCCATCTGCGCCAGCTCTATCCCGACGTCAACGTCATCGAGGGCGATGCCTTCAATCTCGATGCGACGCTCGGCGACAAGAGCGGCCTGACCTTCGATTCGGTCATCTCCGGCGTGCCATTGCTCAATTTCCCGGTCGAACAGCGCGTCGCCTACGTCGAAAGCCTTCTCGACCGCATCCCGACAGGCCGCCCGGTCGTGCAGCTGACCTACGGCCCGCTGTCGCCGATCCCGCCCGGCCGCGGCGACTACACGGTCGAGCATTTCCATTTCGTCATCCGCAACATCCCTCCTACGCAGCTGTGGATCTACCGGCGCGGGGCGCATTAGCTTCTCTGCGCAAAGCCGTTCGGCGATTAGTGGAAACGCGCGTCACTTCGTCATCCACGGGAGCGTAGCGACGCAGCCCAGACCCGAGAATCCATGCCGGGACATCTGAGCACCGCAGCGGTACAGAATTCTGCTCCGCGGCACTCCGCGGCCAAGGTCGCGGAATGGATCCCAGGGTCTCCGCGACGGAGCTTCGCTCCTGCTCCGCCCAGGGATGACGAAGTTGGCGTTGATTTGACAGATCCCTGGCTGTACCTGTCCGGGAACAAGGGGGCCCGATGGCAGTGATCGCGAAAATTCTCGTCTTCGCCGGTTCGAATCGCTCTGGCGCCTACAGCGGCAGGACCGCCGATGTGGCGCAGAAGGAACTCGCCCTGCACGGCGCCGAGGTGACCCGCATCTCGCTTGCCGACTATCCGCTGCCGATCCTCGACGAGGACCTGGAAAAGGAGAAAGGCATTCCCGAGAACGCCATCAAGCTTGCCCGGCAAATTGCGGCCCATGACGGGCTGCTGATCGCGACGCCCGAATATAACGGCTCGATCCCGCCGCTGCTCAAGAATACCATCGATTGGGTGAGCCGGGTGCGCACGGATGACGGGCGGTCGTTCAGGCCGTTCACCGGCAAGCCCGCTGGCCTTTGTTCGTCTTCCAAAGGACATTTCGCCGGGGTACGCTGCATCAACCATCTGCGCGCCGTGCTGGTGCGCTGCCAGATGGAGGTGGTGACGCCGGAGTGCTCTGTCCCGGAGGGCGGCAACGCCTTCGACGAGGACGGGAATTTCAGGGACGAGCGACTGCACAGATCGATGGAGCACCTATGCCGCACGCTGATCGAAACCTCGCGCCTGCTGTCGACGCGGATCGAGGCGTGATCCAGGAGCGCGCCAGCACCATGCAAGACAGGCTGATCGTCGGCCTCGACGTGCCGACGCTGAAGGACGCCGAGACGGTGGTGCGCGAGCTCGACGGGGTTGTCTCCTTCTACAAGATCGGCTATCAGCTCGCCTTCGCCGGCGGCCTCGACTTCGCCCGCGAGCTCGCCAGCGGCGGCACCAGGATCTTCCTCGACATGAAGCTGCTCGACATCGACAACACGGTAGCCAAGGGCGTCGAGGCCATTGCCAGGATGGGCATGACCATGCTGACGCTGCACGCCTATCCGAAGACGATGAAGGCAGCGGTCGCGGCCGCCAGGGGCAGCGATCTCTGCCTGCTTGGCGTCACCGTGCTGACCTCGATGGACGAGCAGGACGTGATCGACGCCGGTTATGAGCATGACCCGCATACGCTGGTGCTGAGGCGCTCCGAGCAGGCGCTGCATGCCGGCATGGGCGGCATCGTCTGCTCGGCCGAGGAAGCGGAGGCGGTGCGCCGGATCGTCGGCCCCAACATGGCCGTCGTCACGCCGGGGATACGGCCCAAGGGCAGCGACCATGGCGACCAGAAACGCGTCGTCACGCCGGCGCAGGCGATCCGCAACGGCTCCAGCCATCTCGTCGTCGGCCGGCCGATCGTCAGCGCCGCCGACAAGCGAGCGGTCGCGGAAGCAATTCTTGACGAAATGCGCTCGGCCTAACAATTCGGAGAACAAGCATGCCGAAGGGATACTGGATCGCCCGCGTCGATGTACGCGATGCGGAAGGTTACAAGGACTATGTCACTGCCGCCAAACCGGCTTTCGATCGTTTCGGCGCCGTTTTCCTGGCACGAGGCGGTGCACATGAAAAAGCAGAAGGGCCGGGCCGCGACCGCAACGTGATCATCGAGTTTCCGTCATTGGCTGCGGCGCACGATTGCTATCACTCGCCCGAATACCAGCGCGCCGTCGCGATCCGGCAGAAGGTGGCCGACGGCGAGATCGTGCTGGTCGAAGGGGTTTAGTTCAGCGGCCACAGCCGTGGCGTGCATAGTCATTTGGAACCGTCGCGAACGTGCCCGCGGCGTTCAGACCGAATGCAGGATGTAAAGCTTGCGCGTTTTCTCATGGATGGTCCATTCGCCCTCCCAGCCAAGCGGCAGGACGAGCAATTCGCCGGGTCCGACATCTTTGGCTGCGCCACCAGGACCGTGCAGCGTCACGCGGCCGGACACGATGTGGCAAATCTCGGAATTCGTGTCACGGCGCGCGGTGAACCGGCCTTGCGAGCATTCCCAGACACCGACTTCGATCTTGCCATCCTCCGACGTCCAAAGCGTGTTGGCTGCTTCCATCTGATCGCCTTCCAGCGAGGTGGGCTTCGGCTGGGGCTCACCGAGGTCGATATGCGCCAGGTGGGCGAAGGTCTTGAAGTCGATCATTGCTAAATCCCTGAAGTGATGCGGTTCAGTGCCCGGTGATGCGATCGGCCACGGCGGCCAGCCGCGACGTGCGCGGCAGCCCCTTTGCTTCCCGCTCGTCGGCAATTCGATAGAGCTGATACATCGAATGGACGCCAAGCCAGCGCAGCGGCTCTGGCTCCCACTTGCGCACGGTTCGATTGACCCAGGGAAGCCGCGTCAACTCGGTGTCGTTGCCCAGCAGCAGATCGCGCAGAGTGCGCCCCGAGAGGTTCGAGGTGGAAACGCCGAGGCCGACATAACCGCCGGCCCAGCCTATTCCGGTGTGCCTGTCAAAGCCCACCGTCGTGCACCAGTCGCGCGGCACGCCCAGCGTTCCACACCACGCGTGGTCGAGCTTGAGCCCCTTGGTCTGCGGCAGAAGCGTCGTCAGGATTTTATGCAGCTTGTCGATCGTCGCCTGCTGGGTGACGCCTCGAACGTCGGTCTTCGAGCCGAACCGATAGGGCACCCCGCGCCCGCCCATGGCAATGCGTCCTTCCCGGGTGCGCTGGGCGTAGCAGTAAGTGTGCGCGGCATCGCCGAGCACCTCGTAGCCATCCCAGCCGATTTCGCTCCACAGCTTGTCGGAAAGCGGCTCGGTGACCACGATGGCGCTGTTGAGCGCCAACCACAGTCTTTCGTGGCCGGCGATTCCCGCGGTAAAGCCCTCGGTCGCCCGCACGATCTTTTCGGCTCGCACCACGCCCCGGTTGGTTGCGACCGTGCCCTTCTCGATCGACAGCACGGTCGTCTGTTCGTAGATCGGGACGCCGAGCCGCTCCACTGCCCTGGCGAGCCCCTGCACCAGCTTTGCCGGCTGAATCCGCGCAACCTTCTTGATGACGAAGGCGCCGCGGGCGTTGTGCACCGCTATGCGCCGACGCATCTCGGCTGCATCGATATACCCGACGCGCTCGTCGGTCAGCGCCCAGGATCTGGCATGGGCATACATCGCCTTGGCGCGCTGCTCCTGCGCCTCGTTGGTTGCGACCAGCAGTTCGTCGGTGCGACGAATGTCGGCGTCGATGCCTTCAGCTTCCGCAACCGATATGACCTCGTTCACCGTGCCCGTCATTGCCGCCTGCATGGCGATGACTGCAGCGCGCGAGGTTGCCTCCTGATATTTTTCGCGCGACCAAGAGAACCCGCCGGACAGCCAGCCGCCATTGCGCCCCGAAGCACCGAAGCCGGCGAACTCCTTCTCGATGACGACAATATTGAGATGCGGGGCCGCCTGCTTCAGATAATAGGCGGTCCAAAGGCCGGTGTAGCCGGCCCCGACGATGCAGACGTCGGCCACGATATCGCCCTGCAGCGGCGGCCGATAGCCGGGCACCCCGCCGATGTCGGCATACCAAAATGAAACGTCGCCGTTCTTCTTCACGTCCATTGTCGCGATTTCCCAGACAGGATTTTAGGTCAGCGTGAAATCGGCGTTTTCGTCGTCGGCCAGCAGCTTCACGTCGCTGCCCGCGAATACGAGGTCGACCTCGTCGCCGATGGCGAAGGTCTCGGCCTCCAGCGTCGAGCGCACGATCGCCTTCGAGGTGTCGGCCAGCACGACCTCGTATTTGGAGCCAGATCCGAGATAGATGGCCTCGCCGATGCGCCCGGGCAGGGTGTTTCGATCTTGTCCGCCCTTTCCCCGCCTGGCGAGGCTCAGCTTCTCCGGCCGCAGCAGCATCACCGGCTTGGCGCCGTCGGCAAGGCGTTTGGCGGCGGCCACTTTCCATCCGGCTACGTCGATGGCGGTCTCGTTGCCGGAGGTGGAGGCTGCACCACGCAGTATCGTCGAGTCGCCGACGAACTTTCCGACGAACAACGTCTCGGGCTCGTCGTAGAGTTGGCGACCGGTGCCGATCTGCTCGATGCGTCCCTGGTTGAACACGGCGATGCGGTCCGAGAGGACCAGGGCCTCCTCCTGATCGTGCGTGACGTAGACGAAGGTGGTGCCCAATTCCCTGTGGATCCGTTTGATCTCGAGCTGCAGCCATTCACGCAGCTTCTTGTCGAGTGCGCCGAGCGGCTCGTCCATCAAGAGCAGCGGCGGGTCGAATACGATGGCACGGGCCAGCGCGACGCGCTGCTGCTGTCCGCCGGAGAGCTCGCTGGGGAAGCGGTGGCCGAAATCGGCCATCCTCACCATGTCCAGCGCCTTGCGCACCCGGGCCGCGCGATCGGGATTGGCGATGCCGCGCAGGGTCAGCGGATATGCGACGTTCCTGCTCACCGTCATATGCGGGAATAGCGCGTAGTGCTGGAAGACGACGCCGATATTGCGTTTGTGCGCCGGTACGCCGATGACGCTTTTGCCGCCGACGTCAAGTGAACCCGAGCTGACTTCGGTGAAGCCGGCGACGACGTTGAGTGTGGTCGTCTTGCCCGAACCGCTGGGTCCGAGCAGCGTCATGAACTCCCCCGGCTCGATGCGCAGCGAGACCTTGTCGAGGGCGATGAAGCTGCCATAGTGTTTGCTGACGGATTTGAGATCTATGGCTGCGCCGCGGGTCGATGGTGAGGCCATGTCAACGTTTTCCCTGTCTCGAACCGATCAGCAGCCCCGCCCCGATCACCAGCGACGTCACGATGAAGAGCAGCGTGCCCACTGCCGCAACGGTGGGGTCGGCGTCCCGGGTGATGCTCGAGAATATCTGGACCGGCAGTGTTTTCAGATACGGGCTGGTGATGAACAGCGCGACGATGATCTCGTCGAATGAGGTCACGAACGCAAACAGCAGCCCCGACAGGATGCCCGGCGCGATCAGCGGCAAGGTCACCGTCCTGAACGCCGTCAGCCGGGTCGCGCCGAGGCTGGCAGCAGCAGTCTCAAGCCGTTTGTCGAAGACTTCCAGGCTGGCGGAGACGGCGATGATGACGAAAGGAACGGCGAGCATCGTGTGGGCCAGCACGAAGCCGGTCATGGTGCCCACCAACCGCGTATCGAGATAGACCGCGTAGATTCCGACGGCGAGCACCACCCCCGGCACGACCATTGGCGTGATCAGCAGCGCGCGCAGCACGCCGCTGACGCGACTTTTCATGCGATCGAGGCCGAATGCCGCCAGCGTGCCGATGACGGTGGCGAACAGCGCCGTGACGACGGCAACCTTGAGCGAGCCGACCAGGCTCGCCGACCATTCGGGGTTGGTGAAAAAGTTCTGGTACCACTGCCAGGAAAAGCCGGATGGCGGAAAGGCCAGCGACTTCTTGTCGTTGAACGACATCGGCACGACAACGATTGTCGGTGCGACCAGCCAGACCGCTACCAGCAGGCAGTACAGACCGAGCAGGATTCGACCGGACTGTTTCATCAGCGCCTCGAGCCCGTCTTGTGCGGTTGACGCGATAGCGGCGCGGCGAGCGCGAGCAGGACGAAGGTCGCGATCAACAGCACCACACCCATCGCACCGCCGCGGCCCCAGTTGAGCAGGCTGAGCACCTGGTTCTGGATCAGGGTCGAGAGCATGGTCGATCGCGGACCACCGAGCAGCGCCGGGGTGATGTAGAAGCCGAGTGCAAGAATGAAGACGATGATGGCGCCCGCGTAGACGCCCGGAAGCGAGAGCGGCAGATAAACCTGGGCAAAGGCGCGCGCCGGGCTCGCGCCGAGGCTCCGTGCCGCCTGCATGAGCCGCAGGTCGATCGTCTTCATCACCGAATAGAGCGGCAGGATCATGAACGGCAACAGCACCTGCGCCATGCCGATCACCACGCCTGTCTGCGTGCGGATCAGCTTGACCGGGCTGAGGCCGACTGCCCTGATGACGGAGTTGATCACGCCGGAATCCTGCAGCAGGATGACCCATGCCAGAGTGCGCACCACGCCGCTCACCCAGAACGGCACCAGCACGCACAGGATGAGGACGAGCCGCATCCTGGGTCCGACCGCGGTCATCACATAGGCATAGGGATAGCCGGCGATGAGACATACCAGCGTCACCCAGGCGGAGATCGCGAAGGTCCGCTGAAGCACCGTCAGATTGACCGGTGTGCCGAAGAACCAGGCATAGTTTTGCCATCCCCATTGCGGCTCGGAAAAGCTGCGCAAGGTCACGATGGCGAGCGGCAGGCCCAGGCAGATGACGAGCAGCAGCAGCGCCGGCGCGACGAGCCAGAAAGCCTGTCCACGAAACCAGCGCCGCCGGCCGTCTGCCGTGACAGCCGGAACAGTGTCCCGGCTGTCGATTGCTCTCGTTGCCACGGCGGCGGACCTAATTGCCGGCCATCAACCCATTCCACTTTTCGTTCGCCACCTCGAAGTTCTCCACCCAGAACTTGATGTTCTGCTGATAGCCAAGCTTCAGCTTGTCCGGCGTGTTGGTCATGAACGCCGCGGTGATCTCGTCCACTTCGGGCTTCGCGTCCTTGTGGATCGGGGTATACGAGGTGGTTTTTGCAAGCGTCTCCTGCGCGCTCTTGCCGAGGTAGGCGTTGATCAGCGCATGCGCCGCGTCGGGGTCCTTGACGCCCATCGGAATGGTCATCTGGTCCATCACCACCAGCCAGTCCTGCCACGCCGGCGTGTACTTCGCGCCGTTCTTCACCGCGGTCATGGCACGTCCAGTCCACATCGCGATCATGTCGGCTTCGCCGGATTCGGCGAGCTGCTGGGAATCGGCGCCGGTCTTCCAGAAGATCGTGTCCGGGCCGAGCGATTTCACCTTCTCGATAGCCTTGTCGATATCGGCAACCGTCATGTTTTCGACCGACCCGCCGGCGGCGAGCAGCGCCTGCTCGATCATGCCGCCGGACAGATCGCCGCTGCCCTCCAGGGCGCGCGAGCCCGGGAATTTCTCGATGTCGAAGAAATCCTTCCAGCTCTTGGGCGGGTTATCCTTGTACTTTTCGGTGTTGTACATCAGCACCACGCCATAGTTCATGGCCGGCACGCTGCATTCGCTGATCTGGCCCTCCGGAATGTTGGACGTATCGATCTTTGAGAAGTCCAGCTTCTGGAACAGCTTGCCGCAATAGACGTAGGGCGGGAAATCGCCGGTATCGACAACGTCCCAGGTGACATTGCCGGACTCGACCTGCGCCTGCAATTTCGAGATCTCGGTTGGCCCGTCGCTGAGCAGCGTCACGCCTGACTTGTCGACGAACTCTTTCAGCGCTGCGATCTGACCATCCTGATAAATGCCTCCATACGAGACGAAGGTGAGCGTCTTGCCCTTCAGCGAGCCCTCTGCCACCTCGCCCGCCACCGACTTGCTCTGCGCAAGCGCTGCTGTGGTGATCATCAGCAGCCCGAGCGCGGCCACCTGTCCGATCCTGGTCTTCATTTTTTATCTCCCATTTATGTGCACCCGCATTAGTTCGGTCCGTCCGGCTGCGAGCCTTGTCCGGGCGTGTATCGATTGAGTTCCGCCGCGCCACTGGTCGGGGGCGCGATGATCCAGAGCACCTGCGCCGGCGTCTTGCCGACATTCTCTGTACGATGCGGCGTCGAGGTGGCGTATTCGATGCTGTCGCCTTCGTTCATGACGAAGCGCTCGTCTGCCAGCGTCAGCTCGACAGTGCCCTTCAGGACGACGAACATCTCGTGCTTGCCGCCATGCGTGTAAGCTTCGTCGCCGGTCGAGCCGCCGACGTCGAACTCCCCCGAATAAACCTCGAATTCATGGATCGGCCGACGCGACAGCAGCGTCTTTCGGCAACCGTGGCTGATCGGCAGCAGGGGGCGGTCGGCTCTGGTAAGCACCTTGTGGAACCCGCCCTCGGTCTGCTCGAACAGCTCGTTGATGCCGAGATCCAGGGCTGCCGCGATCCGCATCAGGGTGCTGGCACTGGCGCCGCTCAGATTGCGCTCGAGCTGGCTGATGAAGCTCGCCGTCGTGCCGACCATGTCGGCCAGCTGGCGAAGCGAAATGCGTCGGGCCATGCGAATGGCCTTGATCCGGCCGCCGACATGCTTGGCCTTGCCGGCTTCCGTCGTCGCCAGCGCGGCTACCTCCGGGGATGTCGCAGGGTCGACTTTCACCGAGCGCCTCCTTCACTTAACACCCTATTAAGTGAAATGTCGGAACGCAAGCCGTTTGTCGAGGCACGGTCCTGGCCCGTCGGCGCGGCTGCGTACGCGGGCGCTGCTCATTTCGTGGGCGAGGCGAAAAAACGGCTCGCGGCGGTCGCGGCCATCGCATCGGCGAGGCCCATCTGCCATTGCGTACGGCAATAGGCGCGGAAATCGAAGCAAGGCAGGCCCGGGCAGACCTCGAACTCGATGAGGTGGATGCTGTCGTCGGCTTCGATCCGGAAATCGACGGAAAACACATCCCGCAGGCCAAGCCCGGCGATCAGGCTTTGCGCGATCCGTCGGATCCTTGCATCGGCTCGCGGCTGGCTGGCGGCAACCGGCAGCAGCACCGGCTCGGCATATGTTCCCGCCGCCCTGGCAGCCTCGCCGGTGTCGCCGTAGAGCGCCAGGCTGTCTTCCATTGTCTGGAAATCACTTCCCGACTCGACAAAGACGATGCCGAGCGCTTCGACGCCGGTGTCCGGATTCAGACCGAGAAAACTGGCGCGCGCATTGCGCCCGGTGACGTAGGGCTGCACGACGACATCGTCGCGATAGGCAGCGAAGACGCGCCGGCTAAGCTCAAGCGCGTGGCCGAGATCTCTGCTGCGCGAATCCGGCCAGATGCCAATCTTGGCGCCGAGCCGGCTCGGCTTGACGAACCAGCCGGCTGGCGAAGCCGGTGGCTCGACCAGCCAGCGTCCGTCGCGTGCCAAACCGGATTGCGGCACCGGCAGGCCGAGTGCGCCGAGCACGGCGCCGGAGCGGAACTTGTCCTGGCAGAGCGCAAACAGCGCATCATCGGCGCCGAGCAGCTTCAGGCCGTTCAGCCTTGCCAGCGCCGGCGCCGCACCGCCACGGAAATAGGCGATGCCGTCGGTCAGCGTCCACACCAGCGTCGTCTTCGGATCCTCACCGGCAAGCAGATTTGCGGCATCGTCGAGCGCCACCGGCGCGAAGGACAGGCCGCGCGTCTGGCAGGCTGCGGCCAGCGCGTCGAACTCAGGGGCGATGTCGGTCGATTGCGCCAGATAGGAGGCGATTTCGGCGGCGCGCCCCGGCACGTGGCCATCAGCAACCAGCCGCTCGAAGCAGGCGTTTTCCGGCTCGTAGAGTAGGATCAGCTTCGGCCTGCGGCTTGACATGGCATCAACGATTCCTGGCGATGAACGGGCCTGGCAGCGCGACTGCCTACCATCGCATGGCGGATGTATCAGGCTTTCGCGAAATCGACGTCAGCCTAGCCAATCAGCACGCGCGGCTCGAAGCGGCCGTTGACCGGAATGTCGAGCAGAAACGTCATGCCGGCTTGCGGATCCAGCAGGCGCTGTTTCTCATCCTTGCCCGACCAGGCGGAGGTGACCGCCAGCCGGTCGGCATTCCTGCCGACAAAGGCCGGGCAGGACGGCTGCGTCACCGGCATCGCGACCGAACGGATGAGCTTGCCGTCAGGCCCGTAGGCTTCAACGACGCTGCCGCCCCAGCAGGCGTTCCACAGGACACCGTCGCGATCGAGCACCGAACCGTCGATATAGCCCTTGGCCTTGCGGTGATCGACGAAGATTTTTGGCTCGCCAGCCGGCAGGCCGGCCGCCGGATCGCAGCCGACGCGCATCAACAGGCCGGTGCTGGTATCGGTGTAATGGGCAACGGTTCCATCTTCGGAAAAACAGATCGAGTTCGACACCGTGATGTCTGAATAGAGCCGGCGCAATTCACCCCTGAAGAACCAGTAGATCGAGCCAGCGGCCTTTGCCTCGCCCTTGCCCATCGTGCCGACCCAAAAGGCGCCGCAGGGATGGACGCGCGAATCGTTCGAGCGCGTCGCCGGATTGTCGGCCTCGATGGCCGTATGCAGCGTCATTTTGCCGGTCGCCACGTCGCGGACATGCAGGCCGGTTTCGGTGGCGATCAACTGTCTTTTGTCGTCGACGACGGCGATCGCGCTGGCCATTTGGCCAAGCTCGTGGATTTTGACGGCACCGCCGGACAGGGGCTTTTCCAGAAGCTGGCCGTTGACGATGTCGAACCAGTAGAGCGTTTCGGTGGCGGGGTCATAGCTCGGGCCTTCGCCGAGTTGACAGACATGGTCGGAAAAAACCGAAACGATGGCTTCGCTCATGGCGCTGCTCCAAACGCTGCGTCCCAGGCCGCGACTGCGGCCTGCGCCCGCGTTGCCACCTCGTCGACGCTCATACCAGGCTTGAACAGACTGGAGCCGAGGCCGAAGACGCTGACACCGGCCGCCTTGTAGCCGGCAAAGTCCTTCTCCGACACGCCGCCGACCGCGCCGACCAGCGTCTCAGCCGGCAAAACGGCGCGCATCGCCGCGATCCCGGCCGCGCCGAGCACGCTGGCCGGGAAGAATTTCAGCGCCGAGGCGCCGAGCCCGATGGCCTGGAAGGCTTCGGTCGGCGTGAATACGCCCGGCATCGTCACCATGCCGTAATTCATGGCGCGACCCATGACCTCGGCATCGATGTTGGGGCTGACCAGCAGCCGCCCGCCGGCCTTCTCCAATCCGTCGACATCGGCTGCGGTCAACACAGTCCCCGCGCCGACCAATGCCGTCGCCGGCAGCGCCTCAACGATTCTCGCGATGGAGACAAACGGATCCGGCGAATTGAGCGGCACTTCGATCGTTTCGATGCCGGCCTCGAAGATCGCCCGGCCGACGGCCACCGCCTCGTCCGGCTTGAGGCCGCGCAGGATGGCGACAAGCCCGCGCTCGAGCTTCGGAAACGATGCGGTCTCGGTCATGCGGCAACTCCGCTGTTGTCGATCATGTCTGGGCAATCATGCCATTTTTGCGCGCCGCCTCGATGAGGCCGGCACGCACCGCCTCGTCGGCATCGACGGCTCTCACCGCAAGCCCGGCAAGACCGAGCGCCTCAGTGTAGAGGGTGCCGAGCGCGCCGGATGCGACCAGCACGATCGACGCCGCGCCTTTTCGATAGCGGCGGCTGGCCGAGGCGATCTCGCCGCCGATCAGCAGGCCGGACAGGCAAGCAGCGGCATCGTCGGGTTTCAGGTCCTGCAATAGGCCCGCAGCGCGGATCGAGAACAGCCTCGATGTGACATCGCCGCCCTCGGCCAGCGCGATCTCGCACCAGCGCTGGAAAAACGGATTGCCTGGTGCAACCGGCTTGGGCTGCTCGCCCAGCGAATGGCGCAGGATCGAATGCGCCGCCAGCACCGAAAACAGCTCGCCGGTCGGCCAGGTGCCAAAACCGGCAACGGCGCCGTCCTCGACCAGCACCCATTTGGAGTGGGTGCCGGGCATGCAGACGAGATGGCGGCTTGTTGCCGGCAAACCGGCGCCGGCAAGCTGCGTTTCCTCGCCGCGCATGACGTCAGGCGCGTCGGCCTGGCGCTGGGCAAGGCCCGGCACGATGCGGATATCGCGGCGCTGGCCTGGAACGCGCGCAGCACCGGCAAGGATGGCGCCGATCGGCGCCGGCACGCTGACATAGGGCGCCTCCAGCCAGCCCTGGCGCGAGCCGGCCATGCCGCAGATGATCACGGGCATCGTTTTCGGCGCGCCCATCGCCGCCAGATGTCCTTCGAGGATGGTCGAAAATCCGGCCGCCTGCGCGGTGATCAGCCCGTCGTCGCCGCGACGCTCGGCGAGGACATTTCCGGCCTCATCGACCAGCCAGACCCTGAGACGGGTGGTGCCCCAATCGACGGCGGCCACAGAAGGCACGTTGCTCGCTGAGTTCACAGGAAGCCCCCGTCGACGATCAGCATCTGCGCGGTCAGCATGCGCGAAGCGTCCGACGCCAGGAACAGCACCGTGCCGACGACGTCTTCCGGCTGCATCACCTGCTTGATGCATTGCTTGGCCACGTGGGCGGAGAGCGCCTTTTCGGTGACCCAGAGCTGCTTCTGCCGCTCGGTGATCACCCAGCCGGGTGCGATCGCATTGACGCGAATGCCGTCGGCGCCGAGCTTGCCGGCAAGCCCCTTGGTCAGGCCGACGATTCCGGCCTTGGCGGCGGTATAGGCCGGCATGTCGGGGTGATTGATCAGGAACGACGTCGACGTGAAGTTGATGATCGAGCCGCCGCCGGCGCGCTTCATGCCCGGCGCCACCGCCTGTGCGGAGAAGAAATGCGGACGCAGGTTGACCGCCTGGTTGTTGTCCCAGAACTCCACGGTGACGTCTTCCACCGCGTGGCGATCGTCAAGTGCTGCATTGTTGACCAGCACGGTGACGTCGCCATGCGCCTCTGCGGCCCTGGCGGCCGAAGCCCGCAGCGCCTCGACGTCGCGTATGTCGGTCTTGAGATAGAGGGGGCGGCGGCCGAGATCCTTTTCGATGCGGTCGGCCAGCGCCAGGCTCGGGGCGTCGGCGATGTCGATGAAGGCGACCTTTGCCCCCTGGCGGGCAAAACCCTCGGTCAGCGCCGCGCCGATGCCGGAGCCACCGCCGGTGATCAGCACCGAAGCGCCCTCAAGGTCGGCAAAGCGCGCCGATGGCATCATTTTTTTCTCCTCGCGCATGGCCCCGAAAATCGGTTGCGATTTACGGAAAGGATCATGCGCAAAATCAAAGTGCTACAGCGTCGTTTGCGCGTCCAAAAGGACGCGCGGCACCGTAGGCTCGGTCGGCGCGCATCCTAGCCAGCCCGGTCGGGGGAGCAAGGGAGAAAAAGCAAATTCGCGGGCTTATGTCTGACAAGTCGCTCGTCAGATCGCCTTGACGCGCAAGGTGCCACGGAGGCAATTTCTGAGATAGCCGAGCGTGGCATCGAAACCCGACCGGCCCCCCGAACGGGAATCGTTGCCGCCGGCGCAGCCGAACTGACAAGGGCGCTCCGCCTGCGCCTCATCGAGGCCCAGCAGGCGCTCCTCAAAATGTCGCGATTGGCAGATGACCGGCGAGGTTGTAAGGGCAAGCAGCCCATCCGATCCGCCGGAGATCCGCCATGCCCCTGAAAGTCGCTGTCCAGATGGACCACATCTCCACCGTCTCGATTGCCGGCGACACGTCGTTTGCGCTGTCGCTGGAAGCGCAGCGGCGCGGCCACCAGCTGTTCCATTATACGCCCGACCGGCTGTCGCTGCGTGACGGCAAGGTGTTTGCCGGCGTCGAGGAAATGCAGGTCCGCGACGAGAAGGGCAGTCACTATTCACTCGGCGAGAAAGTGCGCACCGACCTGTCGGAGATGGACGTCGTCCTGCTCAGGCAGGACCCGCCTTTCGACATGAACTACATCACCACGACGCATATGCTCGAGCGCATCCATCCCAGGACGCTGGTGGTCAACGACCCGGCCTGGGTGCGCAACAGCCCGGAAAAAATCTTCGTCACCGAGTTTCCCGACCTGATGCCGGAAACGCTGATCGCCAAGGACAGCCAAGAGGTTGCCGCCTTTCGCAAGGAATTCGGCGACATCATCGTCAAGCCGCTCTACGGCAATGGCGGCGCCGGCATCTTCCACCTGCACGAGGCCGATCGCAACCTCGCCTCGCTGCTCGAAATGTTCGGCCAGATGTTCCGCGAGCCCTACATCGTTCAGCGTTATCTGAAGGAGGTGCGAGCCGGCGACAAGCGCATCATCCTGATCGACGGCGAGCCGGTCGGCGCCATCAACCGGGTGCCGGCCGAGACTGATTCCCGCTCCAACATGCATGTCGGCGGCCGCGCCGAAAAAACGGAACTAACGGAGCGCGAACGCGAGATCTGCGCCCGCATCGGCCCGTCACTGAAGGAGCGCGGCTTTATCCTCGTCGGCATCGACGTGATCGGTGACTACATGACCGAGATCAACGTGACGTCGCCGACCGGCGTGCGCGAGGTGCAGCGTTTTGGTGGCGCCGATATTGCGAGCCTGTTCTGGGATGCGGTCGAGGACAAGCGCAAGTAGCGTCCATGCTTGGCGGAACAGCGGCTTTCCGATCCGTAGCCAATGCGGCGCCATCAAGGCACAACGTTCGATCGTTCCCGTAATGTTCTTGCCTTTGCTCGGCGATTATATATTTGACAGACCCGATGACGCGGCAAGGCGGTTCTGATATGAACCGCGCATGGGGAAAAATCAGCTACCGACTGAGATCAAGCCGCCCGCCATTGAAAGGGCGCGGCGCATTATCGCCGCGTCGTCAAAAATGCACCGCACCAAGATTGGGACGGTCGTGCTGGCGCTCATCCCCGGCTATTTCACCGCTGAATGGTTCAACGGTGCCGGCCTGATGGAACCTGCAGAGACTCTTGCGGGCTATCTCTGGTTCCTCATCGGTCATCCGGTAACGCACGGCGTTTTGCTATTGGTTGCATGTTGCCTTTTCTGGTCGGCCGGAACGCAGGCCGTTGCCGCCGAAGACGAAGCAGCGGCACGTCTAGCCAGGGCGACCAAAGAGACAGCAGAGCAAACAGACAAGCACACCGATGAGGTGGCGAAGCGGATCAACGATGACGTTTCGCGCACGTTAGGACAGATGAAGGCAACCGTTGAGGCCGTCAAACACCGCTACGATCAGCGTGCGAAAGCATCAGATGATTTTTGGCGGGCGGCAGCCTTTCAAAAGATCGCACTGGATATGGTCGATAGTTCGAAAATGCGTGCAACTCACATTGAGCGGTTCGCTTCCGATCTTAATCCGACGCACGACTTTCGCGAACCGTCGCTAAGCCGATTGATTTCTGACTGGGATAGGCAAATTGAAAATGTTGCACCCCACGGGATGATCCCACCCGACTTCAAAAGCATCTCTGAAATGCAAATAAGCGAGGCCGTAGTCCCAGAGGCCGATCACCTCCCCATAAAATACCAGAGATCATACAAAGAGTGGCACATTCGACGGGAACGTTTTGACCGTATCCTCCAGGACTTTTTGAAACAGCAGACCCAAAAAATGGCGAATTCGGAATCTATGCTAAAGGTTCCGATAGGCGCGCCCGAATAGAGACGCCGTGCCTCGTCGTTTAGGGGGGATTGGCTAAGGCTTCTTAGGTTGCGGCGGCTTGTCTTCCTTCGGCGGCGGCGCCTTCACCACCTTCTTTAACACGCGGTCAAAGGCTTCCTCTGACTGGTCGGTTTCCAGCTCGCGGGCGGCCTCGCGGAACTTGTCGATTTGCGGCTTAGGCGTGTCCTGCTTTTGCGTAGGGTGAGTCATAAAAATTGACATCCTTGATTACGATGCGGCTGCCGTCCACGGCGAAGAAGACATCGATTGATGGCATACCTATGGAACGCGCACCATCAAACACAAATGATCGGATTGGGGCTACCAAGGGCTGCCCTGCGTATTGATCCCGGGAAAGTACCCATACAACCATGTTCCACGCATCTTCAGCCCTAGGCCATTTCTCCAATGCGTCATTCACGGCGAGGCGAACTTCCTCCTCCTCGCAAACGTCAAGCATTAAATAAGTCCACGTTCCCTGGCGCGCGCCAAGTGACGCTTTCTCTCTTCCTCGTTCGGCTCACGGATGCGCGAGGCCAATAGCGCAGTAAATGGAAGTGGCTCTTTCATCTTTGCGATCTCCCATGCGTAATCATGGGATTCTTCGCTTATCGATTCTGCCGTATGATCCTCGACAATGTGCTTTATCCAATAGTCTATGGCCGCTTTTTCTTCAGCGCTGAACCAATGCTGATCAGGCTTTTGCAAAACCTTGAAACGCCATATCGGGCGATCATAGACCCTGTCTTCCCATTGTTCGATGGCACCATCTCTGACCAATTCACTCCTAATGGCCATACCATCTCGCGGGATAGGACCGCGCTTCTCGCGAATGTAGGGGGCTCCTGTGATCGATTGTCCCGAAAGCATGTAGCGACGAGCGTCGGCAAACCACGCGATCTTGTAGAGCTTGGTAGCTCCAAATTTTGGGTGAGAGCCAGCGGCCCAAATCACATAGTGAATTAGGTTCTTTAGCCGGCTTCGGTCATATAGCCTATCAGGCATCCTTCGTCTTCTAAGCGGTATGATGCACTTTGCGTAGGGATACCGCGTTCGCGTTCAAGTCCGCTCACGATACACCAAACGGCGTCCCTTTGCACCTTTTAGAGCGATCAGCGAGCGAACGTTGTCCTCAATGCCCATGGCCGAACGGTTTGAATAGCGGAAGTCAAATTCGGCCAGATAGCGGTGCAGATGGTGTTCGGCGCAATGCTGGTAAACGCCTTTCATGCCGCGCTTGAAAATCGAATAGAAGCCTTCGACGGTATTGGTGTTGATGTTGATGCGCTCGCCAGCGCCGTTGATTTCGATGCGGCCATATTCGTTGACGCCATGTTCGACGCGGCCATGGGAAACGAACTCGCCGCCGACACGCTTGTAGACATGAGCTTCATCGGTCATCAGCGCCGTTTCCTTTGCGATGTTGGCGCGAACAATCGGGACCACCTTGGCAATCGACGTGCTGTCGATATGGAACGAACGGGCAATGCCGCCGCGCTCGACAAGGGTAAGCACGGTGTTCTTGTGAGCCGATCCGGTCGTCTGCTTGGGAACGCCCGCCAGACGGCCAATGTAGGTTTCGTCAACCTCAACGAATTTGCCGTTGCCGCCCATGGGTGTGAAGTCATCCGAGCGCATGGCCTCGCGAATGCGGTGCGACAGGAACCAGGCCGTCTTGTAGGTGCATTCCAGAACCCGGTGCATCTGGTGCGAGGAAATGCCCTTCTTTGACGAGCACATGAGGTGGATGGCCTGCAACCACTTGTGCAGCGGAAGGTGGCTTTCCTCGAAGATCGAGCCCATGCGAACCGTGAACTTCTTGCGGCAGTCGCGGCACTTGTAGAGGCCGTGGATTTCGACGCCGTTCGGGTTCTTCTTCGAAGCCTTGGTGCGAACGCCCTTCAATGCGTAGTGCTTTTCCATCGAGCCGCAGTGATGGCAGACCGGACCCTGCGGCCAAAGCATCGCCTCGACATGCTCAAATGCGGCGGCTTCGTTATGGAAGTAGGGGCGGGACAGAACGGACATGGCGATAACTCCTTGGAATCGTTATCGCACTTTCGATTGGGTCTGTCAAATATATAATCGCCCTTTGCTCAAAATCTGTGGTTGTCTCAGATGACGCCGTTCGCGGCATGATCGCATGGGCTTCGGGCGAGCCCATGTCCGGGGGCAGAAAAATGGTTGCGCGGGTCCGCACGGTCGCTTTCCAGGGCATCGAGGCCGTGCCGGTCGACGTGCAGGTGATGATCGCGCCCGGCAAGGTCAACATGCACATCGTCGGCCTCGGCGACAAGGCGGTGGCCGAAAGCCGGGAGCGGGTGCAGGCGGCGCTGCACGCATCGGGCCTGTCGATGCCATCGAAGAAGGTCACCGTCAATCTGGCGCCCGCCGATCTGCCCAAGGAAGGCAGCCATTACGATTTCCCGATCGCGCTTGGCCTGATGGCGGCGCTTGGCGCCATTCCAGGCGACATGCTGGCCGGCTATGTTGTGCTTGGCGAACTGTCGCTCGACGGCACCATCGCCGCGGTGGCCGGCGCGCTGCCGGCGGCGATCGGCGCCAATGCCGAAGGCAAGGGCCTGATCTGCCCTTTCGCCTGCGGCCCGGAAGCGGCGTGGGCCGGCAAGGATTTCGACATTCTGGCGCCGCGCAGCCTGATCGCCATCGCCAATCATTTTCGCGGCACGCAGGTGCTGTCGCGGCCGGAGGCAGGAATCCACGCCTCGGCGCGCGACCTGCCGGATCTTGCCGACATCAAGGGCCAGGAGACCGCCAAGCGGGCACTCGAAGTGGCGGCGGCCGGCGGCCATAACATGCTGATGATCGGTCCGCCAGGATCGGGAAAATCGATGCTGGCGCAGCGGCTGCCGTCGATCCTGCCGCCGCTGGCGCCGCGGGAATTGCTCGAAGTCTCGATGATCGCCTCGGTGGCCGGCGAGCTTGGTGAAGGCAAGCTGACCGACCGGCGGCCGTTCCGCGCGCCGCACCATTCGGCCTCGATGGCAGCGCTGGTCGGCGGCGGCCTGCGCGTGCGGCCGGGCGAGGCCTCGCTGGCCCACCACGGCGTGCTGTTCCTCGACGAGTTTCCCGAATTCTCGCCGCAGGCGCTCGACGCGCTGCGCCAGCCGCTGGAGACCGGCGACTGCATGATCGCCCGCGCCAATCATCGCGTCACCTATCCGGCGCGCATCCAGCTGGTCACGGCGATGAACCCGTGCCGCTGCGGGATGGCCGGCGAGCCGGGCTATCGCTGCCTGCGCGGCGACCGCTGCCGCACCGACTACCAGGCGCGCATATCAGGCCCGCTGCTCGACCGCATTGATCTCCGGATCGAGGTGCCGGCGGTCTCGGCCAGCGATCTGATCCGGCCGGACCGGGCGGAGAAAAGTGCCGACGTGGCGCTGCGCGTGGCCCGCGCGCGGACAACCCAGCGCGAACGTTTCGAGCGGCTCGGCGCGACCTCCGTCACCACCAACGCGCACTGCTCCCCCTCTGTCATCGAGGAGATCGCGATGCCGGATGCATCAGGCCTGTCGCTGCTCAGGGATGCCAGTGAAAAGCTCGGCTTTTCGGCGCGGGCCTATCACCGGGTGCTGAAGGTGGCGCGGACATTGGCCGATCTCGAGGCCAGCGAGACTGTCGGCCGCATCCATCTGGCCGAGGCGATTTCGTACCGCATGAGTTCGGAGCGAATGGCGCAGGCGGCGTGACGTTCCCCTCCCCCTTGAGGGTCCCTTGAGGGAGGGTGACCGGCCCGGCCCGCCGCGGCAGCTACTTAACCGGGATCATGAGATGTGCGTAGGGAGTGCCCGCCCACATCACATATGGCCTGGACGTGTCAGGTTTGGGGTCAGCCGGATAGCCCTGCATCATATCCATTGCGTTGACGATCATCACGTGCGGTCCGGTCTCCACCCAATTGTTGCCTTCCTCGGGCTTCGTCGCATAAGGATCGGTGTTGCTGCCGTCGGTGCCGCCGGCCAGCATATACATGAAGCCGACCTTGCCCTTGGGCGGTTCCTTTTTTCCAATCCACGCCATCGCCCATTCCATCGCGTTGGCATCGCCACACATTGGATCCGGGCCAGGTGTGGCCGGGTTGTCCGGCATGCACCAGAAGCCGTTTGTGCCCTCGCGCAGTGTGCGCATTGCACCCTTCTCATCCATAGCGTGGATCGCAGCGCCGCTTGATACAGCGGGGGGTGCGGCGGATTCAGCGCTCTTGATCATCGCAGCGTCATCGGCGGCTGCGCCTTGCATCGCAACCAAACTGCCCGCCGCCACAAGGGCAGCGACCGTCAGAAGCCGTGTCATGGCCGTTCTCCGGTTTTGAGTTCTTGTGCATGATGTCGGACGCACGGCCTCCCAGAGCCGTTTGTCGGTGGTTAAATCGTAGCAGATCGCGTGCACCGGGACAACGATGTCTTAGCATTTGCTAATATCTGTCGGGTTATACTAGAACTCTGTGCGCGCTAGCGAGGGTCTTTCCTTCGCCTTCAGCTCCAACCGTCGCGCATGAAGCACCGGCTCGGTGTAGCCGTTGGGCTGGACCCGGCCCTTGAAGACGAGGTCGCAGGCGGCGAGGAAGGCAATCGACTTGTCGAAGTCAGGGGCCATCGGCCGGTAGAGCGGATCGCCTGCGTTCTGGCGGTCGACGACGCCGGCCATGCGCTTCATCGTCTCCATCACCTGGTCTGAGGTGCACACGCCGTGATGCAGCCAGTTGGCGATGTGTTGCGAGGAGATGCGCAGCGTGGCGCGGTCCTCCATCAGGCCTACGTCATTGATGTCAGGCACTTTCGAGCAGCCGACGCCCTGGTCGATCCAACGGACGACATAGCCCAGAATGCCTTGCGCGTTGTTGTCGAGCTCGTTCTGGACCTCCGCCGGCGACCAGTTCGGCCGCACCGCTACCGGCACCGACAAGATGTCGTCGAGCTTTGCCTTGGGGCGGCTCTTCAGCGCCGCCTGCATAGCGCCGACGTCGACCTTGTGGTAATGGGTGGCGTGCAGCGTCGCCGCTGTCGGCGACGGCACCCAGGCGGTGTTGGCGCCGGCCCTGGGATGGGCGATCTTTTCCGCCAGCATCGCCGCCATCAGATCGGGCATCGCCCACATGCCCTTGCCGATCTGGGCGCGGCCGGCCAGCCCGCATTCCAGCCCGGCGTCGACGTTCCAGGCTTCGTAGGCGGCAATCCAGACGGCCTGCTTCATGTCGCCCTTGCGGATCATCGGGCCGGCTTCCATCGAGGTGTGGATCTCGTCGCCGGTGCGGTCGAGAAAACCGGTGTTGATGAAGACGACGCGATCTTTGGCGGCGCGGATCGCCTCCTTGAGGTTGACGGTGGTGCGCCGCTCCTCGTCCATAATGCCCATCTTGATGGTGTTTTTCGCCATGCCGAGCACCGCCTCGACACGGTCGAATATCTCGACGGCGAAGGCAACTTCTTCCGGGCCGTGCATCTTGGGCTTTACGACATACATCGAGCCCGCGCGCGAGTTTAGCCGGCGGCCGTTCGGGCCGACATCGTGTAGCGCGATCAGCGCCGTCATCGTCGCATCCATGATGCCTTCCGGCACTTCGTTGCCGTCGCGGTCCGTAATCGCCGGATTGGTCATGAGGTGGCCGACGTTGCGGATCAGCATCAGCGAGCGGCCGGGCAGGGACAGCGTGCCCCCATCAGGCGCGGTGTACGACCGGTCGGGATTGAGTTTACGCGTAAACGTGCTGCCAGCCTTGGTGATCTCCTCGGCAAGGTCGCCCTTCATCAGGCCGAGCCAGTTGCGGTAGACCAAAACCTTGTCCTGCGCATCGACCGCCGCGACCGAATCCTCGCAGTCCTGAATGGTGGTCAGCGCCGATTCCAGCACGATGTCGGCAATGCCTGCCGGATCGGTCTTGCCGATCTGGTTGCTGCGGTCGATCACAATCTCGATATGCAGGCCATTGCGGGTGAGCAGGACGGCTTCGGGATTATCGGCGTCGCCGCGATAGCCGGCAAACTGTTTGGGATCGGCGAGCGTGGTGGCGCCGGCGCCCTCGCCCAGCCGCAGCATGCCGTTGGCCACGGAAAGCCCGTTCACCCCTGCCCATTTGCCGGTCGTCAGCGGGACCGAATCGTCGAGAAAACCCTTCGCCCAGGCAATGACCCTGGCGCCGCGCTCGGGATTGAACCTGGCGCCCCTCTCGGCGCCGTCGGTCTCTGGAATGGCGTCGGTGCCGTAGAGCGCATCATAGAGCGAGCCCCAGCGCGCATTGGCGGCATTCAGCGCGTAACGCGCGTTCATCACCGGCACCACCAATTGCGGCCCGGCAACCATCGAGATCTCAGGGTCGACATTGTCCGTCGCTACGGAGAAGGCCGGCCCTTCCGGCACGAGATAGCCGATTTCCCTCAGGAAATCCTTGTAGGCTTCCATGTCGCTGGGCGCGCCATTGTCGTGATACCAGCGGTCGATCTGGCCTTGCAGCGCGTCGCGCTTTGCGAGCAGAGCCCGGTTCTTCGGCGCCAAATCATCCACGATGGCCGAGAAGCCGGTCCACAAGGCGTCGGCTGCAATGCAGGTGCCCCGCAGCGCCTCGTTCACGACGAAATCATAAAGTTCGCGGGCAATCCGCAATCCGGCGATTTCGACGCGATCGGTCATCGGGGCTTTCTCCAGGCGAAAGGCTTTGGCCGGGCCTTTGACATGTCAGGGTGGCAGGGTCAATTCAGCTTAGGGTGAAGGTAGGGCAAATCGCTTCCATTTCGAATGCCGCCTCACCCTCTGCGTTGACGCAGGCTGGTGCGGCTCCCCCTTCTCCCACAAGGCGCCCTACACCGCGATCCTTGGCCTGCCCGACGCCACCGCCACCACATGCGCCTCGATGAACATGCGCTGGCCCTCGACGGTCGAAACGCGGAATTCGCTGGCGATCTCGATTTCGGCGCTGTCGGTGCCGGCGTCCCTGGCCCGCCCGGCGGCAATGGCGCGGACATCGGTTTCCGCTGCCGCGATCGCCGCCGCCTCGTCATTGAAGTCGCGCACGCTTTCGCCCGAGGCGACGCGAAACAGCCCTTCCTGGGGCTGGCTGACGCGCGCCTCCGCCGAAACCCTGACCTGGCCGACGACGGCGCCGAGCGCATTGGCGACATCGGTATCTTCGGGCACCACGCAGTCATGGCCGACCAGCGGCGGCAGCCCGGCATAATGCAGCGGCGCCGAGGCGCCGAGGCCGATGACCGGGCGGTCGAGCGCGACGCTGAGCCGTGCGATGCCGGGATGGGAATCGACGGCGCGCTGGACCAGCGCGTGCGCCACGGTCGCCGCGCCATCCAGCCCGTCCTCGGCAAAGGCGGTTTCGAGGATGACTTCCGCCGACAGCCGGGTCAGCGTGGTCAGTACCCGTTCCGAGATCGCCTCCGTCGTGGCGGCGATCGCCTGTCCGCGGCCGTCGCGCTTGCGGGCGAACAGCTCGGCACCGAGCCGAGCCGTGGCGGCATCCCAGTTGGCCTGCTTGCCCAGCACATGGGCGGCGTCCGACGGCGTAAAGCCGGCGACATGCACCAGCCCGCGCGACACCAACCGGTTCAAGGTGGCGTTCTGGGCATTTGATGTCAAAAGCCGGTCGACGGCGAGCGGCGTCGCGCCGATCAGTTCATAAAGCTTGGCCTCGGCGCCGGTCAGGCCGGCAGCCAGCCGCTCCGGCACGCCAGTCCTGACCGCCAGCCGGCCATCCATGCGGCTGGGGTTGGCCGCGCGGATTTGGCGTTCCAGTTCGACGGTCACCGCTTCGCCATGCATCATGCCGGCCAGCGCCAGCGGCACCAGGCGGCGCGGCCCGAGCAGGATTCTTGGGTTGAGCGCGCCATCCTCCAGCGTCACTTCGGAATCGCCGCCGAGTCCAAAGGTGCGCATGGCGACCGCCTCGACCATGGTGCGGAAGCCGCCGACGGTGGCGCCTTCCGGGTCAAGCCTGGGACGGCCCTGGTCGAGCACGGCAACGTCGGTGGTGGTGCCGCCGATGTCGGAGACGACTGCATTGTCGAGGCCGGTCATGTGGCGAGCGCCGACAAGGCTGGCGGCCGGGCCTGAAAGAATCGTCTCGATCGGCCGCTGGCGGGCGAAGGCGGCCGAGACCAGGGCGCCGTCGCCGCGCACCACCATCAGCGGAGCGGCGATGCCGCGCGCAGCAAGAAAGCCCTCGGTCGCCGCCACCAGCCGGTCGATCATCGAGATCAGCCTGGCGTTGAGCAGCGTCGTCAGCGCCCGGCGTGGGCCGCCGAGCTTGGCCGAAAGCTCGTGGCTGGCGGTGACCGGCAGGCCGGTTACGTCGCGGATCAGGTTCCGCGCGCTTAGCTCATGCGCCGGGTTGCGAGTGGCGAAATAGGCGCAGACGGCAAAGCCGGACACCGAGGCGCCCAGTTCCGGCAGCGCTGCCTCCAGCCCGGACAGATCGAGTTTCGCCGCATTGCCGTGGACATCGTGGCCGCCGGGGCAGAACACGACAGGGTCGGTGCCGAGTGCGGTCTTCAGCCCGTCGCGGGCAAGGTCGCCCTCGGCAAAGCCGATCATCACCAGCGCGACGCGGCCGCCCTGGCCCTCTACCAGCGCATTGGTGGCAAGTGTCGTCGACATCGACACCAGTTTGATCGCTGCAGGGTCGGTGCCGGCTTTTTGCAGCACCGCATCGACCGCGCCCGAAATGCCGACCGCCAGATCGTGACGGGTGGTCAGCGCCTTGGCCTTGGCCAGAACCTTTCCGTTAGCGCCACCGGCTTCCGACCACAGCACGGCATCGGTATAGGTGCCGCCGGTGTCGATGCCGAGGAACAGGGGGGAGGATTTGGAGGTCATTGGCGGATCCGGGATTTTGCTCCCCGCCCTTAGCCGATACGCGCCGGCTGATAAAGCCGCGAGCGCTGGGCCACGAAGCCTGATCCCCCCTCAGCTACGCGCGGACGGCTTCTCAATCGCCCATCTTCAGCGCCTGGATAAACGCCTCCTGCGGGATGTCGACCTTGCCGAACTGGCGCATCCGCTTCTTGCCCTCTTTCTGCTTGTCGAGCAGCTTGCGCTTGCGCGAGACGTCGCCGCCGTAGCATTTGGCAGTGACATCCTTGCGCAGCGCCGAGATCGTCTCGCGGGCGATGACCTTGCCGCCGATTGCCGCCTGGATCGGGATCTTGAACAGATGGTTCGGGATCAGTTCCTTCAGCTTCTCGCACATCAGCCGGCCGCGCTTTTCTGCCGCCGTGCGGTGGACCAGCATCGACAGCGCGTCGACCGGCTCCTCGTTGACCAGGATCGACATTTTAACCAGGTCGCCCTCGCGATAGTCGGTCAAATGATAGTCGAAAGAGGCGTAGCCCTTGGAGATCGACTTCAGCCGGTCGTAAAAGTCGAAGACGACCTCGTTGAGCGGCAGGTCGTAGGTCAGCATGGCGCGCTTGCCGACATAGGACAGGTCGGCCTGGATGCCGCGCCGGTCCTGGCAGAGTTTTAGGATGCCGCCGAGATACTCGTCCGGCGTCAGAATGGTGGCGCGGATCCACGGCTCCTCGATGGCCGATATCTTGACCACGTCGGGCATGTCGGCGGGGTTGTGCAATTCCTTGGTCGTGCCGTCGTTCAACAGCAGCCGGTAGACGACCGACGGCGCCGTGGCGATGAGGTCGAGGTTGAACTCGCGCTCCAGCCGCTCCTGGATGATTTCCAGATGCAGCAGGCCGAGGAAGCCGCAGCGATAGCCGAAACCGAGCGCGGCGCTGGTTTCCATTTCAAAGGAGAAAGAAGCGTCGTTGAGGCGCAGCTTGCCGACTGCGGCGCGCAGATCCTCGAAATCGGCGGCGTCGACCGGGAACAGGCCGCAGAACACCACCGGCTGCGCCGGCTTGAAGCCGGGCAGGGCCTGTGCCGTCTGGCGCTTGTCCTCGGTGATGGTGTCGCCGACGCGGGTATCGGCGACTTCCTTGATCGAGCCGGTGAAGAAGCCGAACTCGCCGGGGCCGAGCTCGTCTACATTGATGCGGGCCGGCGTGAAGACGCCGGTGCGCTCGACCAGGTACTTGGCGCCGGTGCCCATCATGCGAATGGTCTGGCCCTTCTTCAGCACGCCGTCGATGATGCGGACCAGCACGATAACGCCGAGATAGGCGTCGTACCAGCTGTCGACCAGCATCGCCTTCAGCGGGGCAGCAATGTCGCCCTCGCGCGGCGGCGGCAAATCGTTGACGATCGCCTCCAGCACATCGGGAATCCCGAGGCCGGTCTTGGCCGAGATCAGCACGGCGTTGGAGGCATCGATGCCGATCACCTCCTCGACCTGCTCGCGGATGCGCTCGGGCTCGGCGGCCGGCAGGTCGACCTTGTTCAGTACCACGACGATCTCGTGGTTGTTGTCGATGGCCTGATAGACATTGGCCAATGTCTGCGCCTCGACGCCTTGCGAGGCATCGACGACCAGCAGCGAGCCCTCGCAGGCGGCCAGCGACCGCGACACTTCATAGGCGAAGTCGACATGGCCGGGCGTGTCGATCAGATTCAGGATATAATCCTCGCCGTTGCTGGCGTGGTATTTCAGCCGCACCGTCTGCGCCTTGATGGTAATGCCGCGCTCGCGCTCGATATCCATCGAGTCCAGCACCTGCTCCTTCATGTCGCGCAGCTCCAGCCCGCCGGTCAGCTGGATCAGCCGGTCGGCAAGCGTGGATTTGCCATGGTCGATATGCGCGACGATGGAGAAATTGCGGATGTTCTTGATCGGCGTGGTCATGTCGGGCGCTTTAGCAGGGGCAGCTTGCCCGGGCAAGCGGCCGGGCGCCGCATGAGCCGCCGGCGATCGCAACGTCGTTAAACTTTGCTCCATCAGATTAGGGCATAATTCGCGCCCTGCGTAATAGGCACGACCTGTTACCGTTTGGAGAACACGAAATGCCACTGTTCGGAAGCCATTTTCTCAGTTCCGAGAGCGGCTCCTTAGCGCCGATACTCGCCATTATGCTTATCCCGATGTGTGCCGCTCTGGGCCTCTCGGTCGACTATAACGCGGCCATTGCGACCAAGGGATCGATGCAGAATGCGCTCGATGCCGCGACGCTGTCGATCACGACGCTGCCAACCAGCACGTTACTGGCGGACCGTCAGGTGAAACTGCAGGAGTCGTTTACGGCCAATAGCGGGCAAGGCACCGCCAAGCTCGATAGCTTCGTCGTCGCCGCCGACGGCACCGCCAGCATCGATGCTTCGGCCAAGTTTGCCATGCCGACGAACTTCATGCAGATCGTCCACGTCGACACGGTGCAGATCGGCGTCGCGTCGGCAGTGCGCAAGCGGCCGGCGCTGGTGCAGACCACGTTCAAGGTCGACAAGGTTTCGGGCCATTGGAACAAGACAATGACGCTCTACGGCACGAAATTCACCGAGACGGCGATCAATCCGCTGATGAAGATCACTTATGTCTACAACAATTTTGGTGATCCGAAAGGCTACGGCACGTCGACAGTGTATACGGTCAACGGAGCGACGAGCACGAAGGTCCAGGAACAGAAATGCACGACCAAGACGGTGCAGAATTTTAACGGCCTGCCTACCGGGGCGATTACCCAGACGAGCGGCAACAAGAAATACCTGACCACCTGCACCAACACCATGTACCCCGCGAACGGCGCCGGCGCGGTGATCGACGTCAGCCTGATGGATGTGCTGTATCTGCAGATGGATGTGCCATCGGCCCAAACACCCAAGCTCAAGTCGAATGACGCAAACACATCGAACCGGTTGTACATCGACAGCGTTGAAGTCGCGCACGGCAAACTGGTGGACATCTTCACCGCCGTGCCGTGCGGCCAACCCAGCCAGCAGGCCTGGGAAGACGGCGGCAATCCCGTACCGGCTCCGGTGTCCAACGCCGACTTCTTCTACACCGTGACCGGCAAGTGCGACTTCAATCAGCGGCCTTCGCAAACAGTGCTTACGCAATAGGGGCAGGCGCCTGAGCTGCCAATCTGCCCCCTTGTGGGGGAGATGGCCGGCAGGCCAGAGGGGGGCGCTGTCCCGCGGCCTTGCCAAGATCGAAAATCCCGCCGCCGTGATCCACCCCTGTTGCCAGGAGATTCGACCGCCTCTCCGGTTATCGATGCATTAACCTGGCGTTAGGGAGCGAGGCCACTGCACGCAAGGGCTGCCTCGCCGCGCTTTACGTCGCCCCCCTCTGTCCTGCCGGACATGTCCCCCACAAGGAGGAGGGAGATTGGATGTCGCACCCGCTTTCGCCAATATCCAGCGTTGCAAAAACAACGAGCCTTCCGATCACGAAGCGGTGATGGCTGTAACGAAAGCCCAGGCGGCGGCGAAGAGCTGATGTGATCGCCATTCCGGCGCGCCACCAACCTGGAGACCATCATGACCAACCTCACCCGCCTGACCTTGCCGGCACTTGCCTTCGCACTGTGCTCGACGGCGCTTTTCGCCGGCGGCATTGCGCGCGCCGAAGATGCGATGAAGCCGGCCGATGCGATGGCGACCGACGCCATGAAGCCGGCGACCGACGCGATGAAGCCGGCGGATCCGATGGCGGCCGAAAAGATGAAGGACTGCATGGACAAGGCTGCCATGGAAACCGACGCGATGAAAAAGGACGAGGCGACCAAGGCCTGCGACGCGATGGGGACGGCCAAGTAGGCCCGCGTCCGCGAACGGGGCGCGGCCGAATGCACGCGCCCGCACGGCAATGTGAGGCCGCGACGGACCTATCTGTCGTATAATCGTAAACTCACGCATGGGAGAGCAGAGATGACCGGCATTGAAAAAACCGCCGCGAAACGGTGGATGAACTTCGCCAGGGGCGCGCTTGCGGCGCTGATGCTCGCGGCGGCCGGCGCCGCCTTGTGGCAGACGCCGGCAATTTCGGCCGAGGAGGCGGTGGTGATCCCGCCGCCGGCGATGGACGAGAAACCCGCCGCCGGCACCGCCAAGGCGGTCTTCGCCGGCGGCTGCTTCTGGGGCGTGCAAGGCGTGTTCCAGCACGTCAAGGGCGTGACCAGTGCCGTCTCCGGCTATGCCGGCGGCGACAAGGACACCGCCGTCTACGAGACGGTCGGCACCGGCCGGACCGGGCATGCCGAGGCCGTCGAGATCATCTACGAGCCGTCCAAAGTCAGTTACGGCCAGCTGCTGCAGGTGTATTTCTCGGTCGCGCACAACCCGACGCAGCTGAACTACCAGGGTCCGGACCGCGGCCCGCAATACCGTTCGACGATCTTTGCCGAAAGCGACGCGCAGAAGAAGATCGCCGAGAGCTATATCGCCCAGCTCGACAAGGCCAACGTGTTTCCGGAGCCGATCGTGACCACGCTGGAGACGGGGAAAAAATTCTATCCGGCCGAGGACTACCACCAGGACTTTTTGACGCTGAACCCGACCTATCCCTACATCGTCTACAACGACCTGCCCAAGGTCGAGAATTTGAAGACGCTATTCCCAGACCTCTACAGCGACAAGCCGGTGCTGGTGCTGGCCGGCAACAAGAGCTGATCTTTTGCCAGTGTGTACTTGGTGCGTCCTAATGGACGCATGTCGGCGTCAGGTGTGGTGAGGTACAGGTCAGGCCGCGCCGAAAATGGTGGATTCCGAGAACCGGAACGGAGCGCACTTTCGGGTACGCGAGTACCGCCGGGTGCAGGCCGGCTGAATATCAACACAGCTTATTGCACGCCCAGAAACTGCCGGAGCTCCGGCGTCCTGGGATTGGAAAAAACGTCCTCGGGGGCGCCGATCTCGTGGACACGACCCTGATGCATGAAGACGACGCGCGAGCAGACGTCGCGGGCAAAGCGCATCTCGTGGGTGACCATCACCAGCGTCATGCCTTCCGCCGCCAATTCCTTGACGACGGCCAGCACTTCGGCGACGAGCTCGGGATCGAGCGCCGAGGTGATCTCGTCGCATAGCAGCGCGATGGGCTGCATGGCGAGCGCCCGGGCGATCGCCACGCGCTGCTGCTGGCCGCCGGACAATTCGTCCGGCAACGCATCGAACTTGTGGGCGAGACCGACGCGGTCGAGCATTTTTCGCGCGACCGCCTCGGCGTCGTTCTTCGGCGTCTTCTTCACCACCATCTGCGACAGCATGACATTGCCGCCGGCGGTGAGATGCGGAAACAGGTTGAATTGCTGAAAAATCATGCCGACCTTCAGGCGCAGCGCCTTGAGATGCACCTCGTCGGGCAGGAACTGGGCGCCGGCGACGACGATCGAGCCTTCATCGATGGTCTCGAGCCCGTTGATGCAGCGCAGCAGCGTCGACTTGCCCGAACCGCTCTTGCCGATGATGGCGACGACCTCGCCCGGCGCGACGTCGATGGAAATCCCCTTCAGCACCTCGTTGTCGCCGAAGCGCTTCTTCACCTCAGTGATTGCGATGAGCGACATTGAGCTTCCTTTCCAGGAGCTGGCTGGATTTCGACAGCGGCCAGCACAAAGCAAAGTAGATGAGCGCGACCAGGCCATAGACGGTGAACGGCTGGAACGTCGCGTTGGTGACGATCGAACCGGCCTTCGACAGTTCGACGAAGCCGATGATCGAGGTGAGCGCGGTGCCCTTCACCACCTGCACCGAGAAGCCAACGGTCGGCGGCACCGCCACTTTCAGGGCCTGCGGCAGGATAACGTAGCGCATCTGCTGGAGATAACCCATGCCGAGGCTGGCTGACGCCTCCCATTGACCCTTAGCAATGCTCTCGACGCAGCCGCGCCAGATTTCGGCGAGGAAGGCGGCAGTCCACAGGATGAGCGCGACACAGGCGGCAAGCCAGGCGGGAACGTCGATGCCGAACAGGCCAAGACCGAAGAATGCCAGAAAGAGCTGCATCAGCAGCGGCGTGCCCTGAAACAGCTGGATGTAGCCCCGTGACAGAAACTGCATCCCACGCCGACCGCCGATGCGCAGGAAAAGCAGGGCCGCACCGACGATGCCGCCGCCGATGAAGGAGACCAGCGAGAGGACAACGGTCCAGCGGGCGGCCAGAAGCAGATTGCGCAGGATGTCCCAGAAGCTGAACTCGGTCATGGCGCCTGTCTCATCGCGACGCCTTCCTCGGGAACAGCATCTCGCCCAGGCCGGCCAGCAGCTGGCGCAGCAGGATGGCGAGCGCCAGGTAGATCAAGGTGGAGACGATGTAGGTTTCGAAGGCCCTGAAATTGCGCGACTGGATAAAATTGGCGGCGAAGGTCAGGTCCTCAGCGGCAATCTGCGAAACGACGGCCGAACCCAGCATGACGATGACGATCTGCGACGACAGCGCAGGCCAGATGCGCTGCAGCGCCGGGACCAGAACCACGTGCCAGAAGGTCTGGAACGGGGTCATGGCGAGGCTGGCGCCGGCCTCGAACTGGCCGCGCGACGTGGCCTGGATTCCGGCGCGGATGATCTCGCAGCTGTAGGCGCCGAGGTTGACAATCATGGCGAGGTTGGCGGCGGTCAGTTCCGACATCCTGATACCAAGCGACGGCAGGCCGAAGAAGATGAAGAACAGCTGGATGAGGAAGGGCGTGTTGCGGATCAGCTCGACATAGGTCGCAACAACGGGTTTTAGCCATTTCGGCCCCAGCGCCCGCACCCAGGCGCAGGCAATGCCCAATGCCACGCCGAACACCGCGCCGATCAGGATAAGCTGCACGGTGATCCGGATGCCCCTGAGCAGCACCGGCAGAGATCCGATCAGCCAGCTGAAATCGAACTGATAGGTCATGACTTGCTATCCGACCTCAGCCACACGCGGCGGGCGGCGATCACAGCTCAGCCGGCAGGTCCACCTTCAGCCATTTTTGCGAAATGGCGTTGAGGGCTCCATCGGACCTGGCGGCGGCGATGATCCCGTTGATCTTGGCCATCAACGCCGGCTGCTCCTTGTTCATGCCGATGTAGCAAGGCGAGTTCTTGATCAGGAACTTGAGTTCCGGCCGCTTAGGCGGGTTCTTTTCGAGGATGGCGGCGGCGACGACATTCCCGGTCGCGATCACCTCGACCTGGCCCGACAGGAAAGCGGAAATAGTGCCGTTATTGTCCTCGTAGCGCTTGATCTCGACGCTCGCGGGCACAACCCTGGTCAGTTCGAGATCTTCGATCGCGCCGCGGGTGACGCCAACGGTCTTGCCGGCGAGGTCTTCCGCTTTTGCGACGGCGACGTCTGCCGGAGCGAACACGCCGTTGTAGAACGGAGCATAGGCTTCGGAAAAGTCGATGACCTTCTCGCGATCGGGATTCTTGCCGAGGCTGGAAATGACCAGGTCGACTTTGTTGGTCTGGAGATAGGGAATGCGGTTGGCGCTGGTGACCGGGACGATCTCGAGCTTGGCGCCGAGCTTTTCGCCAATCAGATTGGCGATGTCGACGTCGTAGCCTTGCGGCGTCATGTCGGCGCCGACACTGCCGAAGGGCGGGAAATCCTGTGGTACGGCGATGCGGACGGTGCCGCGCGCCGCGATGTCGCTCAAGGCGTCGGCCCGCGCCTGCGGAGACGAAGGCATGGCCATTCCAACGGCGGCGGCGAAGGCCAGCATGCAGACATTGCGACGGTTCATTATCTTTCCCTTTGACTGGACAAAACCAATTGGTCGCCAGGGCAAAGCAACAGACATGCCAAACCATCGAAATCGCTGCGAATCGGACTTTCCCGGCGGGATTGGCAAGGTGGGATTGGCAAGGCAGTCTTCACGAGCCCCTGCCGCCCGAGCAATCGACTGCCTAAATATTGTGCAGTTCGGCGGTTTGCCAGTCAGTCGTAGGTCAGATCCGTCGCCTTGCCGCCGAAGACGCGGTAAGCATAAAACGAATAGAAAATGATGATCGGCAGCACCACCACCGTGCCGGCCAGGATGATGGCGAGGCTTTCCGGCGCGGACGCCGCCTGCCAGATGGTCAGCCTGTCGGGCACGACGAAGGGATAGAACGACCAGGCGAGGCCGGCAAAGCCCAGCGTGAAGATGGCGGCCAGCGTCAGGAACGGCGTCAGCGCATGGCGGTCGCCGGCCTTGGGCAGATGGAAGGTCTGCCGCCACAGCCATGCGAACAGCACCGCCGACAGGACCGGCAGCGGCGACAAATAGAGCATGGCCGGCCAGACGAACCATTTGTCGAAGATGCGCGGACTGGCGAGCGGCGTGGCCAGCGACACGGCGACCATGCCGAGCGCGGTCAGCACCAGCGCCCGGCGCAGCCATAGCACCGCCTTCTTCTGCAATTCGCCTTCCGTCTTGTAGATGACCCAGGCCGCGCCCATCGCCGCGTAGGCGGCGGCAAGGCAGAGCGCCACCAGCGCGCCGAAGGCCATGCCGCCGAGGCCGACATCAAGGCCCAGCACATAGATCCCCAGCATGTAGCCCTGCGCCAGCGATGCGATGACCGAGCCCAGAAAGAAGATGCGGTTCCAGCGATGCTTGTGACCGGCCGGCACCTTGGCCCGGAAATCGAAGGCAACGCCGCGCAGGATCAGGCCGACAAGGAGCAGGAAGACCGGAATGTAGAGCGCGGTGAGGATGGTGCCGTGCGCCAGCGGGAAGGCGACCAGCAGCAGGCCGACGGCCAGCACCAGCCAGGTCTCGTTGGCGTCCCAGAACGGCCCTATTGCGGCGATCATCGTGTCCTGCTCGGCGTCTCCGGCGGCTGCGAACAGGATGCCGATACCGAGGTCAAAGCCGTCGAGGATGACGTAGATCAGGATGGCAAGGCCCATCAGGCCGGCGAAGATGAGGGGGAGCAATGTCGGCCAGTCGAGGGTCATCGCCGTTCTCCTATTTCGCCGCCGGCTGCGACAGCGGCGCGTCGAGAACGCCCGGCAGCGGCGAGGCATCGCCGTCCTTCGCCGCCTTCAGCGCCAGATAGACCAGCACGCCGAGATAGGCGATCAGAAGCAGCGCATAGAGGATGAGATAGACCGCGAGCGACAGCGCGACCTGGCTGCCGGCGACCGGGCCGACGGCATCGACAGTTTTCAGCACGCCGGCGACCAGCCACGGTTGGCGGCCGATCTCGGTGGTGTACCAGCCAGCCAGCGTCGCCAGCCAGCCGGACAGCGCCATCGGCACCATCACCAGCGCCAGCGGTCTCGGCAGGCTGTGCCGGCGCTTGAGGAAAAAGGCGGCCGACCAGGAGACGACGAGCATCAGGACGCCGGTGCCGACCATGATGCGAAAAGCCCAGAACACCGGGAACACCGGCGGGTGGTTGCCGGCATAGTCGTTCAGCCCCGGCACGACGCCGCTGGCGCTGTGCCTGAGGATGAGGCTGGCGCCATCGGGGATGGTGATCTCGTATTTGTTCTCCCTTGCCGCCTCGTCGGGAAGCGCGAAAAGGACCAGCGGCACGTTGGGGCCGGTGTTCCAGTTGGCCTCCATGGCGGCGATCTTCTGCGGCTGATGCTCGAGCGTGTTGAGGCCATGCTGGTCGCCGGCGAAGATCTGGATGGGGATCAGGATCGCCGCGGTGAAGACACCGGTGCGCAAGGCCTTCCACATCGATTCCGAACGGTCGCCATAGAGATAGCGCAGCGCCGACAGGCCGGCGATCAGGAACGAAACCGTCAGGCCGGAGGCAAGCAGCATGTGGACGAGCCGGTAGGGCATGGACGGGTTGAAGACGATCGCCCACCAGTCGGTAGCGTGGGCTACGCCGTCGCGCATCTCGAAGCCGACCGGCGTCTGCATCCATGAATTGAGCGCGATGATCCAGAAGGCGGACAGGGTGGTGCCGCCGGCCACCAGCACGGTTGCCAGCGTGTGGATGCGGTTGGAGACGCGGCGGAAGCCGAACAGCATGATGCCGAGGAACGCCGCCTCGAGGAAGAAGGCGGTGAGTATCTCATAGGCGAGCAGCGGGCCGGCGATGTTGCCGACGGTCTCCATGTAACCCGGCCAGTTGGTGCCGAACTGGAAGCTCATGGTGACGCCCGAAACCACGCCCATGGCGAAGGACAGCGCGAACACCTTCACCCAGGTGAAATAGGCGCGCATCCAGGCGGTATCGCCGGTGGCGTTGTAGCGAAGCTTGAAGAACAGCAGCATCCAGCCAAGCGCGATGGTGATAGCCGGAAACAGGATATGGAACGAGATGTTGGCGCCGAACTGGATGCGCGAAAGGATGAGCGGGTCCATGGCGGGCTCCGGCTGCTGCTATGTCAGGGAAGATAGGCCGGATGCGCCAGGCGGTCAAAGCGGCGTGGCGTCACGCGAGGCGGAACGCCGCAGGACCGCGGCAGCGGTGGATGCGCCGATGTCCAGAATGTCAGGAGTGCCATTGACTTCCGGCCGCGCGCACCGACATTCAGCGGACTAAATCAACAGACCTCCTTTCAAGCAGCCGTTTTTCAGCCATGCCATCGATCATTGCCATTTCCGGGGTCACCAAGACCTACGCCACCGGTTTCAAAGCGCTGAAGGAGATCAACCTCGATATCGAGCGCGGCGAGATTTTTGCGCTGCTCGGGCCGAACGGCGCCGGCAAGACGACGCTGATCTCGATCGTCTGCGGTATCGTCAACCGCTCGTCGGGCACGGTCAGCGTCGACGGCCACGACATCAGCCGGGATTATCGCGCCGCACGCAGCCTCATCGGGCTGGTGCCGCAGGAACTGACCATCGACGCGTTCGAGAGCGTGTGGGCGACGGTCAACTACAGCCGGGGCCTGTTCGGCAAGCCGGCCAACCACGCCTTCGTCGAGAAAGTGCTGCGCGACCTGTCGTTGTGGGACAAGAAGGACGCCAAGGCGATCACCCTGTCCGGCGGCATGAAGCGGCGGCTGATGATCGCCAAGGCGCTGTCGCACGAACCGAGGGTGCTGTTCCTCGACGAGCCGACAGCCGGCGTCGACGTCGAGCTGCGCCAGGACATGTGGGCGATGGTGCGCCGGCTGCGCGAGGATGGCGTCACCATCATCCTGACCACGCACTATATCGAGGAGGCCGAGGCGATGGCCGACCGCGTCGGCGTCATCAATCGCGGTGAGATCGTGCTGGTTGAGGACAAGGTGCAACTGATGCGCACGCTCGGCCGCAAACGGCTGTTGCTGGAATTGCGCACTCCGCTCGCCACCATACCCGAGAAATTGTCGCGCTACGCACTGGAGCTTTCGCCGGACGGTGATCGACTGACTTACACCTATGACAACCAGAGCGAGCGGCCGGGCGTCGCCTCGCTGCTGCGCGACCTTGAGACGGCCGGCGTCCAGTTCCGCGATATCGACACGCAAAACAGCTCGCTCGAGGAGATCTTCGTCAACCTGGTGAGGAAGGGCGCATGAACCCGCGAGCAGTCTGGGCGATTTACAAGATGGAGATGGCGCGCGCTTTTCGGACCGTGCTGCAGAGCATCGTCTCGCCAGTCATCTCGACATCGCTCTATTTCGTCGTCTTCGGCTCGGCCATCGGCTCGCGCATCACCGAGATTGACGGCATCAGCTACGGCGCCTTTATCGTGCCGGGGCTGATCATGTTGTCGCTGCTGACGCAGTCGATCTCCAACGCCTCCTTCGCCATCTATTTCCCGAAATTCGTCGGCTCGATCTACGAACTGCTGTCGGCGCCGGTGTCCTATCTGGAGATCATCATCGCCTATGTCGGGGGTGCGGCGACCAAGTCGATCATACTCGGCCTGATCATCCTGGGGACCGCGTCGCTGTTCGTGCCGCTGACCATCGAGCATCCGTTCTGGATGCTCTCCTTCCTGGTGCTGACGTCGGTGACCTTCAGCCTGTTCGGGTTCATCATCGGCATCTGGGCGAAGAGCTTCGAGCAGCTGCAGCTGGTGCCGCTGCTGATCATCACGCCGCTTACCTTCCTTGGCGGCAGCTTCTATTCGATCGACATGTTGCCCGGCACCTGGCGCACGGTGACGCTGTTCAACCCTGTCCTTTATCTGGTCAGCGGCTTTCGCTGGAGTTTCTACGGCAAAGCCGACGTCTCGATCGGCATCAGCCTCGGCATGACCGTGGTTTTCCTGTTTGTCTGCATAGCGATCGTCGCGTGGATCTTCAGGACCGGCTACCGGCTGCGGAACTGACCGAACGGCCTGCCCAGGCGACGCAGCGCCAGCATCCGAGCGATGTTCCCGACCCAAGACGACCAAATCTGGTGACGACGCTTGAAAGCGGCCGTGCGATGGCGGCGCTTGATTTCCATATAATGTTATATATCGTGTTATCAATTGGCTGGCAGGTCGATTATGGAAGACGTCGTAAGGTCCCTTGGGTTCCTGTGCCTGGGCAGCAGGATGAAGCGTATTGGCGAGCAATTGCAGGCGGATACGCAGCGCCTGCTCGACTGCCTCGATGTGCCGGTTCAGTCGAGCCAGTACCCGCTGCTGGCTGCGCTCGACAGGCTGGGCCCGCTGCCAGTCGGGGAACTGGCGCAATCCCTCGGGGTCGCGCAGCCAGGTGTAACGCGGAGCGTGTCGCTTCTGGCCGAATTGGGACTGGTCGAGGTCAGTCCATCGGATGATGACCAGCGGCGCAGGATTGTCTGCCTCACCCTGCACGGCCAGCGGCTGGTCGATGTTGCAAAGCACGACGTCTGGCCGCGCATCGAGAATGCCGTCGCGGATCTGTGCGCGGATCTTTCTGGGCCGCTTCTTGATCAGCTGGCCGCCATCGAGGACGGCCTCGCCGCGGCGCCTCTCGACCGTCGTGTAAAGAAGCCGGAAGGTGCCACGCGATGAAATACCTGCTTGACCGTCCCGTGTGGAGCGCGCTTCGGACGCGACACCAAGCCTTCGCGAAAGGTGACGACCTCGCCATGCGGTATCGGCCCTCGATAGCTCCCTTCGCCGCCAGTGCCGCGGACGATGCGGAAAGCCTGCAGGCGCTCGGAAAACTTGTCTCCCCAGGCGAGAGTGCGATCCTGCTTCAGGCGGACGCCATTGCTCTGCCCGCGGAACTCTCGGCGACTTCGACCGCGCCCGGGGTTCAGATGATTGCCGAGCGGCCATTGCAGATGGTCTCCGACAAGCGCGTGCAACGTCTGACGCGAGACGATGCAGCTGAGATGCTCGCCTTGGCATTGGTCACCAAGCCTGGCCCATTCACGCTCGAAGCCTTGAGCCTAGGCGATTTTTGGGGTGTGAAGATCGAGGGCCGACTTGCGGCGATGGCCGGCGAACGCATGAAGCAACCCGGCTATACCGAACTTAGCGGGGTGTGCTCACATCCGGAATTTCGAGGCGGTGGCCTGGGCAGGCTGCTGTCGCTGTTCGTGGCAAACCGGATAGCGGCGCGCGGCGAAGTTCCCTATCTCCACGCCTATGCCAGCAACACCACGGCCATAGGATTATACGAGTCCATTGGCTTCAGGTTGAGAAGCATGATGAACGTGGCCGTGGTTCAGCGCGCCGAATGAGCCCATCAGGCGCATTCCCGCGCATCAGGAAAAGGAAGGATTTCGTATCGACGAAGTCCTTCCTTGGCGCTGCTAGCGCCTTGCAGTGATTCAGACCGCGATCTTGCCACCGCCCTGTTTGGTGATGGCGACGACCGACGGCCGCACCGGCATATCGGGCTTGAAGTCAGGCCAGCGGGTCGACGGGTCCTCGTAGTAAGAGGGACGGCCAAAAGCCTCCCAGTCTTCGCCGCCATCGGCCGGATGCTGAACCGCGACGAAGGCGGTCTGGTCGTCGGGCGTGAATAGCGGGCCGCACATTTCGGCGCCGATCGGCACGCGGAAGAACAGTTTCGAGGTCGCCCGCGCCTCGCCTTCGGTGTCGACCGCCCACAGGCCATCGGTGCGGCCGGTGGCCTTCGGGCCCTGGCCATCGGTCGAGACCCAAAGCCGGCCGGCCGAATCGATGGCGCAATTATCCGGCATGCCGAACCAGCCATTGGCGGTGGTTGCGGTCGAGAAGGTGGCGCCAACTTCGGCCACTGAGGGATCGCCGCATTTCAACAGCACTTCCCACTTGCCCTTGGCGGCAGTGAAATCGCCACCGTCCTCGACGATCTCGATGATATGGCCGAAGGCGTTTTCGGCGCGCGGATTGGCGGCGTCGACCTGGTCCGTCTTGCGCTTCGAATTGTTGGTCAGCATGACGTAGACCTTGCCAGTCGTCGGATTGGGCTGGATGTCCTCGGGGCGATCCATCTTGGTGGCACCGAGCAGATCGGCGGCACGGCGCGTCTCGATCAGCACGTCGGCCTGTCTGGCAAAGCCGTTCTCCGCCGTCAGCGGGCCCTGGCCGAAGACGATGGGCAGCCATTCGATCGACCCGTCTTCGGCGAATTTGGCGACGTAGAGCGTGCCGTCGTCGAGGAGATCCATGTTGGCGGCGCGGTCCTCGGCGTTGAACTTGCCGGCCGTGACGAATTTATAGACATAGTCGAAGCGTTCGTCGTCGCCGAGATAGAAAACGACACGGCCATCCTTGGCGACGATCGATTCAGCGCCCTCATGCTTGAAGCGGCCCATGGCAGTGCGCTTCCTCGGCACCGAGGTCGGATCGTTGACGTCGACCTCAACAATCCAGCCGAAGCGATTCGGCTCGTTCGGCTCCTTGCCGATGTCGAAGCGATCGTAATGCGCAGCCCATTCATAGGCGCCTTCGGGAATACCCAGGCGCTTGTAGTTGGTGGCTTCCTTGTGGCCTTCCGGCAGCTCGCCCGAGAAATAGCCGTGTATGTTTTCCTCGGCCATGACATAGGTACCCCAGGGCGTGACGCCGCCGGCACAATTGTTGACAGTGCCGATGACCTTCGTGCCGGTCGGATCGGCACTGGTCTTGACGCGGTCGTGGCCGGCGACGGGGCCGGACAGTGCCATCTCGGTGTTGGCGGTGATGCGGCGGTTGAGCTTGCCGTCGCGCACCACCTGCCATTTGCCTGATGCCTTGCGGATCTCGACGATGGTGCCGCCATGCGCGGCCATCTCGACGTCGACCTGTTCCTTGCTCAGCGGCGCCTGCTTGGCCTCCCCATCGACGATGGTGACAAGGCCCGGGAACATCAGATGCGGATTGGTGTATTCGTGGTTGACCACCAGCAGGCCATGCTCGGCCGAGCCGTCGATCGGGATATAGCCGACATAGTCGTTATTGTAGCCAAACTGTCTTTCCTGGGCCTGCGCCGACTGTTTTGTCGGATCGAATTCCGGTGAATCGGCAAACAGCGGATCGCCCCAGCGCAACAGCACGTCGGCGTCGTAGCCGGCAGCGACATGGTGCTTGTCGTCGACGCCTGCCTCGACCTCGTCGAAACTGAAGACCGAGCCGCCACCGGCGCGGGCATCGTCGGCGAGGATCAGCGCGAGCGGGCTGACGGTGGCGGCGATGGCGGTTGCCGCGAGCGATCCCTGCAGAAAACCACGGCGCGAGAATCGCGCGGCGATGATTTCGCCCATCGTCTGGTTGTCAGTGGGATTGGTTCCTGGCCCATCGTTTTCCTCGAGCAGGCTGGTGCGGAAATGGGCGTCGGGGCGATGTTCAGTCATGGGGGCGTGCCTCTGGCTCTTTGGGATGGCTGGAGCGTGTTGCTTGACTGACCGCGTATCGCCAGCAGATCACAGTTTGATGACGTTGCCGACCAATTTCCAGCCCGATTTCATGTCTTTGATCAGGCCGCTTGACCGCGACCGACGCTTCCGAAACAAGATCTGCGGCAGGCGCGCAAGCACGGCGTCGGGAGGAACAAAAAAGTGAGTTTCTGGGGACTGGGGCAGCTCGGCATTTCGACAGTGATCTTCCTGCTGGCGGCGACGGCGGCCAAGCAATGGGGGCTGGCGCCGAGCCTCGGCAAGATCGTTCTGACTCTGGCGCTCTATTCAGCGGGCAATCTGATCATGCTGAGGCTGATCCGTGAATTCGGCATGTCGGTGTCGTTCAGCCTGTCGGCGGTGATCCAACTGGTGTCGGTGAACGTGGTGGCACTGGTGTTCTTCGGCGAGCGCGTCAATTCGTTGCAGGCGACCGGCATCGTGCTCGCCGTCGCAGCGGTGGCGCTGATCACGCTCGGGCCCTATCTGCAAAAACTGTAGTTGCGCATGACCCCGAAACGATTTCGGAAAGGATCATGTGCCAAATCAAAGTGCTACAGCGTCCTTTGCGCGTCCAAAAGGACGCGCGGCGCTGTAAGACGATTGGCCCGATGAAGAATACCGCAAACAGGCTGCTCAACTGGATCGAATTCCCGGTGCTTTTGGCCGGACTGGTCATCGCTGGCGGGCTGTGGGGGTTCGAGGAACTGATGGAGGTAGCGCGGGACACCACGCCGCACGCCTTCGACACGGAAATTATGCTCGCCTTCCGTGAAGCGGGCCAGCCCGACAATCCGATCGGACCGCTATGGCTGGAAGGGGCGATGCGCGACATTACCAGCCTCGGCAGCGCCATCGTGCTCGGGCTGATCACAGTGGCGGTGATCGTCTATCTGCTGCTGATCCACAAGCCGGGAGCAGCGTTTCTGGTCTTTGTCGCGGTGGCGGGCGGGCAGGCCCTGTCGAGCACGCTGAAGCTAGGAATCGATCGGCCGCGCCCCGACCTGGTCTCGCATCTCGCCGACGTGGCGACGCTTTCGTTTCCAAGCGGCCATGCGATGCTGTCGGCGGTGACATATTTGACGCTGGGCAGCATGGCGTCGCGTTTCCTGCCTGGGCGAACGACCAAGATCTATGTGCTGGCACTTGCCGTGCTGACAGCACTGCTCGTCGGCATCAGCCGCGTCTATCTCGGCGTTCATTGGCCATCGGACGTGCTGGCCGGCTGGTGCGCCGGCTTCGCCTGGGCGATGCTGTGCTGGCTGGTCGCATGGGCGTTCCAGCGATGGCGCGGGCAGACCACCGGCGCCTGAACCGCCCGTTCCGAACGACGCTGCGCCAATTCTCCTCTAAGTTGCGGCGGCTGGGGCGTGCTGGCCCAGCGGGCGCGCAGGCTCGCCAAGATGCAAACGGCCTGGTGTGCACATGTCTGACATGTGCATGATGATGCTTGATCCATCAAAATGATGGTATTATACATGGAATGCAGACTCAGACGGGGGTTTTTAGCCGATGATCACTGCCGCGCAGATGCGCGCCGCAAGGGCTCTGGCCGGCATCGATCAGAAGACGCTCGCCGAGCGCGCCGGGGTTTCGCTTCCAACCATTCAGCGCATGGAAGCGAGCGACGGCGTGGTCAGGGGCATGGTCGATACGCTGATGAAGGTCATCCATGCCCTTGACCGGGCCGGCGTGGAGCTGATCGGCGAGAACCAGGCCAGCGAGCGCGGCGGCAGGGGGGTGCGCCTCAAGCCGGTCGTGCCGCAGAACCCGCCAGGCTGAGCCGAAATAGAGTCGCGACGGCGACCGCCGACAGTCCTGCCGACGATCCCGCCGCCTGCTTGGTTTTATGCGTGGCCGCTGTGCACTTTTTGGCGGCATGCATCAGGAGCGGAAGGCAGTCCATGCATCGAACCCAGCGGGCAATTCATCAACCGGCGCAGCCGACATTTTCCGAACTGTTCACGCCGAAGCTGGCGACGGTGCTGCGCGAAGGCTACACATCAGAGCACTTCAAGGCCGATGCCATCGCCGGACTGACCGTGGCCATCGTGGCGCTGCCGCTGTCGATGGCGATCGCGATCGCATCGGGCGTGTCTCCGGAGCGCGGGCTCTACACTTCCATCATTGGCGGTTTCCTCGTCTCGGCTCTGGGCGGCAGCCGTTTCCAGATCGGCGGGCCGGCGGGCGCCTTTATCGTGCTGATGGCGGCAACCGTGGCACGGGTCGGCGTCGACGGGTTGCTGCTGGCGACGATGATGGCCGGCGTCTTGCTGCTCGTCATCGGCTACCTCAGGCTTGGCACCTACATCAAATTCATTCCTTATCCGGTGACCGTCGGCTTCACCGCCGGCATCGCCATCATCATCTTCTCCGGCCAGATCGTCGAGCTGTTCGGGCTAAAACTCGCCGGCAAAGAACCTGGACCGCTGGTGCCGAAGCTGATGGCGATCGGCGAGGCGGCCGGCACGATCAATCTCGCCGCCACCTTCGTCGCTCTGCTGACCATCGTCGCCATTGCCCTGATGAAACGGTGGCGGCCGAAATGGCCCGCCATGCTGATCGCCATCGGTCTGGCGTCGCTTGTCGTGGCGCTGTTTTCTCTGCCTGCCGAAACGATCGGCACGCGCTTCGGCGGTATCCCGCGCAGCCTGCAAATGCCGGCCTTTCCGCCGATCAGCTTCAGCAGGATGATCGACGTCCTGCCGGACGCCCTAGCCTTTGCGCTGCTCGGCGCGATCGAATCGCTGCTGTCGGCGGTGGTCGCCGACGGCATGACAGGAAGGCGGCACCGCTCCAACTGCGAACTCGTGGCGCAAGGCTTCGCCAACATCGCGTCCGCCCTGTTCGGCGGCATCTGCACCACCGGCACCCTAGCCCGCACCGCGACCAATGTGCGAGCCGGCGCGCATGGACCGGTCTCGGGCATGATCCACTCGGCCCTCCTGCTTGCCCTGATGCTGGTGGCGGCGCCGCTGGCCAGCTACATCCCGCTTGCAGCCCTTGCCGGCGTGCTGGCGGTGGTGTGCTGGAACATGTTCGAGAAGCAGGCCTTTGCCACGCTGCTGCGTGCCTCGCGCGGCGACGCGCTGGTGCTGATGGCGACTTTCCTGATCGTCATCTTCCGAGATCTCACCGAAGGCATCGTCGTCGGCTTCGCGCTGGGCTCGATCCTGTTCATCGACCGCATGGCCAAGAGCATTGCGGTTGAGCCGGATCAGGGACTGGTGCAGGACGATGTCGCCGACAGAACCGGCGCCGCCAGCGGATACGATTCCAGCGAGGCCAGCGATGCCGACACCGTCGTCTACCGGATTTCCGGCGCCTTCTTCTTCGGCGCCGCCTCGACCGTCGCCACGGTGCTGGACCGCATCGCCGACCAGCGCAAGAACTTCATCCTCGACTGCTCGGCCGTGCCATTCTTCGATTCAACGGCGGCCAACGTCATCGAGAGCGCTGCCCACAAGGCGAGGCGCGCCGGCGTGCGCTTCATCATATCAGGCGCTTCGCCGCAGACACGCCGCATGCTGATCAACCACGGCGTCAAACGGCCGCTGGTGACATACGCCGCCTCGATCAGGGACGCGCGAGCGCAGTTGAAGAATGCCGCGCCGGGAGAGGTCTAACCCTCTCCTCATCGTCAGCGATGTCGGACGGACGCAAGCACCGCGTCAGGCAGCGGCGCCGGGCGCGCTGGCGTCTTCGTGCGGCGCGGCGGCCAGATCGGTGCGCGCCTTGCGCGCGAGTTTTTTTGTCGAGCGCCTGGGCCTGTCGCCGAACAGATCGGCTGCCGCCGCAAGACAGGTCTTTTTCAGGCTTTTCTCCGAGCGCTTCAACAGCTTGCTCAGCAGTCGCGTTTCCTGAGGAGAGCCGAGCGGCCGGTCGTGGGCCTCGAGAAGCGTGCGCAAGACGAACACATCATGCAGTTCGCCCAGCTTTTCGCCAAGTTCGTCGACCGCCTTGCGCCGTGCCTTGATCGGCGTCGGCCACAGCCTTCCAAGCAGCGACAGATGCATGCCGTGAGTCTTTGCCGCCTTGCGCAGATCATGGAAATCGTCAGCATCACCGCGGGAGCCCGCCTTGTCCAGCGCCTTTCTGGCGCGACGCAGAGTGATGCGGGCGCCTTCGGCAAGCACATCGGCGGCCTGTTCGGGCTGGTCGGGCAAGACCAGAGTATCGATGCGGCTGATGCCATCCTCGCAAGCGGCAGTCGCGGCAGCTATCGCGGCGCCGAGGCCAACTCCACCATGCAATTGGTGCTGGCGCGCCACCAGCGTGTCGCGAACGGCATCGAGACCGCCGCCGGCGCTTTGCTCGGGAAAGTTTTTTGCCAGCCGGTCGATGGTTTCAACCAGCGCGGTCGCCTCGCGCGGGCCGGCAAGCAGGGCAGCCACCTCTCGGTAGCATTGGTTCTCGGTACTGCAAAATGTTTCGTCTCCGGGACGGACCAGGCGCAGCAAGGCACGCACCTTCTTCAGCCGCCTGCGGCATTTGTGCAGCGCCTGCTCCGGCCTGTCATGCGCCGCGTCCAGATGGACGAGCGCCTTGCCGATCTCCTCAGCGAGGATGCGCCTGACCTCGCCGGTCAACGGCAGGCGCGGATCGATGCGATAGCTCATGCGGCGATCTCCGGAATCCCCTCGAGGGCGAGCGACGCGTTGTAGAACCTGTGCTCGCCGGTGACTTCGCGGCCGAGCCAATCTGGCAGCATTTCGCCCTGCACGTCCTGCGGCGTCTCAAGCTCGGCGACCACCAGACCGCTGAGCATCCCGCCGAAGACATCGACTTCATAGAGATGGCCGCGATGCCTAACATGGTGGCGTGTCTTCTCGATGACACGACCGATTGCGAAGGCCAGCATCTCTTCCGCATCCGCCAGAAGGATCGGATATTCGAATTCGTCGCGTTCGCGGGCCTTGCTGCCGAATTTGAGCGTCAGCTTTGCCGACGCGCCGTCGCTGATACGCACGCGGACCGAGCGGTCGGGCGCGGCAACGAGATAGAACTGGCGAATGCGGATGTCCGCTTCGATCAGATCCCGCCAGCCATCGCCGGAGACCAGGAACTTGCGCTCGATTTCCTTGACCATGGCTCCACACTAAAGCGCGTGCGGATGGAGATGGCAAGGTGGGGATCGACAGGTGGAGATCGGCAAGGCTTGACTTTAATCATTCGATTGATTAAACTGCGGATCATGAGCAAACCGACAAACGCTAAAATTCCGCGCCGCGAGGCATCCCCCGCCGAGATGACGCGCGCGGCACTTGTTCGCGCAGCGCTGAAGCTGTTCGGACGCCAGGGTTTTGACGGCACCTCGACGCGCGAGATCGCGGCTGAGGCCAGGGCCAATATCGGCTCGATCGCCTATCATTTCGGCGGCAAGGAAGGGCTTCGCACCGCTGCGGCCGACTATATCGTCGACACGATCCAGACCATTGCCGGCCAGGCGATCGGCAATCTGCAGGGCTCAAGCGAACCAGAAACGGGCGAACCAGAAACGGGCGACCCCGAAGCGGCGCGGGCACAACTGTTCACCGCGCTGGAGCGGATGGTGGCTTTCATCGTGGCAAGGCCGGAGGCCGGCGAGATCGTGCAGTTTGTCCTGCGTGAGCTGTCGCATCCGACGGCGGCACTCGACCGCATCTACGACGGCGTGTTCGAGCCGACGCATCGCCGGCTCTGCCTGATCTGGGAGCAGGCGACGGGCGAGGCGGCCGAAAGCGAGGCTACCCGACTCACCGTGTTCACGCTGATCGGCCAGGTCGTCTATTTCCGCATCGGCCGCGAGGCGGTGATGCGCCGCATGGGCTGGCGCGCGATCGGCGACGCCGAGGCCACCAAGATCGCGGCGGCAGTGACGGATAATCTCGGCGCGATTTTGGCTCGGCGTCACTTAACCGACCGGAAGGATCGTAGATCATGAGTTTCCTCTGCTCTGTGCCGCTCGCCGCCCTGCTTTTCAGCACCTGCGCACCGGCGACGCCGCTCGCCGTCGGCTATGTCGAGGGCGACTATGTGCTGCTCGCGCCGATCGAGGTGGCGCAGGTCGAGACGATTTCGGTCAAGCGCGGCGATCGCGTCGCGCCGGGCACGCCAGTGGTGACGCTGGAAAGCGCCGACGCAAAAATAGCCGTCGCGCAAGCCGAGGCGGCCCTTGCCCAGGCCCAGGCGCAACTTGCCGACCTGCAGGTCGGCAAGCGGCCGGAAGAGATTGAGGTGCTCAAGGCGCAGGTCGACATGGCCAAGGCGCAAGCCGCCGACGCCAAACGCAGATACACCCGCGCCAGCGATTTGTTCAAACGCGGCACCGGCACTCAGGCCGATTATGATACGGCTTCGGCGTCGCTGGAAACTGCCAACGCGCAGCTCGGCCAGGCGGAAGCCAATCTCGCTGTCGGAGGCCTGCCGGCGCGGCCCGAGACGATCAAGGCCGCCGACAATCAGGTCAGACAGGCGCAATCGGCGCTGGAGCAGGCGCGCTGGCGGCTGTCGAAGCGTGTGCTGGCGGCGCCTTCGCCCGGCCGCATCAACGATGTGATCCGCTATCCCGGCGACACCGCCGGGCCGACCGCGCCGGTCACTTCGATTCTGCCGGACGGCGCGGTGAAGCTCAGCGTCTATGTGCCGGAAAGCGCGTTCTCGTCGGTGGAAGTCGGCACGCTGCTCAACGTCCATTGCGACGGCTGCGGGCCGGACGTGAAGGCTCGCGTCAGCTACGTGTCGCCGGACCCGGAATTCACGCCGCCGGTGATCTACTCGCTCGAGACCCGGCAGAAGCTGGTCTATCTGGTCGAGGCGCGGCCGGAGGGCGACGCCGGCGCGCTGCAACCGGGGCAGATCGTTGATGTCGAACTGGCGGATATCGGCAAATGAACGTCATCGACGTCCACGGCCTGGTCAAGCGTTTTGGTGACAAGACCGTCGTCGACCATGTGACGATGACGGTGGCCGAGGGCGAGATCGTCGGCTTCCTCGGCCCCAACGGCTCTGGCAAGACGACGACCATCCGCATCATGTGCGGCCTGCTGACGCCGGATGAGGGCGAAGGCACGGTGCTCGGCTTCGACATCCGCACCGACAGTCTGAGGATCAAGCGCGAAGTCGGCTATATGACCCAGAAATTCTCGTTCTACGAGGATTTGACCATCGCCGAAAACCTCGAATTCGTAGCGCGGCTCTATGGGTTGAAGCCGCTCAACGAGCATGTCGCCAGGACGCTGGAGGATCTTGGCCTCACCTCGCGCAAGGACCAGTTGGCCGGCACGCTGTCCGGTGGCTGGAAGCAGCGGCTGGCGCTGGCCGCCTGCATCATGCACAAGCCCAGATTGCTGCTGCTCGACGAGCCGACGGCGGGCGTCGATCCGAAGGCGCGGCGTGAATTCTGGGACGAGATCCATCGGCTGGCCAGCGGCGGGCTGACCGTGCTGGTCTCCACCCACTATATGGACGAGGCCGAGCGCTGCCATCGCATCGGCTACATCTCCTACGGCAGGATGCTGGCCACCGGCACGGTCGACGAGGTGGTCAGGAATGCCGGGCTGACGACCTTCGTTGTGCAGGGTCCGCGCCTCGACCAGGTCGCTGCCGCACTCAGCGGCCGGTCCGGTGTCGACCAGGTGGCGCCGTTTGGCGCGACGCTGCACGTCGTCGGCTCCGACAAGACGGCGCTTCAGGCTGCGCTCGCCGATGTCGAGAAAGACCACAAGGGCGTCACGGTGACGCCGGGCGAGACCAGCCTGGAGGATGTGTTCATCCAGTTCATGTCCGGCTCGAAGGACAATATGGGATGAAAAACGGGATAAACAGCGTCTTTTCCTTCGCCAGGCTCGGCGCGCTGCTGATCAAGGAGTTCATCCAGATGCGGCGCGACCGCATCACCTTCGCCATGATGCTGGGCGTGCCGCTGATGCAGTTGGTGCTGTTTGGCTATGCCATCAACAACGATCCAAAGAGCCTGCCGGCCGCCCTGGTGGCGATGAGCAGCGATCCCTATACGCGAGCCATGGTTTCGGCGCTGCAGACCACCGGCTACTACCGCTTCGACCATGTCGCGCAAAATGCCGCCGAGGCGGAATTCCTGATGGCGCGTGGCGACGTCGCCTTTGTCGTCACCATTCCCGCCGACTTTGCCCGGCGAGTCGAGCGCGGCGACCAGCCGCAAATCCTGATCGAGGCTGATGCGACCGACCCGGCAGTCGCCAGCGGGGCCATTTCCACGCTCGGCACCGTTGCCAACCAGGCGCTGCTCAGGGCGCGCGGCATGCAGGAGACGGCCGCCGAAGCTGCCCGAGGCCAGCTCGAAGTGGTGGTGCACCGACGCTACAATCCGGAAGGCATCTCGCAATACAACATCGTGCCCGGCCTGCTCGGCGTCATCCTGCAGATGACGATGGTGATGATGACCTCGATCGCACTGACGCGCGAGACCGAGCGCGGCACGATGGAAAACCTCCTGGCGATGCCGTCCAGCCCGCTCGAAATCATGCTCGGCAAGGTGCTGCCCTATCTGGTGGTCGGCGCCGTGCAAGTGGCGGTGGTGCTGGCGGCGGCCAAGCTGCTGTTTGGGGTTCCCTTCTCCGGGTCGTTGTCGCTGCTGCTTGCGGCGGTTCTGGTCTTCGTGCTGGCGCTGGTGCTGCTCGGCTACACCATCTCGACGATGGCGCGCACGCAGATGCAGGCACTGCAGCTCACCTTCTTCTTCTTCCTGCCGTCGATCCTGTTGTCGGGCTTCATGTTCCCTTATCGCGGCATGCCTGGCTGGGCGCAGATCTTCGGCGAGATCCTGCCGCTGACGCATTTCCTGCGCATCATCCGCGCGGTGATGCTGAAGGGCGCCGACCTGCCGGCGGTCGCAACCGAAATAGGCTGGCTGGTCGTGTTCGTGGCGCTGTTTGCCGGCGTGGCGCTGGTGCGGTTCCGTCGGACGCTGGATTAGGAATTAGGATCCAACTCAAGCAGCTTACGCAAATGGCCGAGGTGTCACCTTGGATGCATGACCATTCGGATCGAGATTTTATGCGTGTCTGGCCTGATCCGGGACCGGCGGCAATTCAGGCGCATCCAGTCCCTGGAAGGGATCGCGCCAGGCGTCGATCTCTTCAAGCTGGCGATACCAGCGACTGACCGAAGGATAATCGTCGAGCGGCAATCTGGCGACATCGTTGAAAGGCAGAAACGTCGCCATGCGAAAGTCGGCATAGGAGACCGAGTTTTCGACCAGCCAGTCTCGCTCGGAAAGCGCGTTCTCAAGTGTTGCAGCGGCCGTGCGAAAGTCTCTCAGCCCCTCCTCAACCCGGTGCTGATCGATCGGGCCAATCCCATAGCGCTGCTTGGTCCCGCGTTCGAAATGCACGACGTCGCAAGCTCTTGCGAAGTTCTCTTTACCCCAACTGAGCCATCGGATCATCTCGGGTTCGTCGTCGCCGGTGCGCCAGAGATCCGAATGCGCGTCGCGTGAAAGCCGGCAGGCTATGGCGTCAGCCTCCCAGAGGCTGTTTCCCGAGCCTACGAGTATCGGCAATGAAAGATTGGGATTCAGCGGGCGATATCGCTCAGCCTGCCCGGGAGCGAAGGGCGATGCGAACTCAAAGTCGAGCTTTGCGTCGAGATAGCGTGCCACGGCGACCGCGAGGCGAGGATTGGGATTGCGGCTGAAGAGCAGTTTCATTTCGTGTCAGCCTTTGAATGGTGCCGGTTCGGTCGCCACCTAAGCCGCGGCCATGATCTCTGCATAGGTGCCGAAATCGACATTGCCGCCGGACAGCACCACGGCGACGCATTTGCCTGATAGCTCGATCTCGCCCGATGACAGCGCGGCCAGCCCGACGCAGCCGCCGGGCTCGACCACCAGCTTGAGATGGGCCATGGCGTCGCGCATCGCCTGTGCCGCCGCTCTGTCGGACACGGCAATGCCGCCGGCGAGATTCCTGCGGTTGATCTCGAAGGTGATTGCGCCCGGCTCGGCGGTAAGGAGCGCGTCGCAGATCGAAGTGTGGCCGGGTTCGATCGAAACCCGAGCACCTCTGGCCAGTGAACGACAGGTGTCGTCGAAATGCTCGGGTTCCACCGCCCAGACGGCGGTGCCCGGCGAGGCGTCCTTGACCGCGATGGAGATGCCGCTGCTCAGGCCGCCGCCGCCGCAGGGGATGACGACCGCGTCGAGGCTCACCCCGAGTGCTTTCGCCTGCGCCATCAGTTCGAGGCCGATCGTTCCCTGGCCGGCGATGATGGCCGGGTCGTCGAAAGGCGGAACCAGGACCATGCCCCGTTCCATGTACGGGCGAACCACCGCCATGCGATCGTCGCGAAACCGGTCGAACGGAACCACTTCGGCGCCCATTTTCCGGACATTGCCGACCTTCATTGCCGGCGCATCGGTGGGCATGGCGATAACCGCCTTGACGCCGAACATCGCCGCCGACGCGGCGACGCCTTGCGCGTGGTTGCCCGACGAGAAGGCGACGACGCCGCGGCTGCGCTGCTCATCGCTCAGCGACGACAGTTTGTTGTAGGCGCCGCGGAACTTGAACGAGCCGGTACGCTGCAGCGTCTCCGGCTTGAACAGGATCCTGGCGCCGAAACGCTTGTTCAGCTCCGGCGATTCGATCAGCGGCGTTTCGACGATCAGGCCGGACAATCGCGTTGCTGCGCGGTGGATATCGGCGATGCCGGGAGGGGTGGTCATGGTGAGGTCCTGCAGAATGAGACCGCCCCATGGTGCACGGAAAACCAGGCCGCGCACCACTGGAAAAATGTGACCGAGACAATTCGTGGATTGCGAGCAGAGAGTGGCGCTCCTCGCCGACCGCTCCTCACCCCAAAAGCGTCCGTTGCCGTTTGGCGCCGCCCATCTTGCGCCAGGTGTTGAAGCGATGGGTGGCGGCGGCGAAGGAGATCTTCATCTGCTGGGCAACCGAATAGCGCGACTTGCCCTCGTCGAACAGGCGGTAGCAGCATTCGACGCCCTCCTCGGTCAGCTTGCCGTCGGGGGCCTTGTTGTGCGGATTGGCCGGGTCGAATTTCTCGACCTGCTGCTCGACCAGACCTTTCAGGCGCTGCAGATCGGCCTCGATGCTGGCGATCAGGTCGAGAACGGGTTTCGGGTCAAATGCATGGGTGGGCTGTTTTGCCGGCATCCGGATTCCTTTCTCTTGGCTTAAGCCCACTATATAGGTGAACATTCGCCACTAATGAAGGGCGCTGGCGGAGGATTCCCGCAACCATAAATTTGAACCTCCGGCTACAAGCGATTGACCAACGGTGCACCAAACTCTAGTTTAGAATAATTCTAAACTAGGGCGGATTTCTCATGCTTTCCCGTGTTTTCGGTTTTGGTCGCCGTCCCTTCGAGTCGCTCTCGGAGCAAGAGATCCTGGCGCTCGCCATCTCTTCCGAAGAGGATGACGGGCGTATCTACCGCGCCTATGCCGACGGGCTGGCGGATAGGTTTCCGCATTCGGCCAAAGTGTTCGAGGAAATGGCGGAGGAGGAGGACGGCCATCGCGATTCGCTGATCGAGCTTCACCGCGAGCGTTTTGGCGAGCGCATTCCGCTGATCCGGCGCGAGCATGTGAAGGGCTATTACGAGCGCAAGCCCGACTGGCTGGTCCGGCCGCTCGGCATCGAACATGTGCGCCAACAGGCCGAGTCTATGGAGCGTCAGGCCTACCTGTTCTATGTCGAAGCGGCGAAACGCACCAGCGACGCCTCGACGCGAAAGCTGCTCGATAATCTGGCGGTGGCCGAACAGGGCCACGAGACGCTGGCGCAGCGGCTGGAGCAAAAGCATGTGCCGGGCGCGGTGAAGGCCGAGGAAGCAGCAGCCGAGCAGCGCCAGTTCATCCTGACCTATGTGCAGCCGGGACTGGCCGGGCTGATGGACGGATCGGTGTCGACGCTGGCGCCGATCTTCGCCGCCGCGTTCGCCACGCACGACACATTCCAGACCTTCCTGGTCGGGCTTGCCGCCTCGATCGGCGCCGGCATCTCGATGGGCTTCACCGAGGTCGCCTCCGATGACGGCAAGCTGTCGGGCCGCGGCTCGCCGGTGAAACGCGGCATCACCACAGGCGTGATGACGGCGCTGGGTGGCCTCGGTCACGCCTTGCCCTACCTCATTCCGTATTTCTGGACCGCGACAATTCTCGCGGTCGTGGTGGTGTTCTTCGAACTGTGGGCGATCGCCTTTGTGCAGAACCGTTATATGCAGACGCCGTTCTGGCGCGCCACCTTCCAGGTGGTGCTGGGCGGCGCGCTGGTGTTTGCGGCTGGAGTGCTGATCGGGAATGCCTAGCAGCCCTCTTGCCTTCTCCCCTTGTTGTGGGAGAAGGAAGAGCCGCCCCACTCACCCGTTCGCCGTCCGGCTGTCCTCAGGCGCCTCGGCCCGTTCGGTGAGGCCATAGTCGCGCACGACGTGGGCGATGCGCAGACGGTAGTCGGCAAAGATACCGCCACGGCCGGCCCTCTGCGCCTGCCTATGTTCCTCCGTGTTGCGCCAGGCTTTCACCGCTTCCTCGTCACGCCAGAACGACAGCGACAGGATGCGGTTCGGGTCGACAAGGCTCTGAAAGCGCTCGATCGACAGAAAACCGTCGATGCCGTCGAGCAGCGGGCGCAGGTCGGCGGCGAGGCCGAGATAGGCGTCGCGCTTGCCCGCTGCCGGCTCGACCTCGAAGATGACGGCGATCACAGTTTCACCAGAGAGGCGTGCGGCCCGGATGCGAGTTTCAAAAAAGTCCGATCCTCTTTCAGGATGAATTTTTCACGCCGGGCGAATTCGTAATTGGCCTTGCCGGCCGGGTCGGCGGCGAGCCGGATACGGTAGGCTTCGTAAGCCGCCAGGCTGTCGATGTTGTAGGCGGCATAGGCTGTCGTGGCCGAGCCCTCATGCGGCGCGAAATAGCCGATCAGATCGGCGCCACAGCGCGGGATCGCCTGGCCCCAGTTGCGGGCATACTCCTCGAACGCCGCCTTGCCGAACGGATCGATCTCGTAGCGGATGAAGCAGGTGATAGTCATCTTTTGTCTCCTTGCTGAATCTGGTTTGTTGCGGCGACAGTTCGAGCGGGGTCGAAATATTCCGTGGATCGGTGTGCTAGGCAATTTCTCCGGTGGTCATGCTTGCCAAAAGGATTTCGCGCATTCGCGGCGAATGTCTTGTGGCGTCAGGCCGAGGTCGCGCAAAAGGTGCACGTCAATCTCGGCGAGGTCGAGGCGTTGCAGATGGCGGTCATACCACCGCGCCAGCAGCCGCAGATGCGCCCGGCGCAAGATCATGAACGGAGACGGCCGACGGCCAAAGCGTTGGCAAGCACGGTGTGGGGAACGGTTCTTGCGGTCATCCTCGTCTCCTTGATCTCGGCGCAGGATAGTGGTTATCTGACGTCAATGCTTCGATGAAGGACGAACCATGCGTGAAGGACCAGATATAGCCCGCATCGCCAGCCTAGTCGGCGATCCGGCACGGGCAAACATGCTGACCGCGCTGATGGGTGGCACGGCGCTGACAGCGAGCGAACTGGCGCTCGAGGCCGGCGTGTCGCTGCCGACCGCCAGCTCGCATCTATCGAAACTGATGGAGGGCGGGCTGCTGACGCTGGCAAGCCAGGGGCGGCACCGCTACTACGGGCTGGCCGGGCCGCAGGTGGCTGGCATGATCGAGGCGATCACCGGCGTGGCCGCCGCGGTCGGACCGCAGCGGGTGCGGCCGGGTCCGCGTGATGCGGCGATGCGCGTGGCGCGGGTCTGCTACGACCATCTCGCCGGCGAGCAGGCCGTGGCGATGCTCGACCGTCTTGTCGCTCGACAAGTGCTGCTGCGCGACGACAAGGAAATCCGGCTTGGGCCGTCGGCCGCCTCGCATTTTGCCGCGATCGGCATCGATGTCGAGAGCAAGGCGCGACGACCGATGTGCCGGACTTGCCTCGACTGGAGCGAGCGGCGCTCGCATCTGGCTGGCATGTTGGGCGCTGCCATCCTCGACAAGATCCTTTTGGAAAAATGGGCGCGGCGCGACAAAGACAGCCGCGCGGTAATCTTCTCGCCGATGGGCAAGCAGGCCTTCGAGAGGGTGTTTCTCGCTTGATTGTCAGCCGCGCTCGAGCGGCTTGCCCTGCTTGAAAAAATCCACCCAGGGATCGGCTTTCGCCAACTGTTTCAGCGTCGTCTTGTCGCCGATCGGAAATGCGTTCGGCGCCAACCCGGCTTCAATTTCCGCCCAGGTCGCCGGCATCGATGCCGTGGCGCCCTTCTTGGCGCGCGACGAATAGGGGGCCACCGTCGTCGAGCCGCGGCCGTTGCGCAGATAGTCGACGAAGATCTTGCCTGTGCGCGCCTTCTTCGACAGCGTCGCCGTATACCGATTAGGGGCGGCCTGCTCGAGGGCACGGGCGAAATCATGGGCGAAGTCCTTCACCTCATCCCAATCCGCCGACGGTTTCAGCGGCACGACGACATGGTAGCCCTTGCCGCCCGAGGTCTTGACGAAATTCGGCAATGACAGCGCATCGAGCCGGCCGTGAATTTCGAGCGCCGCCGCGCGCACCGCTTTCACGTCGACTTCTTCGTCGGGATCGAGATCGAAGATGATCTGGTCCGGCTTGTCCAGTTCGTCGATGGTGCAGCCCCAGATATGGATCTCGACCACGCCGAGTTGGACCAAGGCAGCGACACCGTCGAAATCACGGATGAACAATATCTCCTCGCCGTCGGTCGGATCCTTCATCCTGGCGATTTTTTCGTGCATGCCCGCGGAGGCATGCTTCTGAAAAAAGCGTTGGCCGTCGACGCCGTCCGGCGCGCGCACCAGGCTGAGTGGCCGATTGACGACGAATTGGTGCATGCGTGGCCAGACCAAAGCGTAATGATCGAGCAGGCCCTGCTTCGATATCTTCTCCTGCGGCCACAGAAGCTTGTCCGGATGAGAAAGTTTTATGACGGTGTCTGCCGCCTCCGTGGATTTGACAGCGGCGGATGTCTCGCCCTTGCCGCTGGCAGGCTTTGCCTTGCTGTCGGCCCTGCCAGCGGGTGCTTTCGGCTTTTCCTGCACGACTTCCTCCGCCGGTTTGTCCTCGCACAATCCGTGGAACGAGCGTGGCCCATTGTACGGTCGACGTCCAGCTACGGAAAGTGAGGCAAAGCCGGCTGTCCGGCGTTGCCTCGATCGAGAGTCTACTCGGCGGCCTGAAGGTTGACCTTGGCTTCCGCAATCTCGGTGAGCTTGCGGTCGGTCGCCTGTTCTTCCTTGATGTTGTTGGCCAGGACATTGGCGCAGTCGGTGCGGCCAAGCTGCTTGGCCCAGGCGATCAACGTGCCGTAACGGGTTATCTCGTAGTGCTCGACCGCCTGCGCGGATGCGATCAGGGCGGCGTCGAGAACGTCCTTGTCGTCGATGTCGCCGCTGACTTCATCGGCTTCCTCGAGAATGCCGTCGATGGCCGGACAGTTGACCGTCTTGGCCTTCACGCCATGCAGTTCGAACACCTTCTCGACCCGCTCGATATGACCTTTGGTCTGGCCGAGATGCTTCTCCAGGCCGGCTTTCAGCTGCGGGTCGGTCGCCTTGTCGATCATCTTCGGCAGCGACTTCTCGATCTGTTTCTCGGCGTAATAGATGTCGCGCAGCGTGTGGACGAAGAGGTCGTCCAGCGTCTTGATGTCTTTCGAAAAGAAACCCATGGCTTTGCCTTTCCATTGTTCTTGCTGTGTTGGGGGTTCCGGCGGCGGTTCCGCTCGGAAGCCGCTGGGCCGGGGTTGGTCCCGGCTCTCAGCGTCAACGTGCTTCTATCGGACGGGTTCCTGGCTTCCCCGAGTAATCAGAGAAATTTGCGCAAGCACGGATATTTCGCGGCACCGGCCAAGTTGAAACACAAGCGCGTCGGAGCGACATCCAAACGAAACATATGTGATGCAAAAGTCACACTAGCCGGAATGCCGACGAACTGCATGGAAAGACCCCGAATCAGCCGCATTCCAGCCACGAACCAAGGCCTTTTTGACCAAAGATTAACATCGTGTTCACCGAGTATTCACGCCTCGACGCTATGATCCCACGCAATTCGGAAGGGACATCCGAAATCGGGACAGGGACAGGGAAAATGAACTTCTTGACGCACCTCATCGGCTACGCTGCCGCCATCCGCGAATTCGTCGCGCCGACCTACCGGCCGGAGCGCTATTACATGCGCGGCCCAGGCCCCGCTTGCGCACGCCGCGGCCACACGCTCGGCATCAGCGCGCACTGATGACGACCATGGAAAGCCGTCACGATAGCCGGATCTGCAGGCCGGCCGCCGATCATCGTGCGACCACATATCGCACGGAACGTCCTGGGCTCGCCGACAGGCGGCGTGCGACAACGCCAAGGGTCTGAGTTTCCAGCATTTTGAGATTCTGGGGCTTAGATCTCGCCGCCGGCAAGCTAAGTGCCGTTTGACACCAGGCAGCCGGGACTCGCGTGACCGCCCAGTAGCTGCAAGATCCCTTCCGCCAAGTTGCCTCCGAAAAGCTAGAGCGGGATTGCGGTCGTCTCCTTGGCGGTTCGAATCACAAACATGGTGTAATACCGCGCCACATTCGTCCGATCTCGGAACAGCCGCTCGCACAATGTGTCGAACTCGTCCATATCCATCAGACGCAGCATAAGGACAGCGTCGGTCGAGCCGCTCACGCTGTAGGCCTGGACCACCACTGGTTCCATGGCGGCAAGCTCGAGGAAGCGGCGCATGTGCTGCTCGCCGTGGCGCTCCAGCTCGACCGTGACGATAGCCTTCATCCCCCTGCCGGCCTTGGCTGGATCAAGTAGCGCGACAACGCGGTCGATGACACCGACTGACTTGAGCCGCCGTATGCGGCGCAAGCAGCTGGAGGGCGAAAGCCCGACCTCCGCCGCCAGGTCGGCATTGGTGCGCGAAGCGTCTTCTTGCAACAGCTTGAGAAGCTTCCTGTCGATCCGATCCATTGCGGTCCTCCGTCGTCGTCTACCGGTCTGCAATTTTATTGCACAAGTCCGCAAATTTTGACCACAAATGCGAACCGTCTCACGGTAGTCATTTGGCGTCAATCACGGAGACATCGCCATGACAGTGCAGGCCGCCCTCTATCGAAGGACGCTGGAAACGCTTGAAATCTATTGGGAATTGGTTCGCATCATCGTTCCGGTCACGATAGTCACACAGATCCTGCAGGATCTTGGTGTCATCCGGACGATCTCTCCGTTCTTCGGACCTCTCATGACGCTGGTTGGACTGCCGCCCGAGCTCGCCCTTGCCTGGCTGACAGGATTGCTGGTGGGAATTTGGGGCGCGGTGGTGACCGTGTTCACTCTGGCCCCGGTTTCGACGCTAAGCACTGCCGACATGACCGTTCTTTCAACCCTTTTGCTATTTGCGCATGCCATTCCGATTGAACAACGCATCATTCAGAAGGTTGGGCCAAGCTTCGTGGTCACTGCAGCGCTTCGCATTGGCGGCGGACTGATCCTTGCCGTGCTCCTGCACCAGATATTCGCAGCCACCGGATGGCTATCCGAGCCGCTGAAGCCGGCGTGGATCCCAATGAGCGAAGGCGCTGATTGGAGCAGTTTTTTTCCAGGTATGCTCAAAACCCTGGCAACCATGCTCGTCATTCTCCTCGCACTAAGCTGGCTGATCGAGCTACTCAAGATGTCGGGCATCCTGGGTTGGCTGAACAAGGGGTTTGCGCCGCTCTTTCGCCTTGCCGGCATCCAGTCACAAGCGGTGCCGTTCACTGCGGTCGGTCTGCTTCTTGGAATTTCCTATGGCGCGGGACTGCTGATCCGCGAGACGCGCACGACCAGCGTAGAGCCGCGCCAGATCTTCCTCGCTTGCGTGTTCATGGGCTTTGCCCACAGTCTCATAGAGGACACACTGGTTGTCATCGCTCTGGGTGCAGACTTCACCAGTGTGTTTTTCGTTCGCCTGATCTTTGCCGTGCTCGCAACCGCGTTGATCGCCCGGGCAATCAGGTCGGCTTCCGACATTCTGTTTTTCAAAGCATTGTTCCGCAAGGAAGAAAGTCGGCTCGCTCAGTCGGAATCCGGTTTTGGCGGCTAACGATGGAGCGTCTTTGGTCCGCTTATGTGGCTGTGCCCGGAACTCGACATCCGACAACGCCCTGGAGGACTAGGTCCCGCACCCGCTTGCCGACCGTCCGCTACCGCGGCTGGTACTAACCTTCGCACAGCTCCAGAACCGTCGTGTCGCCTGCCGCCTTGCCCAGTTCGCGGCAGCCCTGAACCGTGCACAGCGTCCAGCCTTCACCGGTCGCGCCGGAGGCCGCGAGCACAAGGCGCCGCTGCGGCGCCATCTTGGGTTTATAGACCCACCAACCGTCCCGCAGCACCGAGCCTTCCGGCGGTTCCATGCCGGCGCCCGAGCCCTTGATCCGTGCCTCGGCGATCTCCAAGCCGGAAGGCGTCACCTTCCAGTCCTCCTGCCAATGCGTCTTTTCCACCGAATGCGTCCAGGCGAGCGTGAAGGCGGTGACAGTGAGCGTCACCGTCTTGCCGGCTGCGAGGATACAGAGGCTCATGCGGTGCCGGTGGCCTGCCGCGCCCTCCAGCAGTGCCAGCCGATCCAGGCGACAGAGAGTGCCCACCCGGCTTCGTCGGTGACAGGCAGTGCGGCAACCAGCAGCACGCCGGCGGCGAAGGCGACGAGACGTTCCCACCAGGCCATGCGCCGGGCCAGGAACCCGACGGCGGCTGCGCCCCACAGGGCAATGCCCATGCAGGCCTTGGCGACGATATAGGCGACCTCGACGGGATAACCGAACTGGGCGGCGATCGGACCGGGGTCCTGCAGCATCAGCGCCGGGGTGTAGACCGCCATGAACGGCACGACGAAGCCGGCGACGGCAAGCTTGGTGGCCTGGATGCCGATCTTGAGGCCGCTCTCCTTGGCCATCGGCGCGGCGGCGAAGGCGGCCAGCGCCACCGGCGGAGTGAGGTCGGCCATAATGCCGAAATAGAAGACGAACATGTGGCTGACCACCAGCGGCACGCCGAGTGACAGCAGTGCCGGCCCGGCCAGCGACGAGGTGATGATGTAGTTGGGGATCGTCGGTATGCCCATGCCGAGCACCAGGCAGGTAAGCATGGTCAGCACCAGCGACAGGAACAGATTGTTCTCGCCGATGGAGATGATCCAGCCGATGAAGGTGGAGGCGATGCCGGTGAGCGTCAAGGTGCCGATGACGACGCCGACGATGGCGCAGGCGATGCCGACCGGCAGCGCGTTCTTTGCTCCCTCGGCTAGCGAATCTATGCATATCTGCAGCGTCTCGCGTCCGCCCCTGAAGGTGACGCAGGCGATGACGAGCCCGGCGATGACAAAACTGAGGATGTTGACGCCGAACCTCATGAAGGAGGCGGCGGCAAGCCCCAGCGCCAGCCAAAAGACGATGCGGAAGGCAAGCGGCCCGATCAAAGCCGCCAGCGGCGTGCCGAGGATGAGCACGATGGTCAGCGCCAGCCCCATGGTGCCGGCGAAGATCGGCGTATAGCCGGCAAACAGCAGATAGATGAGCGCGGCCAGCGGCAGCACCAGCGGCCAATGTCTTCTCACCGCGTGCCACGGATTGGGCAGGTCCGCCTTGGCCATGCCCTGCAGGCCGGCCTTGCCGGCTTCCAGGTAAACCTGCCAGAAGCAGGCACCGAAATAGAGCAGCGCCGGGATGATCGCTGCCTTGACCACCTCGGCATAGGGGATGTTCAGCGTCTCGGCCATGATGAAGGCGACCGCGCCCATCACCGGCGGCATGATCTGGCCGCCCATCGACGAGGTCGCCTCGACCGCGCCGGCGAAGGCCGAACGGAAGCCGAAGCGCTTCATCAGCGGAATGGTGAACTGGCCGCTGGCCACCACATTGGCGACGCCGGAGCCGGAAATGGTGCCCATCAGCGCCGACGACAGGACGCAGACCTGGGCCGGGCCGCCGCGCCACGTGCCGACCAGGCCAAGCGCGAAATCGTTGAACAGTGCGATCATGCCGGCGCGTTCGAGAAAGGCGGCGAAGACGACGAAGATGAAGATATAGGCGGCCGAGACGTAGACCGGAGTGCCGTATATGCCTTCGGTGCCAAAGGCGAAGGTGTCGATGAGCTGGGCGAAATCATAGCCGCGATGGATGAAGGGCGGCGGCAGGTGATTGCCGAAGACAGCGTAAGCGAGAAAGATCAAGGCGATCAGGGCAAGCGGCAGCCCCATCAGCCGCCGCGCAGCCTCGAAAACCAGCACGACCAGCACCGTGCCGACGATCAGGTCCGGCGTGGTGAGGAAGCCGGAGCGCCGGATGAGATCGGCATAGAACACCCAATTGTAGAGGCCGGTGGCGAAGCCGAGCACGCCGAGCGTCCAGAATGCTGCTTTTGCCGGTGTGCTTGTGGCGCGCAGATTGGCGATCAAGCCAAAGCCGAGCAGCAGCAAGAAGCCGACATGCATGGCGCGCACCACCTGGCTCGGCAGGCTGCCATAGGCGGCGATGTAGATCTGGAAGACGGAGAAGGCGATGGCGATGAGAAAGGCGGCCTTGCCGGCGATGCCGTCGCCGAAACCCGGCGGCAGCCCTTCGAGCGGGGCTTCGGCGGTGGGGGAGAGAACGGTCGGCGTTTCGGGATGGGCGTTGGTCATTGGCGGGTTCCTGGCGGGGCGCAATCCCTCCCCCTTGAGGGGAGGGTGGACAGCCGCCGAAGGCGGATGGACGGGTGGGGTCGTTGCGGCAGTGCGCGGCCTGAACCGACCCCACCCGCCTCGCTTCGCTCGGCACCCTCCCCTCAAGGGGGAGGGAGCGGCTCTATTTCACCAATCCCTTTTCCTTGTAATACCGCTCGGCACCGGGATGCAGCGGCACCGGCATGCCGTCGAGCGCCTTGGCCATGTCGATCGCCTTGGCGGCGGCGTGGGCAGCAGTGAGCTGGTCGAGATTTTCGAACAGCAGCTTGGTCATTTGATAGCCGGTCTCGTCGGAGACGTCGGCGTGGGTGATGAGGAAATTGCCGACGGCGGCGGTCGCGACGTCCTCGGTCTGGCCTTCATAGGTGCCCTTGGGAATGGTCACCGAAAGATAGGGCGAGCCGATCTTGGCGACGTCCTGCGCCGGTACGGCGACGACGTTGATCGGCACCGACGTGGCGAGATCGCGGATCGAGGCGACGCCGAGTCCGGCCGATTGCAGCGTGGCGTCGAGCTGGCGGTTCTTGATCAGCTCGACCGATTCGGCGAAGGGCAGATACTCGACCCGTCCGAGATCCTCGTATTTCAGCCCGGCGGCGGCGAAGATGGCGCGGGCGTTGAGCTCGGTGCCGGAGGCCGGCGCGCCGACCGACAGGCTCTTGCCCTTTAGGTCGGCAAGGGTCTTGATGCCGGACTCCTTGCTGGCAACGATCTGGATATAGTTGGGATAGATGGCGGCGACGCCGCGCAGCTTGTCGAGCTTGCCCGGGAAGCCGGCTTCGGTGTTGCCCTCGGCGGCCAGTTTGACGGCATCGCCGAGCGAGAAGGCGATCTCGCCCTTGCCCTGCTGCAACAGGTTGAGGTTCTCGACCGAGGCCTTCGTCGCCTGAACCTGGGTGCGGGCGCCCTCAATGCCCTTGCCGTAGATTTCCGACAGTGCGACGCCGAGCGGATAGTAGACGCCCGAGGTGCCGCCGGTCAGCACGTTGATGAATTCCTGCGCCTTGGCCGGCACCGCGCCAAGGCCCAGCGACAGCGCCAGCGCGCCGGCAGCAATAAATTTCGTCCTGAAATTGTGCATGTGATCTCCTCCCTGAAACATCTGCCACCGCGCGACCCGAGGCGAGTTTAGACAGCGGGCGGGAAATGCCAACCCGCAATAATATCCATTAGAGCGGGATGAAGAGAGGCTGAATCGAAGGGGGATTCCCAAATCAGCGGGGATTTGATTCAACATGCTGGCTGGG
>NZ_JBVVQT010000026.1:0-82439 GCF_055811595.1 Mesorhizobium sp. WSM4814
CCGCCATTGCCGCCGTCGCCGTCGCCGTCGCCGTCGCCGTCGCCGTCGCCGTCGCCGTCGCCGTCGCCGTCGCCGTCGCCGTCACCATCGCCGCCATTGCCGCCGCCATTGCCGCCGTCACCATCGCCGCCCTCGTTCAAGGCGGCGGTGATAAGGGCCGTGGTAACCGGCGGGCACATGTCGATTTGCGCGGCGGAAAGAATGCTGGTGCGGTTGGCTGCAATACAGCAAAGCGCGAAATTGGCTTCAGTGAGAGGTTGGCACTGTGCAGCCGCAAGCCGAGGACGTTGACTCTGCTGTGCGGTTGCCGGTGTGATCATTGCCACCGTGAAGGCAGCGGATGAAAGGAGCAGTATTCTTAGAATCGTGCTTGAGACGTCAGGGTACAGGTGCATTTTCTTCCTCCTTGAGGGAAAAAAAGGCGCTCCCGTCCCCTTTGGTTGCGCGAAGGATCAATATTACCGACCATCGGTAACACTTTGTTAAGTATGGCAAACAATTTGTTCCTGCGCAATCGCGATTCTCAGGATTGATTTACCAACCCCCATAAGGATTATGGCGACCCACCAAAAGGGGACACTCAGTGATTCGTTCAGCGACGCTTCTCGCGGCGGCCATTTTGTTGGCCGGCTGCAGCAATCAAACAACCGGAACAGCAACGAAGATGGCCACGCAAGGCTACGCCTTTGCACCGGCCGCCTTCTACAAATTCTGCGCCAGCGATCCGGCGCTGTGCAGCACCCGCGGCAAGGTCAAAGCGGTCGAACTCACGCCGAGGCTGGAAGCGGAACTTGCGAGCGTGAACAAGTCGGTCAATCGCCGCATCAAGGAGAGAGGCGACAGAGACTCCGCAGGACGAGCCGACGTCTGGGGCTTGCCGACCGGCGAAGGCGATTGCGAGGATTTCGCCATCCTCAAGAAAGCCGAGCTGTTGAAACGCGGGTGGCCCGCATCCGCCATGTTGCTGACCGTTGCGACGCTTGGCGGCGCAGGTCATACGGTCCTGACGGTGCGGACGAACCAGGGCGATCTGGTGCTGGATAACAGGACGGGCGCGATCAGGAACTGGTCACGGACCTCGTACCGTTATTTTGCTCGGCAGTCCCAGTCCGAAAACGGCAAGTGGACGCGGATAAGAACCTGACACCCGTGCCTTGATCGCCCCGCGCCGATTTCGACGCGGCGCTAACCGGATCTATCTTTCATCTGGTGTCCTCAGCCCGACCGTTGGCCGCGACGTCACTGGCTCTGCGCGATAATGCGTCCAGGCGGACGTCACGGCGGCCCGGACCCGATCGCCGCCTACGTCAACTTCGATGCGCGCGGCACAGGACAAGCAATTCAATGCGGGAAGGAATTGCTTTCGACGACCCGCCAAATATCCTTGTTGATTGCGCTGATCGCCTGGATGGAGGCGCTGATCCGCTTCATCTCGGAATCGTCGAGCTCCTCGATCTTCCCATATTTGATTGCATCCTTGCTGTCGAAGATGCGCATTAGTTGCGTGCTCGCATGCGTTCCCGTTTCGTCGAACGAATAGATGCAGTGGCTGTATTTGTTGCGCAGCTTTCCCTGCCGGGTAAGCTGGCTGGCGATCTCCAGGACCTGGCGTCGGCATTCAACCGGTGTTCCCGCCATCTTCGCCAACCGCTCGACCAGTTCGATCCGTGCACGCGTGGTGTTCAGCGTCAGGAAAATGACGATCGCAGTCTCCTTGTCTACTTTCGCCAGACCGGCAATCAGGTAAATCAGCAAGCTTTCTGTGTTGGTCCATGTGTAGTTCAATTGACCAACAAGCAGCAAAATCTCCTGGAAGCGTGGCATCGACCTGCTCACGTGAGAGTTGAGATCACCGGGCGATCCGCACCGGGAACCATTCCAGCGGCCGCAACCCGTCTGGCATGAAAAAGGGCTGCGGCTTCAGTCCTGTTGTGGGCGCCCAGCTTGTTGATGATGTTGTGCATGTGAATTTTGACGGTGTGTTCGGAAAGGCGAAGTGCGGCCGCTATGGTTTTGTTCTGCAGTCCCTGCGACGCCATCTCCAGGATCTGACTCTCCCGACATGTCAGCTGGCCTGACTCCTCGAGTGCGGCTTGCCGTTTGATGGCGGGCTTCGCTTCCTTCGCGTCGCTATGTGGGATGCCGTTGTTCAGGTACGGCTGGAACATGGCCAAGGGGAAATATTCGCCTCCGCGCAGCATGAGCCTGATTACGGAAAGCCACACATCCAGCTTCAGGTTCATGGGAAGCACGCCGCGCACCACTCGCGACGCAAAGACCTCATCGGGGGAAAGCGGCCTCCTGCCGTCGTCCTGCATCACAGCGGTCATGGCTGCCGGGTGGAAGCGGGCCAGCTGGGCGGAACAGGAATCGATCTCGCTCAGAAACACCGCATCGATCAGAATGAGGGAAACCGAGGGATCGAACGCAGCCCAGGTGGCGGACAGGTCGCGAACGCGCTCAGCCCCGATCCACGGGAATTCCCTTTCGACGGCATGCACCAGGCTATCGGAGATCGTGTCGTCAGGGGCGATGAACAGCAAGGTTCGTCGGGCCCAGGATTCTCTATCGGCTGTATCAGCTCGACCTCGTCCGCTCGCCTCCACCCCATCCACCCCACTCATGGCCCACCCCGTTACTAGCACTCACTAAAGGCCGGGAACCCCTACCCGGACGACACACGTTAACGACTTCCTAACTCAAAAATAGGCGAAAAAATATAGTCCTGACGAGCTAGGCAATTGCTAGGGCAACCCGTGCTGGCAGCGGCGCGGCGCGCAACTGTCCGCGATTCACGATTGCTGCCGACCTAGTCACCGTCCAGGATTTAACCCTTCATGGCGAGCAGCTCGTCCCAAACGGGCTAGCTCCAACTATCAGCTTACATTTTACCGCTGACGGTCACAGACTTCCAATGTTCCGAATTGGGAGCTTGGGGAACATCCAGAGAGTCACGAGAGCAGCGAGCGACCGCACCGTTGGGCGGCGCAGGCGGAAACTCGTGCGCAACCTGGCTGCCTCGCTCCCCCGTCAAAGGGAGGTGACGCCGTACAAACAGACGATGACCGGATCTCCGGCCTTAGTCCCCTAGGCGCAGGCGATCCAAACCAACCACATGAAAACTTAACGGCCGCGAGCAGCCCAAGACCACGTCAGAATGAATGTGGTTCGGTTGTCGCGGCCCCTAACCGAGGGAACGACAATGACTTCTCGCACCAACAATAACACCGGTTGGCAGTTCATCGGCGACGTCGCCGATGCCGATGCCGATGCAAAATCCGACGCTGACTCCAAGAGCGACGCCAGCGCCGACGCCAAGAGCGACGCCAGCGCCGACGCCAAATCCGATGCCGACTCAAAATCCGACGCTGACGCCAAGAGCGACGCTGACTCCACCGGTGTCGGCGTCGGCGTAGGCGTAGGTATCGGAGCCGGCATCGGCATTGGCGACGCTGACGCTACGGCCAATTCGACCAGCAACAACAACAACAACAATAGCAATTCGAGCAGCAACAACAACAGCAACAATAGCAACAACAACAACAACAACTCCAACTCCAACACCAACCACACCGACGTTAAAGCCAGTGTTAGCGCCCACGCGTCGTCGGACGGAAAGTCGGACGACGATTTCGCTGACCTCGACCACGTGGCTGTCGGCCTCGGCGGCGTCATGATGTTCAGCCGCGACGGCGACATCAGCTTCGATCCGGGCGACGACGTCAGCTTCTCGGATGTCCTGAACGGCGCGTTTGCCGGAGCTGGCAATGGCCACAGCGCCACCATCATCAACCAGACCGGCGACATGAAGGACAACGACTATCTCGGCAGCGCGACGGTCAAGAATGATGGCTACTTCGGCAACAAGGGCGACGCCAAGGGTGGCTACGCCAAGTCCGAGGAAGGCATTGATGCCGGCGGCGACGGCGGCCATGCTGGCGATTCGGTCGCTTTTGGTGGCTTCGGCGCCAAGGGCGGCGATGCCGATAGCGGCGACGCCAAGGCTGGCGACGCCAAGGGCGGCGGTGTGGCCGTGAGCGTGCCGATTGTCGTCGGCTCCGCTGACGCCAAGTCCGACGGCGGCAACGCCAATGGCGGCGACGCCGTGCCGATCGCGGTTAGCGGCGACGCCAAGGGCGGCGACGCGAACGGCGTGGCAGTCGGTGCAGGCCTCGGCGGTGACGGCAAGGGCGGCTACGGCGACAGCGGCGAAGCCGATGGCGGCGACAGCGGCGACGCCAAGGGCGGCGACGGCGGCGACGGCGTCGGGCTCGGTCTGGGCCTCGGCCTGGGCGTCGGCGTCGGCGGCGACTCCAAGGCCGACGGCGGCAATTCCGACGCCAAGGGCGGCGACGCTGGCGCGCTTGGCTTTGCCGACGCCAAGGCTGGCGACGGCGGCAACGGCGGCAATGGCGGCAACGGCGGCAACTCGACCGCGGTGCCGGTTGCCCTGGCGCTGATGGACGATGCCGAAGCTGGCAGCGACAGCGATGCCTGGTTCTCCAAGGATGACAACGTCGCCGTAGCTATCCCGATCGCCGCGAATGGCGACACCGATGCCGGCAACACCGGCGGCGGCGGCGGCGGTGGCGGCGGCGGCGGCGGCGGCGGCGCGAATGCCGGCAACTTCGCCGATGTCGATGGCGGTGCTGCAACCTCGACTGGCGGCGCGGCAGACTCGACCGGCGGCGCTGGCTCAGGCTCCGGCTCCGGCACTGGTTCTGGCTCTGGTGTCGGCGGCGCCGGCGGCAGTGGGACCAGCGGCGCGGGTGGGGCTGGCACGAGCGGCGACGCAACCGGCGGAGCCGGCAGCGGCGGCGCCGGCAGCGGCCTGGCGAGCAACGTCAACACCGGTGGCGCAGCTGCCAGCGGTGCGGCCACGAACGGCGACGCGACTGGCGGTGACGCGACCGGCGGCGCTTCGACGGCGACCGGTGGAACGGGCGCGGTTGCTCTCAGCGGCGCTTGGGCTGACGGTGCGGACGGTGGCTATGCCTGGAGCGGCGACGCCACGGGCGGCGCTGGCGGCAACGGCGGCGCAGCGACTGCGACCGGCGGCGCGGCTGGCGCTGGCGGCGACGGCGGCAGCTGGGGGTCGAATATCGGCCACGACCAGCACATTGAAGCCATCAGCCAGGCCAACGCCAATGGCACCATCGACATGAACGGCTTCAACCAGCAGATCGTCATGGGCGCCAACCTGCAAGGCCACTCGGTCGACATGACCGTAGTGGGCGGCAACCTCACCAGCTCGCTGGTTGGCGAAGACGACGCCACATAACTGGCATGGCAGGTCTCGCAACGGCGGGACCTGCAAAAAAGGGACTGCGCGGGGGAAAACCCCGCGCAGTCTTTCGAACCAGAGAAGAGAAGCGCGACCCGGCAAGGGCGCGGATGATCTCGAAAACCGGAGGAAACTTCCGTGTATATGGACAAGATCACCGAGGCGATCAGCCACTTTGTGGGACTCTTTGAAATCACGCTGGAGCAAACCCGTCTCAGGAAAGCCTATGACGAATTCAAGGCGGCCCAGGCGGTCGAGGAAGAAACGCCGGAGCTTGCCAGTCAGACGGTCAACGTCGACGCAGGATACACTCTGAAGGATTTCGTTCCCTCCATCGAGTATTCGCCAGTTCCACCAAAACTTGTCCTGTCGACACCCTGGTCGGATTTCCAATTCGTTCCTCCAGACATCCCCGCGATCCCGCAGCCGGACGTCGCCTATCCAGGTTTCCTGCTTCCCCACGAAGCGTACCCGATGGGGAGTGCGCCCTCACGCCTGATCCTGCCCCATATCGAGCCCCCTGGCTCGGTGGCGGTCCTTATCAATCAGGAGGTTCGGCTCTCCGACAACGACTATACAGGCGCTGGCGGACATGGCCTGAAATTCTCTCCCGCAGCAGCGGACCATGCTGCCGAAATGGCAACCTTGCTGGGCGCGGCGGCGGATCTGTCGCCGATCGACGATCTGGAAATGCCGGGTTCGTCCGAGGAGATAGTGGCTGTCATCAAGACAGCCGGCGAACGGCTCAACGGCTATCCGGAGGAAACGGATGGCGAAGCCGATGTTTTCGTCGTCAAGGCCGACGTCATCGAAGGCACTTACGTCAATGGGCAATCCGTGGACGAAGCGCCCAAGCTCGACGATCACCTCCCGGAGAAGCACCGTCGAGCCGACGAGGAGGACGAGGACGAGGAAGAAGAGGCCGAGCAACCCTCCTACACGCCTGGGTCCGGAAGCATCGACATCGATGTTTCGGTCGAACTGGAAGCCGGCGGCAATCTCCTCGTCAACAGCGTGGCGATGGCCAACAACTGGCTGCAGTCGCCGGTTTGCGCAGTGATGGGCGACCATGTCGAGCTCAACGCGATCATTCAGATCAATGTCTCGTGCGACAGCGACCTCGTCAGTTCCTCCATCAACGGTTGGGGCCTGAACGCCACCGATCCGACCCAAGGCTTCAATATCGCGATGTTCAAGCGCATCGATCCGTCGGCGGAAGCTGCGGCGTCGCAGGCCAAGCAGGGTGACTTTCCCAAGCACTGGGTTGTCACCGAGGTCGAAGGCGACCTGCTCATCATGAACTGGATCCAGCAATACACCTTCATGATGGACAATGACGTTTCCGTCCTGTCGTCATCGGGAGTCAAGACGCTGGTGACGGCCGGCGCCAACACGGCGGCTAACGACATTTCGCTGGACGAACTGGGCTTCAACTACGACCTGATCGTCGTCGGCGGAAACATTTATGACGCCAACATCATCCATCAGTTGAACGTGCTCCTGGACAACGACCTGATCGGCGCGGTCGATGGTTTCCAGACAACCGGCCAAGGCGCGGCCTCCACCAGCGACAATCTGCTTTGGAACCAGGCCAACATCGTCAATTACGGCGCCGGCGATCGCTTCGAGGCGATGTCTGAAGCTTATCGCAAGGCGTGTGAAAGCCTGCAGAACGGCAAAGCTGACCTTTCCGACATACTGGGCGACGGCGCATTCGCGGGCATCGGGGCGATTCGCGTGCTCTACATCTCCGGCGACATCCTCAATCTGCAATACATCAAACAGACCACCATTCTTGGCGACAGCGATCAGGTGGCCCTGGCCATGAATGCGCTGGCGCATCCGGAGGCGGACTGGACAATTTCGACGGGAACGAATTCGCTGGTCAATTATGCCTACATCGCCGACGTGGATTCCACCGGCAAGACCTATGTCGGCGGCGGCATCTATTCGGACGAGATCCTCATCCAGGCGGAGCTGATTTCCACCGGCCCCGATCTTGGCGGCCAGAATCCCGACGTGCTGGTGAATGAGGCGGTCGCTTTCCTCGATGACGACATGCTGGCGCCGGAAGCCTCTCAAAACGTGGCGTATCCCTCGCTCGTGCCTGAGACCTATTCCGATCCGATGCAAAGCGTTCTCGCGTGATTTTCGAACCGGGGTGGCAGCAATGACCGAAGATCGCGATCAAACCGGGCGCGCTTTCGCCCAGGAACCAGAATGGGATCGGCCGGATGACGGCGGCGACGCAGTCGGGCGAAGCGCCGCCGAGCCGATCGCACAGACTTGGTTTCGTCACAGCAGGGCGGTCGATCGTTCGGTGGAAAAACTGGACGATGTCGTTGCCGAATTGTGGCGCATAGTGGACGCCCGGCCGGCCGAAACGCCGACATCGCTTCGCGACGCGACGCCAGCCAAGGTCACCGAACAAGCCAAGGTCACCGAACAAGCGCGCCCTTCAACCGCGCCTTTACCTGGTGATAGAAGCGCTCCGCAACGCGAGGTGCAGCCACCCTCCCCGCAAGCAAAAGCGCCTTCGGCTCCGCCGCCGGCCACGCCCGCTGCTCCAGTCGCAGACAGCATAAGAGGCCTCGACCCCATCCGGCCACCGAGCCCTCGGATCTCCGAGCCGGCTCAGCGTGCCGTAGCACCAAAGGAAGAGCCGGCGCGCAAGCCCGAGCCGGAAATGCTGGAACGCAAGACGCCGAACGCACCGAAGGACGCACTTGGCAATCAGGACCAGCCGAGCGCGCGAGTAGGCGAGCCGCCCACGCAGGAGATCCGGCCACCGAGCCCTCGGATTTCCGAACCGGCCCAGCGCGCCGTATCACCAAAGGAAGAGCCGGCGCGCAGGCCCGAGCCGGAAATATTGGAACGCAAGACGCCGAACGCACCGAAGGACGCGCCCGGCAAGCAGGACCAGCCGAGCGCGCGAGGAGGCGAGCCGCCCACGCAGGAGATGCGGCCACCGAGCCCTCGGATTTCCGAGCCGGCCCAGCGCGACGTATCACCAAAGGAAGAGCCGGCGCGCAAGCCCGAGCCGGAAATGCTGGAACGGAAGATGCCGAACGCGCCGAAGGACGCGCCCGGCAAGCAGGACCAGCCGAGCGCGCGAGTAGGGCCGCCCACGCAGGAGATCCGGCCACCGGGGCCTCGGATCTCCGAGCCGGCCCAGCGCGCCTTACCGCCAAAGGAAGAACCGGCGCGCAAGCCGGAGCCGGAAATATTGGAACGCAAGACGCCCAACGCACCGAAGGACGCGCCCGGCAAGCAGCACGAGCCGAGCGCGCGAGTAGAGCCGCCCACGCAGGAGATGAAGAACAAGCCGGTTCTGCCCGGCGTGACAATCGAGGGCGACCGCGGTCCCTTGCTTGCCCGGGAAGTGCCTGGCGGCGGCGGCCCGACCGGAACCGGCAAGGGGGGCGGCGGTGGCGGCGGCAATGGCGGCGGCGGCGGCGCATTCCACAAGCGTCTCGGCCCGGTCGATCTCTCGGCAAGCCTCACGGCCGGCCTTCGCGCGGTCAAGAAGAACCTCATCGCAGTGATGATCTTCACGATCGCGACCAACGTGCTGGTGCTGGCGATACCTGTCTACCTCTTCCAGATTTCGGATCGCGTGCTGACGAGCCGCTCGGTCGACACCCTGGTGATGCTGACGATCGTGATCGTCGGCGCAGTCATCCTGCAGTCGGTTTTTGACGCCATCCGGCGCTTTATCCTCATGCGCACAGCGGTCGAGGTCGCCGCCCAACTGGGCGGACCAATCCTCAGCGCAGCCGCCAGGGCTTCACTGCACAGCAATGGGCGCGAATATCAGACGCTGGGGGATCTTCAGCAGCTGCGCACGTTTCTGGTGTCCGCCACGTTGCTGTCTCTTCTCGATGCGCCGATGGCCCCGTTGTTCATGCTGGCCATATTCCTGATCCACCCCGACCTCGGCTTCATCGTCGTGGCGACGGCGCTGCTGCTGCTGGCCATCACGCTCGCCAACCAGCGCGCAACCGCCAAGCCGTTCGGCGAGGCCAACACAAGCCAAACCAAAGCCAACCTCCACGTCGATTCGATGTCGCGCAACTCGCAGATCATCAACGCGCTCGCGATGATCCCGGAAGCCGTGTGGATCTGGGGCAAGGATACCGGCAACTCGCTCAGATGGCAGGTCATAGCTCAGGACCGAAACATAGCCTTTGCTTCTCTTTCCAAGGGCGTCCGGCTGCTGACCCAGGTCATAATGCTCGGCTGGGGCGCCTATCTGGCCATCGAAGGCTCGGTCACGGGCGGCATGGTCATCGCCGCGTCAATCATTGCCGGTCGCGCACTTGGCCCGATCGAGGGTGCGATTGAAGGGTGGAACCAGGTTGTGCAGTCACGCGCCGCCTTTGGCCGCATCAGTGCGCTGCTGAAGGAATCCCCGCTGAACTTCGAACGCCTGAAGCTGCCGCGTCCGGAAGGGCGCCTCGATGTCGAGCGGCTGCTGTTCGTGCCGCAAGGAACCAAACGTGTCGTGCTCAATGGCATCGGCTTTGGGCTGGAGGCCGGAGACTCGCTGGCGATCATCGGCAATTCGGGCGCCGGTAAAACGACCTTGGGCAAAATGCTCGTCGGCTCGATCCTTCCAACTTCGGGAAGCGTGCGGCTCGACCTGATGGACCTGCGGAACTGGGATCAGCGGCAATTTGGTGAAAGCATCGGCTACCTTCCCCAGGACGTGCAGCTTTTCCCGGGGTCGATCAAGGCGAACATCGCCAGAATGCGCGAAGACGTCGACGATGGCGCAATTTACGAAGCCGCCAAGCTGGCCGACGTGCACGAACTGATCGCCTCGCTCCCGCATGGCTACGAGACCTTTGTCGCCGCCGATGGCGCGCCGCTTTCTGGCGGGCAGAAGCAGCGGATCGCTTTGGCGCGCGCCTTTTTCGGCAGCCCGAAACTGGTGGTCCTCGACGAGCCGAATTCGAACCTCGACACCGCTGGCGAGTTGGCTTTGTCGCGCGCTCTACAGCAAGCCAAAGAGCAAAAGATCACGATGGTGACGATCACGCAGCGGCCTGCTTTGCTGCAGACCGTGGATAAGATCCTGGTGCTCGTCAACGGCACCGTGGCTCTTTTCGGGTTGCGTCAGGACGTGCTCCAGGCTTTGGCGGCGCGCGGCATGAGCCTCGATGGCGGCCATTTTGCCAATATTCAGGTCAAATGAGAGAGAGAGCGGCCGTGAAGGAAATAGCCAAGATCGAAGACGCCCAATGGTATGGCGCCGTTCCGCGTTCCATTTGGAAGCAGACGACCGCCGGATTGCTGCTGATGGCCGTCACCTTCGGCGGATTTGGCACCTGGGCATTCACGGCACCGCTCGCAGCCGCGATCGTCGCGCAAGGAAGCTTCGTGGCCACTGGGCAGAACAAGATCATCCAGCACCTCGAAGGGGGTATCATCAAGCAGCTTCTGGTTAGCGAAGGCGACCATGTCGTAACCAATCAGCCTTTGGTGCTGCTCGACGAAACGGCCGCGCGGGCAAAGGAACGGCAGTTGTTCTTCCGCCAGGCGCGCCTTGAAGCGATTGTGGCGCGCTTGACCGCCGAGGTGCACGGGGCGGAGACGATTACGTTCCCGGCCACAATAACCGAAAATCGCGACGACCCGGAAATTGCTTCGATCGTGCATAGCCAGCGTCTCAACTTCGAGGGCTCGCGCACCAAAATGAGCAGCGAGATCCGATTGCTCGACCAGAACATCGGCGCCCTGAAATTCCGGGCGGGCGGTTATGAGCAGTTGCTGAAAGCGGTCACGATACAGCTCGGTCTGCTACGCGAGGAGTATACCGGCAAGAAGACCCTGCTCGACCAAGGATTGATCCGCGCGACCGAGATCAAGGCGATTCAGCGCGCCATAGCAGATGCCGATGGGCAGATGGGGCGGCTCTCAGCCGAGATATCCGAGACCGGCGCCCAGGTCATCAAGCACGAACAGGAGATGCGGCAGACAGAAAACGCCTACCGCCAGGCGGCGCTCGACGAGCTCGAGGGCGTTGAAACCGAACTGGACAGCATCCGCGAACAGTCCCGCGAGGCGCAAAACGTGCTGCGCCGAGCGACGATCAATGCGCCGGTTTCGGGCACTGTCGTGCGGCTGTTCTACCACACGTCCGGCGGCGTCATCGAGAGCGGCAAGAGCATCATGGAGATCTTGCCGGCGAATGTGCCGCTTATCATAGAAGCGCAGGTGCCTCGCACCGAGATCGACAATGTCAAGGTCGGACAAAAGGCGACGGTACGGCTGGTCGCGCTCAACGCGCGCACGACGCCGGTTCTGAACGGCGAAGTCTACTACGTCTCGGCCGACTCGCTCCCCGACGCCTCCGGCCCGACCGCAAAGGAGGTTTATCTGGCGCGCGTCAACCTCCCAGTCAGCGAACTGGCTCGAGTGCCTGGATTTGTTCCGACGCCAGGCATGCCCGCTGAAATTCTCATCCAGACGGCGGAGCGGACCTTTTTCAGCTACCTGTCCAAGCCGATCAAGGACAGCATGGCTAGGGCATTTAATGAGCGCTGACCGTAGAGGCGGGGGTGTAAGTATGCAGATCGACGTCTTGACACGCCCGGAAGAACTGAACGGGCTTCGCGACAACTGGGACGACCTCTACGCCAGGGATCCCGACGCGCATTTCTTCGTCTCGTGGGACTTTCTTTCCCACTATCTTCGACGCTTCGACGGTGAATGGTTCATTTTGGCGGCACGCAAGGGGCCGCCGGGCTCTCCCTATGTCGCGCTTCTGCCGCTCCGGCTGCGCACCAGCATGAGGAAAAAAACCGGCGAAATCTACCATGAAGTGTATATGGGGGGAAACCTTGCAGCCGATTATACCGGCATCCTCTGCGCGCCGGAATACGCCTACCGGGCAATCGCGGTTTTCGCGAAGCATCTGAAGACGATGCATTGGGCCAGCCTGCATCTGGAAAACCTGCGGATGTCGGAACGCAGGATAGGCTGGCTGATGGAGCAGCTTTCCGACAATCGGCTGACGATGCGCAGGATGAGGCGCGTCAACCAGGTTGACAATGTTGACAACTGCATATGCCCGGCGATCGACCTCCCGTCCTCATGGGAAGATTATCTTCTGCACAATCTCAGCGCTAACACCCGCCAAAAGATGCGGAGATTTCTCCGGAAGCTGGAGAACTCTGACGAGTTTCGCATAACGCATGCCGACGCCTCTACCATCGAGCGCGATATCGACATCCTGCTCGAGTTCTGGCGCATCAAGTGGACGCCGCGAAAGGGGAATCTCGTTCCCGGCCTGGTCAAGAGCAACCGACGGCTGTTCAGGCAAGCTTTCGAACAGGGCACGCTGTTTGTGCCTGTGCTTTGGCACGGCGACCGGCCCTTGAGCGCTCTCGCGATCTTCCTCGATCCGGTCAAGAAGAGCATGCTGTTCCACATGGTCGGGCGCGACGAGACGGCCGACATGCTGCCGTCGGGACTGGTCCTGCACGGTTATTGCATCCGCCGCGCGATCGAGAACGGTTTCCGGACATATGATTTCCTGCGCGGCAACGAACCTTACAAATATTCCTTCGGTACCCACGACACCGTCCTCAACTGCACATTGATACGAACCAAAACCGGCCGGAACCTTGGCGACCGGCTGGACAGGCGATCCTTGGTCGGCGCGTTGCAGCAGGCGGCCGGCCTCCACAAGAAGGGTTGGATCATCCAGGCCGAAAACATCTATCGCCAGATCCTGAACACCGAGCCGACGCATGATCAGGCTCTGTACGGACTCGGTCACGTTCTGGGCACCAAGGGCGATCACCGTCAGGCTGCCGAATGCTTCGGCGCGCTTGCAGCCATGTCGCCGCAATCTGTAAACGCCTGGCTTTGCCTGGGCATTGCGCAGCAGTCGCTAAACGACCACTCCGCAGCCATCGAGTCGTTTAGGCGAGCAACGGACCTCAACCCAGACCTCATTCTGGCGCGTTATGCCTTGGGCCGCAGCCTTCTCGCCCTGCAGCGGACGGATGAGGCGGCCCAGGCTTTCACTCTGGTCCTTGAGAATGGATCGCCCGCCCCCGCGGAAACCGCCCTGCGCGCCAAGGCCCGGCGACAATTGCAGCAGCTGAGGACAGCCAAGCCGCTCTACATTCTAAAGAAACCTGAGCGCGAGAAGCCCGTCATCCAGCCGTCGCTGCCGCTGGGGCTGACCACTCTGCTCACGGTTGCGCGGCCGGCAACCGTAAGCCGCTCCACCTCTTCTGTCACTTGACGTGGGCTTCGTTGTCTGCCTGTCGCTGCAAGTCGCTCAAACGACTCGTGCCGCCTCGTCAGAAGCCGATTGAGGCCAGCGCTGTAGCGCAGCACGGCCAACGTCGGTAAGCGCATAAACGCCGCGCTCGGCCCTGGCGAACCAGCCATAGACATTGTGAAGCAGGATATTGGCGGCGCGTGGCGAAATGGTTTTCAGATCGCGCGGGCGTTTTGGGCCGTCGACCATGGCAGCGGCGCAGGCCAGCGCGTCCTGCCGGTAAGCGGTCATGACCGGCGTACGCGAGCCGCCGCCGACTACAGGGTCGCCGCGCCGGCGCCGATGCTCGTCCACCAGGCGCGATCTTCGCCTCGGGTCTCGCCGGGGCGGCAAGGCGGCCGGACTGAGCAGCAATTCGACGTTGCCGGCGGAGCCAACCCCGAGAAGGCCGAAGCCGAGCCGCCGGCACAGCGCACGGAACCGGCGATCGTGCTCGCGGCCCTTGCCTCGACTTGACATCCTCGCCGCGAGCCAGACCTCATCGCATGACGCAGCACGGTCAACACCTTGAAGAATGAGTTCGAGGTTGAACTGCAGCTTCAATTCGCAGATGACGAGCACGGGCGGCTCGCCGTCACGCAGTCCCACGACATCGCAGCCGCCAACCTCGCCTTTGACAGTGAAGTCCAGACTCTCAAGAAACCGCTTCACCGGGATGTAAAGAGACGTTTCCTGCATGCCGCAGGCATAGCCGATTCGTGGCCGGTTGGCACAGCATCGCCGACAGGCATTGCCACCGAGGGCAGATTTGCCACTCGTTCAACACACGGAGCCATGCTTCAAGCAATTTGCCGGGACTTGCCCACTCAGCCGTTAAGCCCTCAGCCCCCTCGCCTCGCCTCCGCGCTTGCGCGGGACCATCATATCCCTGGCCAGCAGGCGGCTCACCCGGCAGAATGCCATGAACGCCCGGCAAGCCGCCTCGGTCTCGACCAGGTCGACGGTGGCGCCGAAGCAGGCGTTGAACGCGGCCTGATAGACTCGGCCCTGGCGGCGAACCGGCCAGCCTTGCAGGAAATCCAGCGCCTGTTCGACGCTGTATATTTCCTCGACCGGCAGGCCAGGCGCGGTCGTGATGCGCACCGGCACCTCGAATTGCAATCTGTCCATTCCTGTCTCTCCAGAACGCGCAGCAACGCCGCTCGCCGCAAAAAGTTGCTTTGACCAGCTTTCCGCTCAGGCCCCGTTTCTTGCCCAGAAACTTCTTGCTCACAAAATATGTCGTCAGTGCGGACGAACGGCCCGGCATGGGGCCGGACACGCACAAGATGAAGCCGCAAAGCATGAATATCGCCGGCTTGAGCCCAATCGCCGGCAGTTCGTCCTTGAACCTGGCGCCGTCCGGTGCCAAATCTGGGGGACTCTTCTCGCGGGCTCAACAGAAGCCCTTTCACCCGGCAAGACGGACACAATGGTCACCTATCTCGACGCCGCCACGGCACCGCTCAGAAACACCGGCCAGATCCGCCTCTATGGCGAAGAAGGCTTTGCCGGCATGCGCAAGGCCTGCGATCTCACCGCGCGCTGCCTCGACGAACTGGTGTCGATCGTCGCGCCGGGCGTCACCACCGAAACCATCGACCGCTTCGTCTTCGAGTTCGGCATGGATCACGGCGCATTGCCGGCGACGCTCAACTATCGCGGCTACACCAAGTCGTCCTGCACCTCGATCAACCACGTCGTCTGCCATGGCATCCCCGACAGCAAGCCGTTGAAGGACGGCGACATCGTCAACATCGATGTCACTTACATCCTCGATGGCTGGCATGGCGATTCCTCGCGCATGTATCCGGTGGGCACGATCAAGCGCGCCGCCGAGCGCCTGCTCGAGGTCACGCATGAATGCCTGATGCGCGGCATCGCCGCGATCAGGCCCGGCGCCCGCACCGGCGCCATCGGCGCCGCCATCCAGACCTATGCCGAAGCCGAGCGCTGCTCGGTGGTGCGCGATTTCTGCGGCCACGGCGTCGGCCAGCTCTTTCACGATGCGCCGAACATCCTGCACTATGGCAGCGCCAGCGAGGGCGTCGAGATGCGGCCGGGCATGATCTTCACCGTCGAACCGATGATCAATCTCGGCCGGCCGCACGTAAAAGTGCTGTCGGATGGCTGGACGGCGGTGACACGCGACCGCTCGCTGTCGGCGCAGTACGAGCACACGATCGGCGTCACCGAGACCGGATGCGAGATTTTCACGCTGTCGCCAAAAAACCTCGACCGCCCCGGCCTGCCAGCATAGTGTTTGCGCGAGGGCCGGATCTTCCCGGTCAAGAAAATGCGGGCGGCCTATGGGAAAGACCAGCGACGATGACGAACGGATCTTCTTTCCCGAAACACCGATAAAACCGCTCGCGAAAGCCAATTCGGTCGATAAGTCGCCCGAAAAGCCGCACTATCTCGGCCATCGCGACCGCTTGCGCCAACGGTTTGCGGCCGGTTCCGACGCCCTCCCCGACTACGAATTGCTGGAGCTCTTGCTGTTTCGCCTGATCCCCCGCGCCGACACCAAGCCCGTCGCCAAGGCATTGCTGGCACGCTTCGGCACGCTGGCCGAGGTGCTTGGCGCCCCCGTCGCACGGCTTGAGGAGGTCAGCGGTATCGGTCCGGCAGTGGCACTCGATCTGAAGATCGTTGCCGCGGCCGCCCAACGCGCGGCGCGTAGCGAGATCAAGGGCCGCGAGGTGCTGTCGTCCTGGACGCAGGTTCTCGGATACTGCCGGTCGGTCATGGCCTTCGAGGAGCGCGAGCAGTTCCGTATCCTGTTTCTCGACAAGAAGAACGCGCTGATCGCCGACGAGGTGCAGCAGGTCGGCACCGTCGACCACACACCGGTCTATCCGCGCGAAGTGGTCAAGCGGGCGCTCGAACTCTCCGCCACGGCGATCATTCTGGCGCATAATCATCCGTCAGGCGACCCGACGCCGTCGCGCGCCGACATCGAGATGACCAAGCTGGTCATCGAGACGGCCAAACCGCTCGGCATCGCCGTCCACGATCACATCATCATCGGCAAGAAGGGTCATGCCAGCATGAAGGGCCTGCTGCTGATCTGACGCCCTGTTTGGACAAGCATCGGCCCCAAAGCGTCCGGTCTCGTGTCATGACACGCCAGGCAGCGACGGGCGTGCCGCGAGAACGCGGCCTCCGACCGCAACGACGAGCGCGACGATGATCAGTATTGCCGCGACCGCAAACGTGATCCGCATACCAGTCGCGACGGCGTCGGGCCGCGCCGTTGCGATGTCTATGGCCTCGGAGGCGAATGCGAACACAGCGCCCATGACGGATGCGCCGGTGATGAGCCCGAGATTGCGCGACAAATTGAGCAAGCCGGAAATGACGCCCGGCTGGTCCGGGCGGATATCCGACATGACAGCGGTGTTGTTTGCCGTTTGAAACAGCGCATAGCCAGATGTGATGACGGCGATCGGGGCGATGTAGCCAGGGATGCCCGATATTGCCGGCATCACGGATAGAATGAAGCAACCGGCGGCTATCGCGATAAGCCCAATGGCGGTCATGCGCCCAGCGCCAAAACGGTCGGCTATGCGACCAGCCGGCACACCCGTCAGCGCGGCGACAAGCGGACCGACCGACATGACGATGCCAACAACAGCGGCGTCGAGCCCGAGCGCACGAGACAGATAGAACGGCCCGACCACCAGTGTCGCCATCATCACCGTCGCAACGAGCGCGCTCATGGCGAGGCTCGCGCTCAACGTCGTATTGCCGAAAGCGGCCAATCGGATCAAAGGCGACGCCACTCTCGCCTCGACAAGCACAAACAAACCCGCCGCGAAGACTGCAGCCACGAATAGAGCCAGGTTGGGCTGACCAAAACTGCCACGCCCGATCGTCATCGCGAGCGCATAGGCGCCAAGCGTCAGGGCAAGCAGCAGCGTGCCGACAACGTCGAAGCCGGCCCGATCCGTCTTCGGCTCCCGGCGATCAGCCGGCAGATAGCGGTAGGCGAGACAAAATGTCAGCAAGCCCAGTGGCACGTTGACGAGGAAGATCGCCCGCCAACCGGCTCCGGCAATCAGCAGACCGCCGAGCGAGGGACCGAGAGCGGTGCCGATCGCCGACATCGTTCCGAGCAGCCCCATGGCGCTGCCGGTCCTTGCCTTCGGCACCGTCTCACCGACAAAAGCCATGGTCAGGGTCATCATGATGGCCGCCGCCAAGCCCTGGGCCGCCCGGGATGCAATCAGCAGCCAGAGCGTCGGCGCGACGCCACACAGGACCGAGGCCACCGTAAACAGGAACAGCCCGACCAGCAGCAGCCGCCGGCGACCGGTGATGTCACCCAGTCGCCCGACGCTGACGATCAGGGTGGTGATGGCGAGGAGGTAAGCCAGCACGATCCACTGGACCTCCTGGAACGAGGCGTCGAACGCCTGCGTCAACGTCGGCAAGGCGACATTGGCGATGCTGATGCCGAGCGAGGACAGCAACATCGATAGCGAAAGGCTGGCGAGCGCCCACCGAACCGCAGGTGCCCGTTCTGGATTTTCGGCGACTGCCCGTCCTGCATCGATTGGCTTCAACATGAACTCCGTTTTCTGGCGCGACTCCCGAAACGGAGCTGGCAGACAGGTAGTCCTTTGCTTGAGATGGCGGAAGCCGCATCATTTGCACGTAATCATTGCGTTTGACGCCATGTCAGATCGGGCCGGCCATGCTACGATCATCATATGTCGCATCCCGACCTCAATCTGCTTGTCACGCTTGACGTGTTGTTAACGGAAGGCAGCGTGGCGCGCGCCGCCAGAAGGCTGCTGCTGAGCCCGTCGGCGATGAGCCGGGCGCTGGCGCGATTGCGTGAGACGACGGGCGATCCGCTGCTGGTCAGGGCCGGACGCGGCCTCGTTCCGACACCTCGGGCCCTCGAGCTCCGCGAGCGCGTCGGTCAGCTTGTGCAGAACGCCGAAGCCGTTTTGCGTCCTGTCGAGATGCTCGACCTGAAACGGCTTGAGCGGACCTTCACGCTTAGAAACAGGGATGGCTTTGTCGAGAATTTCGGGCCGGATCTCATTGCGCGCGTCGGCGAACAAGCACCGGGCGTGCGGCTGCGCTTTGTGCTGAAGCCGGACAAGGACAGCACGCCTCTGCGCGACGGTAGCGTAGACCTGGAAACCGGCGTTGTCGGAAAGGCCACGGGACCGGAGATGCGCGCGCAAGCGCTGTTCCGTGATCGTTTCGTCGGCGTCGTGCGGATGGGACATCCATTGTGCGAGGTCACGATGACCCCTGCCCGCTACGCAGCCGGCCGGCACATCCTCATCTCCCGTCGCGGACTCGACAGGGGACCGATCGACGATGCCCTTGCGCCGTTAGGGTTGAAACGGGAGATCGTGACGGTCGTCAGCGGCTTTTCGGAAGCTCTGGCTCTGGCGCGTGCCTCAGACCTGATCGCCAGCGTTCCCGAACGCTATACGGGAAACCTGCGCGATGGAATGTTCTGGTTCCCTCTGCCGGTTCCCCTGCCGGAAATCGCGGTCTCACTTTTGTGGCACCCGCGGCTGGATGCCGATCCGGCGCACCGGTGGCTGCGCGGCTGCGTTCGAGACGTTTGCACCGGAAAAGCCCACTGGATCTCTTAAAGCGCAGCGGTCAAGGGAGCGTTGCTGATTCGATCACAGCAACTCTAGTTGCAGGTGCCGGCGATTCCGACCGACCGCCTCGCTGAACCCGATTAGGTCGAAAACGGCCTCGCCTCGCCCCGACAGCAGCCGAATCGCCAGGGACAGCAGGAGCCGGTCGGCGAAAAAACAATCGCCTTTATCGCGTCGGCACAATCCCGAACCAGCCTCCTCCCCCGCGAGGGGGCGGCCTTTCACTATCCGGCAGGATGCCGTGTTGTTCGGTGCCCCAGCAGGTTTTTTCTTCGCCGCAGCCTTCTTCTTCTTGGGTTCTTCCACATCATCGCCCTTGCGTTTTCGGCTGACGGGAAGACCGCACTAGAATTTCGACCGGAAATCGAGCTATGATGCATTTGGCATTTCCTGGGACGGCTTCGCGCCCTTGGAATGCCGGGAGGAACGGGATATGGCCATAGCGCTTGTACTCGTTTTGGTAGTTGTGGGCTCAGTGTTGTTCCACTTCCTGAGCCCATGGTGGTGGACGCCGATTGCCTCTAATTGGGACTATATCGACAACACCATCATCATCACCTTCTGGATCACCGGCGTCGTCTTCGCCGCCGTCGTCCTATTCATGGCTTATTGCGTCTTCCGCTTCCGTCACCGGGAGGGCAACCAAGCTGCATACGAACCCGAGAACAAGCGGCTCGAATGGTGGCTGACGATCGTCACCGCAATCGGCGTCACCGCCATGCTGGTTCCCGGCCTGTTCGTCTGGAACCAGTTCGTCAGCGTCCCAAGCGACGCAACCGAGGTCGAAGTCGTCGGCCAGCAATGGCAGTGGAGTTTCCGCTTGCCCGGCAAGGACGGCAAGCTCGGCACGTCCGACACCCGCAACGTCAGCCCTGAAAATCCTCTCGGCGTAGACCCCAGTGACGCCAACGGCCAGGACGATGTCGTCGTCGAAGCCGCCGATCTGCATCTGCCGGTCGGCAAGCCGGTCAAGATGCTGCTCCGCTCGATCGATGTGCTGCACGATTTCTACGTGCCGGAATTCCGCGCCAAGATGGACATGATCCCGGGCTCGGTCACCTATTTCTGGTTCACCCCGACCAAGACCGGAACTTTTCAGGTCCTGTGTGCCGAGCTTTGTGGCCAGGGGCACCCGTTGATGAATGGCGTGGTGATGGTCGACACGCCGGAAGACTATCTGGCGTGGCTCGGCGAACAGCAGACTTTTGCACAATTGTCGGCCCCCCAGCAGGTGGGCTCGGCAGAGTAGACGCCGGCAAAGACGGCGATTTGGGTTGAAATTGCGGCACGGCTCGAAACTGTCGAGCCTGGCCGAAAAGGACACGGAGGTGTTCCTATATGGTCGATGTCACACCTGCAGATGGGGTACCGCCGGCCGAAGTCGCGGAGATGGAACTCTACCATCCGCGCAGCTGGTGGACGAAGTACGTCTTTTCGCAGGACGCCAAGGTCATCGCCATCCAGTATTCGGCGACGGCCACGGCAATCGGCATGGTGGCGCTGGTGCTGTCCTGGATGATGCGGCTGCAGCTCGGCTTCCCCGGCACCTTCGACTTCATCACCCCGGAAGCCTACTACCAGTTCATCACCATGCACGGCATGATCATGGTGATCTACCTGCTCACGGCACTGTTCCTGGGCGGATTCGGCAACTACCTGATCCCGCTGATGGTCGGCGCGCGCGACATGGTCTTTCCCTATGTCAACATGCTGAGCTACTGGATCTACCTGCTCGCCGTGCTGGTTTTGGTGTCGAGCTTCTTTGCGCCCGGCGGACCGACCGGCGCCGGCTGGACGCTTTATCCGCCGCAGGCGATCATGACCGGCACACCAGGCGGCCAGGACTGGGGCATCATCCTGATGCTCGTCTCGCTGATCCTGTTCATCATCGGCTTCACCATGGGCGGCTTGAACTACGTCGTGACGGTGCTGCAGGCCCGCACACGCGGCATGACGCTGATGCGCCTGCCGCTGACCGTCTGGGGTATCTTCACCGCGACAGTCATGGCGCTGCTCGCCTTCCCGGCGCTGTTTGTCGCCTGCGTGATGATGCTGTTCGACCGTGCGCTCGGCACCAGCTTCTTCATGCCGGCCATCGTCGAGATGGGCGAACAACTGCAGCACGGCGGCGGCAGCCCGATCCTGTTCCAGCATCTGTTCTGGTTCTTCGGCCACCCCGAGGTCTACATAGTGGCGCTGCCGGCCTTCGGCATCGTGTCCGACCTGATCAGCACCCATGCGCGCAAGAACATCTTCGGCTACCGGATGATGGTCTGGGCCATCGTCGGCATCGGCGCGCTGAGCTTCGTGGTCTGGGCGCACCACATGTATGTCAGCGGCATGCATCCCTATTTCGGCTTCTTCTTCGCCACCACGACATTGATCATTGCCGTCCCGACCGCGATCAAGGTCTACAATTGGGTGCTGACATTGTGGCGCGGCGACATCCACCTCACCGTGCCGATGCTTTTTGCCCTGGCCTTCATCGTCACCTTCGTCAATGGCGGGCTGACCGGACTGTTTCTCGGCAACGTCGTCGTCGACGTTCCGCTATCGGACACGATGTTCGTCGTTGCCCATTTCCATATGGTCATGGGCGTTGCCCCGATCCTCGTGATCTTGGGGGCGATCTATCACTGGTACCCGAAGGTCACTGGCCGGATGCTGAACGAGGCCATGGGCCAGTTCCACTTCTGGGTCACCTTCCTCGGGGCCTATCTGATTTTCTTTCCCATGCACTACATCGGCCTGATGGGCGTGCCGCGCCGCTACAACGAACTGACCGCCACGACGGTGATGACCGAGTCGGCCCACGATCTGAACGCGTTCATCAGCATCATGGCGTTCCTCGTCGGCTTTGCCCAAATCGTGTTCCTGTTCAATCTGATCTGGAGCATCCGCCATGGCCGCGAGGCCGGCGGCAATCCATGGCGCGCCACGACGCTTGAATGGCAGACGTCGGAAACACCGCCCGCCCATGGCAATTTCGGCAAGGAACTGCCGATCGTCTATCGCTGGGCCTATGACTACAGCGTCCCGGGCGCCAAGGAGGACTTTATCCCGCAAAACATGCCGGGCTCCTTCGGATCCTCCAGGGAGCCGGCATGAGCGTCATTCTGGTCTTCCTCCTCGTCATCGTCGGCTTTGTCGGATGGTGGCTTTCCCATCAGCGGCTGATGGCCAAGCCATGGCTCGAGCAAGGTTTGATCGGGGATATTATAGGCCCGGAAGGATCGGCGCTGCCGACCGCCAAGATCGGGCTCGGCGTCTTCCTCGCCGTCGTCGGCTGCCTGTTTGCGCTTTTCACCAGCGCCTACTTCATGCGCATGGCGCTGTCGGACTGGCAGGCGCTGCCGCTGCCGCGCGTGCTCTGGTTCAACACCGGCGTGCTGGTCCTGAGCAGCATCGCGCTGCAATGCGCCTCGGTCGCTGCGCGCCGGGGCGAGATCGACGCGGTCAGGCTCGGCCTCGTCACGGCTGGGCTCACCGCGCTTGCCTTCCTGGTTGGACAGCTTGTGGCTTGGCGGGAACTGACCGCCGACGGCTACCTGCTGACCGCCAATCCGGCCAACAGTTTTTTCTACCTGATAACCGGGATGCATGGGCTGCACATACTGGGCGGGCTGGTGGGCCTGGGCAGAACAACTGCCGGCGCCTGGAACGGAGCACGGCCGGAGCGGCTTCGCCTCAGCGTCGAACTGTGCGCCATGTACTGGCATTTCCTGCTTTTCGTCTGGCTCGCCATTTTTGCACTTCTGGCCGGCTGGGCCGCGACTTTTATCGAAATTTGCCGACAGCTGCTGACCTAGGAGGGCCGGACGGATGGCAGACACGACAGTGACGCATACCGGCCAAGCACAGGCGCGGCCGGCTGGCTTGCAAGGCGTCGCCGCCGACTGGTCCTCGGATCAGCGCGCGTTCAAGAACGTGTCCTGGGGCAAGGCCATGATGTGGATCTTCCTGCTCAGCGACACCTTCGTCTTCGGCTGCTTCCTGCTCTCCTACATGACCGCGCGCATGTCCACCCGAGTGCCGTGGCCCAATCCGAGCGAGGTCTTTGCCCTTCATATCGGCGGCTCGAATATTCCACTGATCCTTATCGCGATCATGACCTTCGTGCTGATCTCGAGCAGCGGAACGATGGCCATGGCGGTGAATTTCGGCTACCGCCACGACCGCCGCAAGACGGCGATCCTGATGCTTTTGACCGCAGCGCTCGGCGCAACCTTCGTCGGCATGCAGGCCTTCGAATGGACCAAGCTGATCTCCGAGGGGGTGCGGCCCTGGGGCAATCCGTGGGGTGCGGCGCAGTTCGGGTCATCCTTCTTCATGATCACCGGCTTTCACGGCACCCATGTGACGTTCGGGGTGATCTTCCTGATCATCGTCGCGCGAAAGGTCTGGCGCGGAGATTACGAAACCGGCCGGCCCGGGTTCTTCACCAGTCGCAGGGGCCGCTACGAGCACGTCGAGATCATGGGGCTCTACTGGCATTTCGTCGACCTGGTCTGGGTGTTCATTTTCGCATTCTTCTATCTTTGGTGAGAGGCAGACATGGCTTTGGTGAGAGGCAGATATGGCTGAAGCAACCGCAAACGGTCTGGGGCAACATACGCTGCACGGAACGCAAGCGCATGATGCGGCAGCAACCGGCATCGCCCCTGCGGAGGTTCATCAGGAGCACCCGATCAGGCTCTATCTGGTGGTCTGGGTGTGGCTGTTCATCCTCAGCGCCTGCTCCTATCTGGTCGATTATGTCGGCCTCCAGGGCTATCTCAGATGGTCGCTGATCCTGATCTTCATGATGCTCAAGGCCGGGCTGATCGTCGCGGTCTTCATGCACATGGCCTGGGAGCGGCTGGCGCTGACCTATGCGATCATATTGCCGCCGATCCTGGTGCTGGTGTTCGTGGCAATGATGGTCTTCGAATCGGAGTACACGCTTCTCACCCGGATGCTGTTTTTTGGGGCCGAGCCCTGACGCGCAATCCGGGTTCGGGCAGCATTTCCCGTCGCGGGCCGGAGGGGCTGTTCACGGCCCGCTCTGCGTTGCCTTGAAACGGTCGACAGCTGGCCCATTTTTGTCACCACCGGAAAACGACAGAAGGAGAACGATTTTCGTCGGTTCTCCGTCGTGAACTCCAGGAAGGGAGGCTCAAGATGACGATCGCAAACAGATTGAAGGACTTTATCGACGAGAAAGGAATTTCCTACGACACCGTCGAGCACCACCGCACGTCGACAAGCAGGCAGTCCGCCTTAGCGGCGCATGTGCCCGGCAGCATAATGGCCAAATCGGTGGTGGTTCACCACGACGGTGGCTATGCGCTGGCCGTGGTCCCGAGCACGCACAGGATCGAGCTCGGCACATTGCAGGACGTCATGCACCAGCGTATTGGGCTCGCCTCCGAGGACGAGGTGGTTTCGCTCTTCGAGGATTGCGACACCGGCGCCATCCCGCCGATCGGCGCGGCCTACGATGTGCCGGTGATTGTCGATGAAAGCCTCGGCAATGCCGGCGATATCTATTTCGAGGGTGGCGACCACAGGACGCTCGTGCATGTCAGCGGCAAGGATTTCCGCAACCTGACCAGCGACGCACAGCAAGCCCGCTTTAGCTACCCGGCTTACTAAGCACTCTTGCCAACCTGCCGCAGCGGCCTCTCGCCGGTGCGGCAGGGCAGAGTTTTTTCAGTCCGCCGGTCTGGTGGAGGCCGGCGATTCCACGACTTTCCGATAGACGTGCCAGGTGGCGTGACCGAGGATCGGCAGCACCACCGCCAGCCCGGCGAACACCGGCAGCGAGCCTATGATCAGGGCGACGGCGACAATCAGGCCCCAGACAGCCATCACGATCGGGTTCGCCAGGACCACCCGCACCGAGGTGTGGATGGCTTCGTAGGCGCCGACGTCGCGGTCGAGCAACAACGGGAACGCGACGACCGTGGTGCACAACACGACCGCGGCGAAGACGAAGCCGATCGCGTGGCCAACGATAATCAGCGTCCAGCCGCGCCCGGTGGCGAATATTTCACTGATGAAGCTGGACAGTGATTCCGGCGGGGCTGGACCGAACACTTGCTGATAAAATATTTGCGCGGTCAACAGCCAGGCGACGAAGATCGCAAGCAGCATGATCCCGACCGCCGCGATGGCCGGCAGCGCTGGAGAATTCCTGACCTCGAAAGCGTGGCTCCATGAGGCGTCGAGCCCGGCCTCCCGCCTCCGGCTGATCTCATACAGGCCGAGCGCCGCGAACGGGCCGATCAGCGCAAAACCAGACACCAGCGGAAACAACAGCGGCAACGTGTTGTTGCCCGACGTCCAGACAGCGAGCACGACGCCGACAAGCGGATAAATCAGGCAGAGGAAAACGATGTGCGACGGTTTGACCATGAAATCGTCGACGCCACGCTTGAGCGCGTCGAAAAGGTCGGAAACGCCTATCTTTCGAATTCTGGTGTGCTCCAGCGTCTCGCTGGCGCCTGCAATCACGTGAAAACTTGCCATGACCATTCCTCCAGACCAGGTCCGGTAAAGGTCGCGATTTCACGGTGCTGTCGTTCAGCGTGACTGGCCACGCAAAACCGCGACCCGCACCATGATCAACATACGCTCTTGCATGGCATTTGTCGCCGCCCTTTGTCTGCGGGACGGCTCCGGTGATCCCGCTAGCTCTAACGGCCTTTCTTCGCTAGTCTCAAAGCTGGGTTGAAGGGTGAAGATCATGGATGGAAAGACCGTTCTTATACTCGGCCTTGGCATAGTTATTCTGCTGGTGCTGGGATTCTGCGCAGTGCCAACGTGAGGTTTGAGCAGGTTCGGACGCACTTCGTTCAGCAATCGCCGATTTTCAACCCGGCAAACAATCCGAGAACATCAGGATTCAATGCAGCCACGAGGCAGGTTCATGCCGTCAATTTCCGGCTGACATGACGACACGCATTGCAACGGTATCGGCAAGCAGCACGGCAAAGATCGCGAAAAGATAGAGAATCGAATAGGCAAACAGCGCCTTTGCGCGTTTCATCTCCCACCCTTCAGCCAATCTTTTGTCGACCAGAAGCTTCCAGGCATGCCAGATGAAACCCGCGCCCAATGCGGCCGAAACAATCCCGTACAATCCGCTCGCGAATCCGACAGCCCAAGGGAGCACGCCGATTGGCGCCAGGATCAGCGAATAGACGAAGATTTGCTTTCTGGTCGAAGCCTGGCCGGCCACGTTCGGCATCATCGGAATGCCGGCCGCAGCATAGTCGCCGATCTTGAACAGCGCGAGCGCCCAGAAATGCGGCGGCGTCCAGAGGAAAATGATCAGAAACAGGACGAGACTTTCAACCCCGACGGCGCCGGTGGCGGCCGCCCACCCGATGACCGGAGGAAGCGCGCCCGCGGCACCACCTATGACGATGTTCTGCGGCGTCGAGCGTTTCAGCCACATCGTGTAGATGACGACGTAGAAGAAGATGGTGAAGGCCAGCAGCGATGCGGCGAGCCACCCCACCAGCACGCCGAGCGTCATGATCGAAAGTACGGAAAGCACCATGCCGAAGCCGAGCGCTTCGCCTGGCGTGACCCGGCCTGACGGGACCGGCCGCTTTGAGGTGCGCGACATCAACGCGTCAATATCGGCATCGTACCACATGTTGAGTGCCCCGGCCGCTCCCGCTCCAACCGCAATTGCACCGATTGCAATCACGGCGATGACCGGGTTCATCGCCCCGGGCGCCACCATCAGGCCGACGAAAGCGGTAAAGACAGCAAGCGCCATGACGCGTGGTTTCAAAAGCGCGAAGAAATCACTGACCGTCGCTTCAGAGATCTGGATACCGGTATCCTTGAGGCCGCTTTCCCGAGCCGACATTTCAGGCGACTACCGATTGGCACACGCAATCTGGCCGGCCCATCGGCCGACGGAAGAACCGGGTTACTTCCTGGCGGAAGAACCGGGTTACTTCCTGGCGGAAGAACTGGGTCATTTGGAGAATTGCTTCAGATAGGCGATGACATTGGCGAGATCCTCGTCCTTCTTGAGGCCGGGAAACGCCATCTTCCCACCTTTGATCATGGCCTTGGGATCGCGAAGATAATTCGTCAGCGTGGCGTCGTCCCATTTGACGCCGGATTTACCCGCCTCGGTCATGGCTTTGGAATACTTGAACCCGGGATGCGTGCCGGCCGTCCGGCCGATGACGCCGCTCAGCGACGGACCGACCTTGTTCTGGTCCTTGTCAACGACGTGACAAACCTTGCATTTGGCGAAGACCTTCTCACCCGCGGCGGCATCCTGTGCCTGGGATTGGCTCGTGACAAAGGTCGCAACGGACACGACTGCGAAAAACGCGATTGCACGCATGGCATTTCCTCCCCGATCGCCAAATCTGCCTTGGACGATCTGCGCCTGCCGACACTTTCGCCGTCATGCGCCCCTTGCACGACAGAGCGGAATATCCGCGTCTCCCGCATGGAATTGCGGCATCTACATACCACAAAATCTGGCCGGCAGATAGAAGAAGTCGACCAGCAAGATTGGCGCCGAAGCGACGAGGCAGGCCGATCGGCGTAGAGCGTAACCGGAACGCATACCGGGTAAAGGCGTTAGACCAGCTACGGTTAAACATCTGAAAGATCAAAAATTCAGAGAAGTGTCTATGAACGACAGGAGCGACCTGGAGGTGCGCCACGGCACCCGCACGATTGACGGCGACACCGTCTTTTACAGACAAGCAGGTCCTGAAACCGCGCCGGTGTTGCTGCTTCCGCATGGCTATCCCTGCTCATCCTTCCAATATCGCCGGCTGATGCCGGCGCTCGCCGATCGGTGGCGGACGGTCGCGCCGGATTTCCCCGGCTTTGGCTACAGTGGCGATCCGGCACGGTTCGGTTATGATTTTGATGCCTATGCAACGTTCCTTGAGCGGTTCACCGACGCGCTGGAGCTCGGTAGCTACGCGCTATGGTTGCACGACTACGGCTCGCAGATCGGCCTGCGCCACGCCATAGCGCACCCATCGCGGATCAGGGCCCTGATCATCCAGAATGGCGACATCTACGCCGATGCTCTTGGCCCGAAGTATGAAACGATCCGGCGTTTCTGGCGTGATCCTTCACCAGCGAACCGTGCGCCGCTCGAGCAGGCGGTGAGCGAAGACGGCTTTCGCGCCGAGTTCGTAGGCGAAGTCGATGACGACGTCGCTCGACGCGTCCCGCCTGATCTATGGAAGTTGCATTGGCCGCTGATGGATACGCCTGTGCGCCGTGCGCTTTCAGTCGGACTGATGGAGAAGCTCAAGGCTAATCTCGACTGGTTCCCTCGTTACCAGGCATACCTGCGCGAGCGGCGGCCACCGGCAATGATCCTTTGGGGACCGAAGGACGAATACATGCCCGAGCCGGCAGCGCGCGCCTATCTGCGCGATCTCCCTGAGGCCGAGTTGCATTTGCTGAACGAAGCAGGGCACTGGCTGCTGGAGACCCATTTCGAGGTCGCCCTGCCACTGGTGCGACGGTTTCTGGGCAAGGTCTTGCATTAATCGCCCGCACAACACCGCAGCGGATTCCGCCATTGCTGACCACCCATCGAGAGGAGCGCACGCCATGATCGACAACGCCACAATCGCCCGGATCTGGCGGGGAAGGACACGCCGTGATCTGGCGGACGCCTACGAGCCATACCTACGCCGCGAAGGCATTCCGCCGCTTCAGGAGAAGGCACTCGGCGTACAGTTATTTCGCGAAGATCGCGAAGAAGAGACGGAGTTCGTGACGATCTCGTACTGGCCTGACGTCGATGCCATGGCGAGCTTCACCGGCGGCGACCCGCACAAGATCCACCACCTGCCGCGCGACCAAGAGTTTCTCGTTGAGCTGCCCAAGCGAGTAACCGTGATGCGTATCCTCGTCAGCCAACTGCCTCACGAGTAATGCGGCGCGGCGAAAAAAAGGCCGCCTTGAGGGCGGCCTTTCACATCCAGCAGAATGCCGTGTTATTCGGCGTCCTTGGCAGCTTTCTTCTTCGGCGCGGCCTTCTTCTTGGGCTCTTCCGCATCGTCGGCCTTGTTGGCGTCGGCCTTCTTTGCTGCGGCTTTCTTCGCCGGCTTCGCCTTGGCCGTCTCGCTGTCCTCGTCGTCGGCCATCAGCTCTTCCTTGCTGACCTTGACGTCGGTGACCGAAATCTGGCTGAGCAGATGGTCGACCACCTTCTCCTCGAACAGCGGCGCGCGCAACGTGTTCAGCGCTTCAGGATTGCTGCGGTAGAATTCGAAGGCTTCCTGCTGCTGGTTGGCCGGATAGCGGCGCACCTGCTCGAGCAGGCCGCGCTGCAATTCCTCGTCCGACACGGTGACGCCGGCCTTCTCGCCGATTTCGGCGAGAACCAGGCCGAGACGCACACGGCGCTCGGCAAGCCGCATATATTCGGCGCGCGCCTCTTCTTCCGTCGTCTCCTCGTCGGCAAAGGTGCGGCCGGCGGCTTCCAGATCGCGGTTGACCTGGTTCCAGATGTTGTTGAACTCGGCCTCGACGAGCTTCGACGGCGCCTCGAACGAGTAGGCGGCGTCGAGCTGGTCGAGCAGCTGGCGCTTGATTTTCTGGCGCGTCATCGAGCCGAACTGGTTCTCGATCTGGCCGCGCACCACTTCACGCAGACGCTCCAGCGACTCCAAGCCGAGATTCTTGGCCATTTCGTCGTTGATCTCCAACGCACCGGGCTGGGACACTTCCTTGACGGTGACGTCGAAGGTGGCTTCCTTGCCGGCAAGATGCGCCGCCTGATAGTTTTCCGGGAACGTGACCGTGACCTGCCTCTCGTCGCCGGCCTTGCTGCCGATGAGCTGATCCTCAAAGCCGGGAATGAATTCCTTGGAGCCGAGCACCAGCGGCTGGTCGGTGCCGGCGCCGCCGCTGAAGGCTTCGCCATCGATCTTGCCGACATAGTCGATCGTCACGCGGTCGCCCTCGGCGGCCTTGCCGGTCTTCGGTTCGTAGGTGCGCGCCGATTCGGCGACCCGCTTGACCTGCTCATCGATTTCCGAATCCGGCACGTCGAACACCTGACGCGTCACCTTGATGTCGGAGAAATCCTTGATCTCGATCGGCGGAATGATCTCGTAGTTCAGGCGGAACTCGAAGTCGGCGCCGCCGGCCAGGATCTTCTCGGCCTCCTTCTCGTCCTCGGTCATGATCACTTCGGGCTGCATGGCAGCCTTTTCGCCACGGCCGGTAATGATCGAACGGGTCGAATCGTTGAGGATCTCGTTGACCACTTCGGCCATGAACGACTTGCCATAGACCTTGCGCAGGTGCTGCACCGGCACCTTGCCGGGGCGAAAGCCGTTGATGCGGACCTTGCTCCTGGCATCTGAAAGCCGCGCCATCAGCTTGGCTTCCATGTCACCGGCCGGCACGGTGATCTTGATCTCGCGCTTGAGACCGGAGTTGAGCGTTTCGGTGACCTGCATCATAGAACCTTCGTTTCCGCAGCCAAACGGCTCTTGCCGTTTACAGCCTGCCGGTATGATCTTGCCGGGAATGGCTTTTGGTGCGGGACTTGGCGATCTGTCCACTCAACGCGGCTCAAAATCGTCCAGAAACACGCTCCAAAATGTGAATAAGTCTTTGTTTTTCCGACTTCTTATCACATTCTGCAGAAGTGGATCGTCGCATCCCGTCACATTCGACACGCCTTTTGTCACAGGCGCGGCCGATTTTCAACCATCTTCGCGTCTACAGCGCCGCGCGTCATCTTGGACGCGCAGGAAGCTGGAGCACCTTGATTTTGGCGCGTGATCCCCAAAAATACGATTTTTCGTTTTTCGGGATCATGCGCCGGCGAACGGCCGCTATTTTGACCGCGACATTGACAGAATGATGGCTGCCTGCGGGCAACGCGGATGCGGCGGAATTGCTGGACGCGCTGGATTTTAGGCTCCACTCCGACTTGGCTCCCGCTGGTGTAGCTACCCCGAAGTCGTCAGCCGCTTGGCGCAGCGGTCCTGACGCAGAGAAGCCCGCCACCTTGCGAGTGGCGGGCCGGCCGCGAGGCCAGGAGAGTGTTGTCAAAGCCTGTACGGCCGATGCGACACTCCCGTTTGCGCAACAGTCTTCTCAGCGTCGTGCGATCAGCAAGCAGAGCTCACGCAGGTCGCGATCGTATGTCCCGCCGCTCCCGAGCACGTCGACGCAGCGCTTCTTCATCCGTATCAACTGGCTGCTGGACAACTGCGCGACCACGCTCACGCCAGGTGTTCCAGGAGTCCCGGGTGTTCCAGGAGTCGCGGGTGTGCCAGCAAGGGTCCCGCCGCCGACGTCTACACCGACTCCGACCCCGGTCGTCCCACCAACATTGGCACTCACACCCGCTGCAACGAGGCCGGTGCCGCCTACATTTACGCCTGCGCCAGCAGTGATACCACCGGTGCCGCCGGCATTGGCGCCCAGGCCGGCCGTGACGGCACGGGTGCCGCCGACAGTGGCACCCAGGCCAGCCGTGACGCCACGAGTGCCGCCGACACTGGCACCCAGGCCAGCCGTGACGCCACGAGTGCCGCCGACATTGGCGCCGGCACCAGCGCTAACGCCCCTGCTGCCGCCGATCGATGCACCGGCGCCGGCATTCACTCCGCTTCGGCCGCCGATCGAAGCGCCGACACCCGCGATAATGCGTTTCTTGCCGCCTATCGATGCGCCGGCTCCCGTATTTACCCCGCGGCTACCGCCGATCGAAGCGCCGACTCCCGCATTGACGCCGCCACTGCCGCCGATCGAGGCGCCGAGACCGGCGTTTACACCGCCTCGGCCGCCAACCGATGCGCCGAGACCGGCGTTTACGCCGCCTCGGCCGCCAACCGATGCGCCGGCGCCGACGCTAATGCCGCCTGCGCTGGAGGGAAAAGAAAGAGATAAAACAAGTGCACCACAGGCCAAAGCTGCGGCGAAACTGTTAACGACGTTTGCCATGACACTCTCCTTTGGTAATTACCCCACAGCAGCAGTTTCAAATTTGCTACTTTAGCAATAACGAACCCAGAGAGTGTTTGAATCGCTAACAGGAAACAATGTTTGCGGTCGTGACTTACGAGTAGAAAAATATTCCGAATCAATTTGAAAGAAATTTGAATACATCCTTGGGCAGGAAGACCCGGCCGCCGACGAGTTCGTTCGCGCCGCCGTCGCCTACTGTGGACAGAAAGTCCGCGCAGTGGCCCCGAACGCCAACGCGAGGCCCAAAAACCTCGAAAATCTAAGTGTTGAACTTGTGACATGGGTTGTGACATAGACATGTCACGGTGACACGAAGCCAGCGGGTATGGCGGAATTGGTAGACGCACCAGATTTAGGTTCTGGCGTGAGAACGTGGGGGTTCGAGTCCCTCTACCCGCACCACTGCTCCCTCGAACAGTGGACTAAGGTTCCAGTACCGGAAGGCGTTGGGGGCCGCGGTCGCGCTTTCCCAATTCTAATCCGTGCCTATTCTAATAGAGCGGTTCCTCGAACAGCGTCTTGTCGCCGTCCATCAGCGCCTTGATCTGCGCGGCGCCATCGGTTGCGATTGCGACGCGGACGCCGAACGGCCGCACCCGCATGTCGTTCTGGATCGCCATCCCCTCGCCTTCCGGCAGATAGAAGCGCTCGATGCCGTAATTCGGCGCGATCGTCGTGGCTGCGCTGAGATCCCACCCTTCTGACACATGCCCGACGATATTGACTTCATCGGATGCTGCCGGTGCCGGCGCTTGCCCGAACCAGGCCGTGGTCGCGCCCCAATAGCCGTCGGAGCCCCGTCTCAGCCTGACCACGATCGGCGTATCGTCGCTCGTCAGCTTGCCGGTCGGAATGTTGGCGATCAGCTTCACCGGCAGGCGCGAAATATCATAGCTGAGTATAATGTAGTCGCCGCGCAGCAGATCGCGCGGGTCGATCGGTTCGACCCTCAGCAGCACCTGCTTGCCGTCGCGCAGGATCGCCGCCCGGCCGGCGATGATCCAGCTCAGGAAGCCGATCTGGACGAGTGTCAGCACCAGCGCTGAAATGATCAGTTTTTTGCCGGTCATCATGCCGCTGCTCCTTCTACGCTCGGGAGCCTCATGCGCTTCTCCACGCGGAGGATGACAAGGGCAAGCAGGCCAAGAAGCACAGCGGCTGCAAGGAAGAAGCCTGCCGTGTCGAGCATCGACTGCAGCATCACCACATAGATGATGGCGAGTTCGAAGGCGAAGCCGGCATAGGCAACCCAGCGCAAGCCCCTGCTCTCGCGGCCGCCCAGCACGATTGCCGCGACAGTGCCGGCAAGCGCAATGGCCGAGGCAATGCCAAAGCCGCTGTTATTGCTTTCACCGGCCAGTTCGAACTGGATCATCGCCAGGCCGGTGAGAAATCCGATCAGCGCGTGTAGCGGCAACCTGCCACCGAGTTGCAAGACCCCGTCGACGGGCTCGGCAGCGAAGATCGCAGCCGCGAAAAGCAGCGCCGACACGACAATGAGCGGGACGGCGACCTGCAGCGTTTCGTATTCCGTAAACAACAGCACGAGATAAAAGATGACCGACACGACGATCAGATGCCGCGCCGCCTGGCTGCGGGTCCAGAACGAAATGGCGAACAACACGATCGCCATGACGACGAAGAGGTGCGGAAATTCCGTGCGCCTGAAATAATCGAACCCTCTCAGGAACAGCCACGCGTCGGCAATGCCGACAGAAGCTACGGTAAGCGGGTTCGAGCGCAGCGCGACTGCCGCCAGGGCGGTGCCCGCGCCCCAGGTGATCAGGGCCGACGCTTCGTCGCCGGACAAATGGTACATCTGGCCGATCAGCGCGATCGATCCGCCAAATGCCGCTGCGGCGACGATCCAGAATGCCTCGCCGATTGCAGCATGGTCGCGTGTCTTCAGCACGGCGCCGCCGACATAGCCGGCGAAGATGATGGCGAAGAGCGCTGCCACCCGCGCCAGCCGCGGAATGGCTTCCCAGTTGGCGGCGACGAAGATCAGGACGGCCGCACCAAAAAGCAGCGCCGCCATCATCGCCAGGATCGAGCCGAAGCTCAGTGATTTGCGCTCATTGGCCTCGACGTCGCGCGTCAGCGCGTCGGCCGTCGAGGCGTCGATCAGGTCAGCCTGCAGCCATCGGGCGATATCGGCCCTGACCCGCGACGAATAGCTCGCCATGCCTTTCTCCTCCAGCTTGGTTGTCTCTTCAGCCGACCCGGACAAACCGTTGACGCTACGGCATTTTCCGATTCTGGCCTATCTATGTCGAAGACGGGAATTGCCGGCGATTGTGCATTGCACAATTTGCATTGCTGCCATGCACCAATAGCGCTTTTAAATCGATATGACCCGACCTATCTTCAGGGCGTACACAAAGACGGAATGATCCGGAAGAAAGACGAAACGAGAATACCATGAACCTGATCCGCAACTACCGCAACTGGCGCCGCTACCGGGACACCGTTTCCGAGCTGAGCCGCCTGAGCAACCGTGAACTGACCGACCTCGGCATCAGCCGCAGCGACATCCACTACGTCGCCCGCAAGGCGGTCTAATCCTCTTCGGACCGCAAATGGTCCGAACCAGTTTGACTTGAAAAGAGAACGACAATGAACCTGATCCGCAACTATCGTAACTGGCGCGTTTATCGCTCGACGGTTACCGAACTGGGTCGCCTTTCGAACCGCCAGCTGCATGATCTCGGCATCGTCCGCGAAGAGATCAAGAGCATCGCCCGCAAGGCGATCTAGTCAGAATTTCGCCAGGGTCGACCTCCTCCCCGACCCTGACGGATACGGTCAGCCTTCACCTCCTCCCGAGGGTTGACCACAAAAACGGCGCCCGCCGCACCTCCTCCCGCGGCGGGCGCTGTTTCCCCCAGGGCGAAGCGATTTCGTCCAAAAGGGTTTCGCCCCCTTTCATAAGGCGAAAGGAATTTCGTCAAAGCCGACCTCCTCCCCGGCGATGGCGAATACGGTCGATCTTCACCTCCTCCCGAGGATCGACCAGCAAAACGACACCCGCCGGATCCTCCCCCGGCGGGTGTTGTTGTTTTTCAGGCTCGACGCACACTCTGAGAATCGTTCTGGGAATTCGTTCTGGCGGGGAAGTCCCTGTCGTCAGTCGAGCGCACCGCTTTCCAGCACACCCCTCTTCTTCCACTGGCTGAGCGGAAAAATGTCCGGTGCGCCGCCCATCGGCGCATACCAGGAATCCACCACCCACTCGGTGCCTCTGCGGTCGCTGATCACCGCCGTCCAATGGGGATAGCGCCCGTCGACAAACAAGCCTCGCGAGGCCTTGTCCTCGACCTTGTGGAACCTGAAAAATTTTCGCTCGGCAAGATAGACCAGCAGCGCATGGGTATTGGTCGATTCGTCGACACAATCCATCTGGCCCCTGATGCGCGATGCGCCGAATTCCGACTGCGGCAGATCGCGAATGCCGGTGGCCCGGAAAATGCGCTGCTCGAAATAGCGAACAGCCTTCGAAATAGCCGCACGCTCGGCTTGGGGCGAACCGGCGCCGGCACGCAGGATAGAGCGGAAACGCGCGCCGTCACCGGGGCCAAGCGCCAGCATCGTGCGATAGTTGCAACTGTAGCCGTGGCAGATGGGGATCCGCTTGGAAGCCGTCGCGGCCAGTTCGCCGGCGGCCGCTGATCCACCCACGGCGATCACGACTGTCAGAAATGTCGCTCTGGCAAACATCCCAAGCACCCCGTCCATTCTCCGACAGTAGACGATTGCAGCGCTTGGCGGCAACAACGCGGCCGACACGGCCGGCTCGTGTAATTGCAATCGCAGCTACAAAGGATTATTTCGGCGCTCATGAACAAGAAACCCATTCACGTCATCGGCGGTGGCCTGGCCGGTTCTGAAGCCGCTTGGCAGGCGGCCGAAGCCGGCGTTCCCGTCGTGCTGCATGAAATGCGTCCCATCCGCGGCACCGATGCGCACAAGACGGATGGATTGGCCGAACTCGTCTGTTCCAATTCCTTCCGCTCCGACGATGCGCAGACCAACGCCGTCGGCCTGCTGCACGCCGAAATGCGGCTGGCCGGTTCGCTGATCATGAGCGCCGGCGACGCGCACCAGGTGCCGGCCGGCGGTGCGCTGGCTGTCGACCGCGACGGGTTTTCCGGAGCGGTGACAAAAAAGCTCGAAGCGCACCCGCTCATCACCATCCAGCGCGAGGAAGTGCCAGGCCTGCCGCCGGCGGATTGGGACCAGGCGATCATCGCCACCGGCCCGCTGACCGCACCTGGGCTCGCCCAATCGATCGCGGAAGTGACCGGGGCCGATGCGCTCGCCTTCTTCGACGCCATCGCGCCGATCGTCCATTTCGACACGATCGACATGGACATCTGCTGGTTCCAGTCGCGCTACGACAAGGTCGGACCTGGCGGCACCGGCAAGGATTACATCAACTGTCCGATGGACAAGGAGCAATATCTAGCCTTCGTGCAGGCGCTTGTCGACGGCCAAAAGACCGAATTCAAGCAATGGGAAGGTACGCCCTATTTCGACGGCTGCCTGCCGATCGAGATCATGGCCGAGCGCGGCGTCGAGACGCTGCGCCATGGGCCGATGAAGCCGATGGGGCTGACCAATGCGCACAATCCGTCGGTAAAGGCCTATGCCGTCGTGCAGCTTCGCCAGGACAATGCGCTAGGCACGCTCTACAATATAGTCGGTTTCCAGACCAAGCTGAAGCACGCCGAGCAGGTGCGCGTGTTCCGCACCATCCCGGGCCTCGAAAACGCCGAGTTTGCCCGCCTCGGCGGCCTGCACCGCAACACCTATATCAATTCGCCGACGTTGCTTGACCAATCGCTGCAGTTGAAATCACGGCCCGGCCTGCGCTTCGCCGGCCAGATCACCGGCTGCGAGGGCTATGTCGAAAGTGCCGCCATCGGCCTGCTTGCCGGGCGCTTTGCCGCCGCCGAGCGGTTGGGCCACGCGCCGGCGCTGCCGCCGATGACCACAGCCTTTGGCGCGCTGCTCAACCATATTACCGGCGGTCACATCGTTTCCGACGACGAGCCGGGAAAGCGCTCATTCCAACCGATGAACATCAATTTCGGCTTGTTCCCTCCGGTGGAAGCGCCGAAAGCCGAGGGAAAACGCCTGCGCGGCAAGGACAAGACCGTCGCCAGGCGGCGTGCTGTTACATCGCGTGCGTTGGATGATTGCCGGCAATGGCTAGGGCTGCCTTCGCAGGCGGAAGCAGCGGAGTAGCCTTTTCCGGTCTTGTCGATCAGTTGATCGGAGAGTAGGATATTATCCTACCTCGCCACAGGGAGCAATTCCATGGAGCCCGCCGAGAAACTGTCCGTCACCGTCACGCCCGCCATGGCGCGCATGATCCGCGAAAAAGTCGAGGATGGTACCTTTGGTTCGGCGAGCGAGGTGATCCGCGCAGCACTTCGTGCCTTCCAGCGCGAGGAGGAAGAGCATGCCGAGCGGATGGCGTCGATCAGGGCGCGCGTGAAGGCATCGATCGAGGATACAAGGCCCGCTGTTTCGCTCGAAGAAGCAATCGACAGGGTAAAGAGCCGGATTTCACGACGCGAGCGAGACAATGATGATACAGCGTCTCGCCGTCGCTCTTAGCGAAGAAGCTATTGCCGATCTCGAAGCGATGGCTGCCTACATCCTTGAGAGCAGCGGCAGCGAAAGCATCGCAAATGGTTTTGTCGATCGGATTAAACAACGCTGCCAGAGCATCGGCAATGCGCCTCGTGGTGGCCGGTCGCGCGATGACATTGCGCCGGGATTGCGGACAGTGCCGTTCGAGCACTCTGCCATCATCGCTTACGTTGTCGATGACGAACTCGTCCGCATCGTCAACATCTTCTATGGCGGTCGCGACTATGAGGCGCTGATGCGCGATGGCGGATCGAGCGACCCATCGTGACAGACGTCTACGGCTGCCGTGATAGTTCCGGCTTTCCGGATTCCTTCATCCTTGGCAGCCTTCAGGCGTCCGGCCAGCCTCGCGTCGCGCGGCGCAACAACAGAAAATGCCGGCGCCAGGCCGAGAGCCGCGCCACCTCGTTCAGAGGTGACTGACGAGAACTTTCCATCTTGCCGAGATAGGCGCGCGACAAGGCCAGCGGCAAAAATGCTGGTCTGAGCGAATCCGGCAACGACGATGCACCGCTTTCGAAAGCTGCAAGATGTTCTTGCGCCAGCGCGATCATTGCGGCGACGGCGCGTTGTGCTCCAGGCCCGTCATCGCCTGCAACGAACTCTTCGGACGACGATCCTGCCGCGGCCAGAATGTCGGCCGGGACAAAGCATTGCCCACGCTTGCGATGCAATGGCAGCAGCAGCAAAAGGCCGGTCATCGCTTGTGCGCAACCTGCCCTGCCCGCAAGTTCGGCGAAACGCGGCGCTTCGACGGGATCGAGCACCATCGCTGCAAGCTGGATGAGCGCCGCTGCTGTCTCGCCGCAATAGCCTTCCAGATCGGTGCGCGACGGCATGGGGTCGTCATAGAGATCGAAAATACGGGCTTCGAGCATGTTCTCGAAGGCGGGCTTCGGCAGGTGATGGGCGGAAATCGTCGCCTTCAACGCGTCGGCGGCGGGATGGCCTGTGCCTACCCCGGCGTCCTCGGCGGCGATGACATCGCGCCACCATTGCAGTCGCACCTCGCCGGGCAGTGCCTCGCGGATACGGTCGCGAATGCCTGATATCTCGGCATTGAAGGCATAGAGCGAAAATAGCGCGTCACGCTTGTCCTCGGGCGCATAGAGCGCGCAAACATAGCGATCATGGTCGGCGGCGCGCACCGTTTCCATGACGATTTTGGCGTTTTCGCTCACGTCACTCGACGGCAATCAGCGCGGCGGCCACCGCACGGTTTTCCGCCAGGAGAACATTGTAGGTCCGCACGGCAGCACCAGTCGACATCGGATCGGCCGCAATGCCCGCCGCCTTCAACACAGCACGCAGCGCTGCCGGCAACGGCCTGAGATCCTTGCCGGCGCCGACCAGCAGGATCTCGACCTGGTCAGCCTCGTTGAGCAGCTTGGCGAAATCCGCCGCCGTCAGTGCCAGGGGATCAGCCGGCTCCCAGCCATAGATGCCCGACGGCAGGCACAGGAGCGAGCCGCGATGCGACATGTCGGCGAAACGAAACCCGCCATTGCCATAGGCCTCGATCGGCGCACGGCCGGGGAAATGCGCTTCACGGATGACAATGCCTTTGGTCATCCCGTTGGCCACCCGTCAGGTTGCTATGGCTTTGCCGCCGCTCACCGGCTTCTCCACATCGGCCGTCGCGGTTTCCGGCCGCAGCTTGAACAGGATGAGCAATGGCGCGGCGATGAAAATCGACGAATAGGTTCCGAAGACGACGCCGAACAGCATCGCCAGCGTGAACGAGCGGATCACCTCGCCGCCGAACAGCACCAGCGCCAGCAGCGCGAGCATCGTCGTCACCGAGGTCAGCGTCGTTCGCGACAGCGTCTCGTTGATGGCGTTGTTCAACAATTGTGGCAACGGCATCCTCTTGTATTTTCGCAAGTCTTCGCGAACACGGTCATAGACGACGATCGTGTCATTGAGCGAATAGCCGATGATGGTGAGTATCGCTGCAAGCGACGATTGGTTGAATTCGAGACCGGTGATGACAAAGAAGCCGATGGTCATGACCACATCGTGGACCGTGGCGATGATGGCGCCGACCGCGAACTGCCATTCGAAGCGGAACCAGACATAGACCAGGATTCCGAGCAGCGCGATCACCATGGCGATGGTGCCTTGCTTGGCAAGCTCGCCGGAAACCGTCGGTCCCACCACCTCGACGCGGCGGAAATCGTAATGGTCCTGCAACTCGCCACGCACCTTGTCGATGACGGTCTGTTCGGCGTTCTCGCCGCCCTCCTGCGTGCCGACGCGAATCAAGACGTCATTCGGGTCGCCGAACTGCTGCACCTGCACTTCGCCGATATTGAGTTCCGAAAGCCTGCCGCGGATGTCGGCAATATCGGCGGTGCCATCCTTGGCCTGGACCTCGATCAGCGAACCGCCCTTGAAGTCGATGCCGTAATTGATGTCGACGGTCATGAACAGCACGACCGCCAGGATCGACAGCACGCTGGACAGCGCGAATGTCCAGCGGCGGATGCCCATGAACGGAATTCGCGTGCCCGGCGGGACGAGTGTCACCGGCGCGCGCGGCAATTCCTTCGGGCGGGCGCGGCGAAGCCAGATCGACACCAGCAGGCGGGTGAAGGTGAAGGCGGTGAAGACGGTGGTCAGAATGCCGATGGCGAAGGTTACGGCAAAGCCCTTCACCGGGCCGGTCCCGAGCCAGAACAGCACCACGGTCGCGATCAGCGAGGTGACGTTCGAATCGACGATGGTCGCCAGCGCTTTGGAAAAGCCCGTGTCGATCGCCTGGATTACCGAGCGGCCGTTTCGTCGCTCCTCGCGGATGCGCTCGTAGATGAGAACGTTTGAATCGACCGCCATGCCGATGGTCAGCACGATGCCGGCGATGCCGGGCAATGTTAGTGTCGCGCCAAGCAATGACAACAACCCGATGATCATCGCGACATGCACCGCCAGCGCGATGTTGGCAATAAACCCGAGAAAGCCATAGGCCACGAACATGAACACGACGACGAGGATGGAGCCGATCACGCCGGCGACCTTGCCGGCGTGAATGGAATCCTCGCCGAGCCCAGGGCCTACTGTGCGCTCTTCGATCACCGTCAGCGTCGCCGGCAGCGCGCCGGCACGCAACAGCACGGCGAGGTCGTTGGCGCTCTCGGCGGTGAAATTGCCTGAGATCTGGCCGCTGCCGCCAAGGATCGGTTCGCGGATCTGCGGCGCTGAAATCACCTGATTGTCGAGGATGATGGCAAACAGCTTGCCGACATTCTGCGAGGTGGCCTGGCCAAAACGCGCCGCCCCCTTGGAATCGAAGGTGAACGAAACCACCGGCTCATTGGTCTGGGAATTGTACGTCGCCTGCGCATCGACGAGATTTTCGCCAGAAACGATGACGCGGTTCTCGATCAGATAGGGAACCGGCGGATCATCCTGCGAATACAACACCGAGGATCCGGCCGGCGGACGACCGTTGAGCGCGTCCTGCACCGGCATCGACTGGTCGACCATCTGGAAGGTCAGCTTGGCGGTCTGGCCTAGAATGTCCTTCAGCCGTTGCGGATCCTGCAGGCCCGGCACCTGGACCAGAATGCGGTCGTCGCCTTGGCGTTGGACGATCGGCTCGGTGGTGCCGAGTTCGTTGACGCGGCGCTCGACGACTTCGAGCGACTGCGCCAGCGCCGTCGACGTGCGATATTTGATGCCGGCATCGGTGAAGGCGAATTTGAGCAGGCCAGGCTCGGAATCATCCAGCGACATTTCCTGGACGGAGCCGCCGCTGAACAGGCCGGCGGCCACCGGGTCGGTCAATGTCTTCAGCGCCGTCTTGGCGGCTTCGACCTGACCGGGATCTGTGATGCGGACCTGCACGGCCCGGCCTGATCCGGCAAGGCCGGTATAACCGATCTTGGCATCGCGCAGCCGCGTCCTGATTTCGTCGCGCGTCGTCTCCAGCCGATCCTTGATCAGATCGTTCGGATCCATCCTGAGCAGGATATGCGAGCCGCCCTGCAGATCGAGGCCGAGCGTCATCTGGCGCTTCGGAACCCAGTCGGGAAGCTTGGCGAGCGTGCTTGCCGAAAAAAGATTGGGCGCAGCCAGGATCACTGTGGCGGCCACGGCCAGCCAGATCAGGATCATCTTGAAGCGCGAGAAATAGAGCATATGGCGTCGTCCGTCACGGCATTCGGGCGGATCGTTCCGCCTGGAATTGGGTTATTTCTAGGCGCTCTGGTTCGCCACTGGCTCGCCGTGGTCCGCACAAAAGTTGATGTCGAGCACAAGGCAGTTCACTTTGATGCTGCCATCGGGCTTTCTTCAACTATTGTCAATCTTGCCGGCATGGGACCAGCGCGCAATGGCATCACGAGATCGTTGGCGCCCCGTGATACCGGCGGCCAGCCAGATCAGGTTCGTCCTGAAGCGCGACAATACAGCAAATGGCGTTTGTCGGTCTGGGTGTATCCGCAGATCGTTCGCCGACAATCGGTTATTTCTTGGCGTTCTGGTTCGCCACTGGCTCGCCTTTGACGCGCACATCGGCGATCGTCGAGCGCAGCGCCGTTACCTTGGTGCCACCGCCGAGATCGATCTCGAGCTCGTTGTCATCGATGACCTTGGTCACCTTGCCGACGAAACCGCCGCCAGTGACGACCGTATCGCCGCGGCGCACCGCCGCCAGCATCTCGCCGCGCTTCTTCAACTGCGTGCGCTGCGGCCGGATGATCAGAAAATACATGATCACGAAAATCAGGACAAACGGCAAAATGCTGATGAACATATCCGGGGAGGTGCCGACGCCTTGGGCATATGCCGGTGTCACGAACATCGAAGTACTCCTGAATTTTGAAAAACAGCCGCCAAACGGGTAATTTGGCGGCCCCGTGAAATTTGGCCGGAATATAGTCGGTAAAGTTGCCAATGCAACTGCGGCCGAGCATTTCAGCTGCTTTTCCGGCTGGTTGAGCCGTGTTAGAGCATGGTCCCGAATTATGGAGCGCGGTTCTCGAAAAAGATCGTGCCCTAACAAAAGGTTGGAGCCGGTTCCGAAACCGCCGGAATCAATAGGTTCCGTTGCTTCGTGAATGCAAAAACAAAAGACAAGAATGACCGACAGCACCATCGAAGCCCTGAACAGGAAGCTCGACCGCCTGATCGAGGCGGTCGCCCGCCTCGCCCCGCCTCCGGTGCCGGAAACCGATCTCGGCGGGGCCGACTGCTTTGTCTGGCAGGCTGATCCCGGCTATCTGGAGCCGGTGCGCAAGGTCAACCGCGTCGACATCGGTTTGATCCGCGGCGTCGACCGGGTCCGCGACATACTGGTCGACAACACCGAGCGTTTCGCCTCCGGTTACGCAGCCAACAACGTGCTGTTGTGGGGCGCACGCGGCATGGGAAAATCCTCGCTGGTCAAGGCCGTGCATGCGGCGGTCAACGCATCGGCAAAGCTGGACCTGCCACTCAAGCTCATCGAGATCCACCGCGAGGACATCGACACGCTGCCGAAGCTGATGGCGCTGCTGAAGGCAGCGCCTTACCGTTTTATCCTGTTTTGCGACGACCTCTCATTCGACCACGATGACACGTCCTACAAGTCGCTGAAGGCGGCGCTCGAAGGCGGAGTCGAGGGCCGCCCGGTCAATGTGATCTTCTACGCCACGTCGAACCGGCGCCACCTTTTGCCGCGCGACATGATCGACAACGAGCGCTCGACCGCCATCAACCCGTCGGAAGCGGTCGAGGAAAAAGTCTCGCTCTCCGACCGTTTCGGCCTCTGGCTCGGCTTCCACAAATGCTCGCAGGACGAGTATCTCGACATGATCGACGGATATGTCCGCCATCACGGACTTGCCATCGATCCCGAGACGCTGCGCGCCGAGGCGCTGGAATGGGCGACGACGCGCGGCAGCCGTTCGGGCCGCGTCGCCTGGCAGTACACCCAGGATCTGGCAGGCCGGCTCGGCAAGTCGCTCCAGGATTAGACCATGATCCCGAACCGAAGGTCAGCGTAGCAAAAAGTGGAGCCCGGTTTTCGGACAAGATCATGGTCCGGAAAAGCCCTGAAAAAGCCCGCCCCTTGCGGAGCGGGCTGAGCCGGCGGGCCGGACTGGAGGTCAGGCGGCCCGCAATCGCTTTTCTTGTTCTATTCAAGATAGGTCGAAGGATCGACTTTCTTTATTCAAGATAGGTCGAAGGATCGACCGGCGCCGAATTCTTGCGCACTTCGAAATGCAGTTTCGGCGAGTCGGTGGTGCCGCTCATGCCGGACTGCGCGATCTCCTGGCCGCGCTTGACCTTCTGGCCGCGCTGGACCTCTATCGAACGGGCGTGACCATAGACTGTGACCAAACCGTTCTCGTGGCGCACCAGCACCGTATTGCCGAATTCCTTGAGGCCATCGCCGGCATAGATGACGACGCCGTTCTCGGCCGCCTTGACTGGCGTTCCTTCCGGCACGGCGATGTCGACACCATCCTTGCCGCCGCCGAAACTGGAGATCACGCGGCCGCGCACCGGCCAGCGCATCTTGCCGATACCGGTGGCGTTCGGCGCGACCGCGTCGTCGTCCTCGGCCTGCTGGATGACCTTTTCCTTCTTCGGCGGCGTGTAGGCGGCGAGCGTTTCCGACGGCGTTGTCTTCGCCGCAGGCGGGGTGGTGGCAGTTGTTACCGGATCGACCTTTGCCGGCTTGGCGTTGGCAACTGTCGCGGTTCCGCCGGTCGGCACCTTCAATGTCTGGCCGATCTTGAGCAGACCCTCCTGCATGCCGTTCGCCTGCTTCAACGCAACCACGCCGACGCCGGTCTTCCTGGCGATGGCCGACAGCGTATCGCCCTGCTGCACAGTGTAGGAGCCACCGGCACCAGCCGCCTTGGGTGCGGCGTCCTTCGGCTGGCTTGCCGCGGCCGATGCATCCACCTGCGCGGCGGATTTGCCCTCCTTGAGCTTGGGCTGTTGCGGCAGCACGGCGACCATCTCCGGCGCCTTGACCGGCACATCGTGCTTGGTGTCGTTCGCAGGCTTGGCGTCGGCAAGCTTCGGGGCCGGTTTCTTGCCCGAATAGGCATAGGCCGGGATGACGATCTTCTGGCCGGTCTTCAGCCCGTTGGTCGCGCTTAGCCCATTGACCTTCATCAGGGCGTCGGCGGGCACGCCGTAGCGCCGCGACAGGCCGGAAATGGTCTCGCCATCCCTAACGATGATCTCGGCTGCACGCGGTTCGCCGCCCGCCGTCGCCATGCGCGGGGCATCGGGCTGTGACTCTTTGAACGGCTTTGCCACGGTTCCGGCAGTCCGGTCGACCCGGGGAGCGGCTGGCGCCGAAGCGGCGCGAGCCGGACTGGCGGCGGGCGCCGACGCGGTAGCCGGCTGCGCCTGGTCGACCGGCGGCAATTGCTGCGTCGTGACCGGTTCGAGGCTTGAACGGCTTACCGACTGGGTGTGGCCGCCGTCGAGCGGCGCGGTCGAAACCGCGGCGGCATCGCCGGGATAGGGCTGGGCGGCGTCCTGCTTGTCGATGATGGCGCGCTGGTTGTTTGTCGACGACGTGAAGACGTCGTCGACACTGTTGAACCGCGAGACCTGGGAGCTGCATCCCGCTGTAGTGCCCGCAACCATCAGGACGGCGATACCCCGCGCCAGGTTGCGTCCGTTTGCCTTCAAAATACTGAATTGCATCGCATTTACCCGCAGATACCCGGTACAGACTGACCGTGATTAAAGCGCGTTAATGTTACCGGCCGGTTAAACCTCTAGAATCAGACGCAAATTTTCTTAAAATATTTAAAGCTGCATTGGACGGGCGTGACTGAGCTGAGGCAAGCCGGAGACGGATCAGACAGGTGAGTTGCGGGCATCACCTGAATATCGACAGATCCTAGATGACGGCGGCCACGCTGCGCAGGATCGGCTGCAGGCGTACGAGACCGATGTCCTCGCGTTCGAAGCGGCTGCCGACCTTGGTCAGCTTGGCCAGCACCTGCTCGCCCTCCTCGGGTCCGATCGGGGCGATGACGATGCCGCCGCTCGACAATTGATCGAGCAGGAAGCGCGGCAGGCTGTCGAAGGCCGCCCACGCGACGATACGGTCGAACGGCGCTTCATTGGCCAGTCCGTTGGAGCCGTCCGCCTGGCGCACGACGACATTGCCGATGCCGAGCGCCTCGAAGCGCTGTTTGGCCTGCTCGACCAGCGTCTTGTAGCGATCGATTGTGACGACGCGCGCGGCGAGCCGCGACATCACCGCCGCCGTGTAGCCCGACCCGGTGCCGATCTCGAGCACCCGGTTGCCCGGCTCGATGGCAAGTGCTGCGATCACCGCAGCCTGCAGGTCGGCGCCCTCGATCGCCTCGCCGCATTCGATCGGTAGCATGCGGTCCGACCAGGCGATCGGATGGAACTGTGCGGAAAGGAAGCCGCGCCGCGGCGTCGCCTCGAAGGCGGCGATCAGCGCCTTCGGCACCACGCCCTTGCCGCGCAGACGGAGCAGGAAAGCGGCGAAGCCTTCGCGGTCATCGGCCGTCGGACCATGGTTCAGGTTCATGCGAGCGCCTTGGTCAGTTGATCGCGAATTTCATGCGCCGTGAGATCGAGCTGCAGCGGCGTCACCGACACCAGCCGGTTGCGCATGGCATGGAGATCAGTGCCTTGCTTGCCCTCGACCGGCTCGCGGCCGAAGCGCAGCCAATAATAGGGAAGCCCGCGGCCGTCGCGGCGCTCGTCGACCCACAGGCTGTGGACGAGCTTGCCTTGCGAGGTGACCACCGTGCCGGCGATCTCTTCGGGAAGGCAATTCGGAAAATTGACGTTGAGCAGCACGCCATCCGGCAGCGGCATGGCGACCAGTTTTTTGAGCAGCGCCGGCGCCAGCGCCTCGGTGGTCTCGTAAGGGACGAGGCGATCCTCGCCGACATAGGAATAAGCCTGGCTGAGCGCGATCGAGCGCACACCGAGCAGCGCGCCTTCCATGGCGCCGGCAACGGTGCCCGAATAGGTGACGTCGTCGGCGATGTTGGCGCCGGAATTGACCCCGGACAGGATCAGGTCTGGTGCTGCGGGCAGGATTTTTTTTACGCCCATGATGACGCAGTCGGTCGGCGTGCCGCGCACGGCAAAGTGCTTTTCGCCGATCTTTCTCAGGCGCAGCGGCTCCGAGATCGACAGCGAATGCGCATAGCCGGACTGATCCTGCTCCGGAGCCACCACCCAGACATCGTCCGACAGCGTGCGGGCGATGCGTTCGAGCGATGCAAGGCCCTCGGCATGGATGCCGTCATCATTGGTCAGGAGGATGCGCATTATCTCGATTCGATCTTTTCCAGATCGCCCATGTAAGGCCGAAGCGCTTCAGGAATGGTTACGCTGCCATCCTCGTTCTGGTAGTTTTCGATGACGGCAATAAGGGCGCGGCCGACGGCGGTGCCGGAACCGTTCAGCGTGTGGACGAAGCGGTTGCCCCTGCCGTCCTTGTCCTTGTAGCGGGCATCCATGCGCCGTGCCTGGAAATCGCCACAGACCGAGCAGGACGAAATCTCGCGATAGGCGTTCTGGCCCGGCAGCCAGACCTCGATGTCATAGGTCTTGCGCGCGCCAAAGCCCATGTCGCCGGTGCACAGCGTCACGGTGCGGAACGGCAGGCCGAGCCGCTTCAGCACTTCCTCGGCGCATTCGGTCATCCGCTCGTGCTCGGCAAGCGAGGTGTCCTGGTCGGTGATCGACACCAGTTCGACCTTGTAGAACTGGTGCTGGCGCAGCATGCCGCGCGTATCGCGCCCGGCCGAGCCCGCTTCCGAACGGAAGCACGGCGTCAGCGCGGTATAGCGCAGCGGCAATTTTTCATGCGGCGTGATCTCTTCGCGCACGAGATTGGTCAGCGGCACTTCGGCGGTGGGAATGAGGCCAAGCCTGCCATCCCCATGCGAGGCAAAGAACAGATCCTCCTCGAACTTCGGCAGTTGCCCGGTGCCGAAAAGAGCTTCGTCGCGCACCATCAGCGGCGGCTGGATCTCCTCGTAGCCATGCTCGGTCGTATGCAGGTCCAGCATGAACTGGCCGAGCGCGCGCTCCATCCGTGCCAGTCCGCCCTTGAGCACCGTGAACCGCGAACCGGACAGTTTCGCCGCCCGTTCGAAATCCATCATGCCGAGCGCTTCGCCGATCTCGAAATGCTCCTTCACCCAGTTCGGGCGGGCCGGCACCTTGCCGACGGTGCGCTTGACGACGTTGTCGTACTCGTCCTTGCCGACCGGCACGTCGTCGAGCGGCACGTTGGGCAGCACCGCCAATGCGTCGTTCAGCGCCTTGTCGAGCTCGCGTTCGCGCGCCTCGCCGTTCTGGATGAAGGCCTTGATCTCGCCGACCTCGGCCTTCAGTCTTTCGGCAAGGGCGGCGTCGCCCGAGCGCATGGCGTTGCCGATTTCTCTCGAGGCGGCGTTGCGGCGCTCCTGCCTGATCTGCAGCTCGGTCAGATGTTCGCGCCGCGCCTCGTCCCTGGCGATCAGATCATCGACCGTGGATTGCGCCTCCGCAGCCGGCCACGAGCGCTTCTGCAGCGCCTCGACAAGGGCCTTCGGATGGTCGCGAATCCATTTGATGTCAAGCATGGTCTGTTCGTCCTCAAGTAGGCTAGAGGGGGCGTAAACCGCATCCTTGACCGATGCAAGATGTGAAGATCGAGTTCCCTCGCGCCCCGCGCTGTCCCGCAAACCTGAAGATAACGGCGATGCCGCTAGGTTGACGACGCGTCCGCCGGCTTTTCGGCCGCCGCTTCCGCAGCCTCCCGCTTCTCGCGCGCCAGACGTTCCCGTTCCTTGCTGCGCTCGATCAGCCGGGCCGACCAGATCGAGACCTCGTAGAGAAGGATGGTGGGAACGGCCAGGCCGATCTGGCTTATCGGGTCGGGCGGCGTCAGAATAGCCGCGACGACGAAGGCGATGACGATTGCCCATTTGCGCTTTTCGACCAGCGCCTCGGACGACAGCATGCCCACCCGCGTCATCAGGCTGGTCACCACCGGCAACTGGAACACCAGACCGAAGGAGAAGATCAGCGTCATGATCAGGCTGAGATATTCCGACACTTTCGGCAGCAGCGAAATCTGCACCTGGTCGTCGGTGCCGGCCTGCTGCATGGCGAGGAAGAACCACATCACCATCGGCGTGAAGAAGAAATAGACCAGCGACGCGCCCATCAGGAACAGGATCGGCGAAGCGATCAGGAACGGCAGGAAGGCGTTGCGTTCATTCTTGTAGAGACCGGGCGCGATGAATTTGTAGATCTGGGTGGCGATCAGCGGAAAGGCGATCACCATGCCGCCGAACATCGCCAGCTTGACCTGGGTGAAGAAGAATTCCTGCGGCGCCGTGTAGATCAGCTCGACCTTGTGCGGGTCGAGCCCTGCCCATTGCGTCGCCCATTTGAACGGGATGACCAGCAGGTTGAACAACTGCTTGGCGAAGAAGAAGCAGAACAGGAAGGCGACGAAGAACCCGCCGATCGACCACATCAGCCGCCGGCGCAACTCGATCAGATGCTCCATCAGCGGAGCCGCCGACTTGTCGATCTCGTCCTTTTCCGAAATGCTCACTTGGCGGCTCCCGCCGTCTTTTTGGCGGCTGCGGCCGGCTTCTTCACCGTTGCTGCTGCGGGCTTCGGCTCGGCCTTTTTAGCCGCGGTCTTTGTCACAGCAGGTTTTGCCGCTGGCTTCGCTGCGGCCTTGGAGGCCGGCATCGCTTTCGCTGGCGCGGCCTCCGTCTTCGCCGCCGAGGCCTTTGGCGATGCGGCCGGCGCCGCCGTCGCGACAGGCGGGGTCACCGAACCATCGGTCATCGCCGGAAAGGTCGGCGCCGCCGGCGCCGCGTCCGGGGCATCGACGCCCGGCAGCACCGTCGCGCCATTGTTCAGCGCGGTATCCTGCGGCGTCGAAGCAGCCGGCGCGACCGGGTCTGCGGCCGGCTTCGGCTTCATCACCGCGTCGACGCCTGAACGGACGTCGGCCGCCGCCTGCTCGAACGGGTTGAGCTGTTTCCTGATCTCGGCGGCCGGGTTGAGGCTTCTGAGTGAATCGACCGACTTCTTGACGTCGTCAAGCTCGGCCTCCTTCAGCGCATCGTTGAACTGTTTCTGGAAGTCGGCGGCCATGCCGCGCATCTTCGCCGTCGTGCGGCCAAAAGTGCGCAGCATCTTGGGCAAATCCTTGGGCCCGACGACCACGATCATGACGATCGCGATCACCAGCATCTCGGTCCAGCCGATGTCGAACATGGCGATACGTTCCGACTAAAGTTTTGGGCTCAGCTCTTGCTGGCCTTTTCCTTCGCTGCCGAAACGGTTTCGTCGGCACGGTGCTCGACGGTGCGCTTGTCCTCGGCAACCTCGTCGTCGGCGATGCCCTTCTTGAAGCTCTTGATACCCTTGGCCATGTCACCCATCAGCTCGGGAATCTTGCCGCGACCGAACACCAGCAGCACGATCACCAGCACGATCAGCCAATGCCAAATCGAAAATGAACCCATAACAATCTCTCTCGAAAGTTTTCTCTGACGATGATCTATGCGCTTTCGCGCCGGGATTCAAACACAACCGCGACAGAGTTTATAAATGAGTGGCCGAAGTCACGCAGTTTCGGCGCCTCAGCCCGCTACCTATCGGCGCAGCCGCTAAATACCATCGCTTTCGGCACGTCGCTTGCGGTCAATCTTCCTCGACGCGCGGCGTCAACAGGCCAAGTTCCTCAAGGTCGATGTCGGTCAGCGGATCCTCGTCATCGGTCAGCACGTCCGGGTCGGCCGGCGGCATCGGAATGGAAAAATTCGACGGCATGCGGCCCGAAAGCAGCCCGGCACCCTTCAATTCCTCCATGCCTGGGAGATCGCGGATCTCCTCCAACGCGAAATGGTCGAGGAAGATGTCGGTGGTGCCGTAGGTAACGGGACGGCCGGGCGTGCGGCGCCGGCCGCGCATCTTCACCCATTCGGTCTCCATCAGCGTGTCCAGCGTGCCCTTCGAGGTCTCGACGCCTCTGATATCCTCGATCTCGGCGCGCGTCACCGGCTGGTGGTAGGCGATGATCGCCAGCACTTCGAGCGCCGCACGGGACAGCTTCTTCTGCTGCACCGTGTCGCGGCTCATCAGGAAAGCGAGATCGCCGGCGGTGCGGAACGCCCAGGCATCGCCAACGCGCACCAGATTGACGCCGCGCCGCGCATAAATCTGCTGCAGTTCAGCCATCGCCGCGGCAATATTGATGCCGTCGGGCAGGCGCCCGGCAAGCTGCCTTTCGCTGACCGGTTCGGCGCTGGCGAAAACGATCGCCTCGGCCATGCGCACGGCCTCTGCCATATGCAGCCGCTCGCCGGGATTCTGGGACAAGTTCTGGGCCTGACTTTCTGCCGGCACCTCGGCGAGCACGCCGTCTTCGGTCTCGTCGTCGACCTTGAACGGAATGACCGAAGCGTTGGTGCGCTCGCTCATGATGCCACCTCAACTGCCCTGATGCCTTGCGCACGACCGCGCAGATAGAGCGGCGCGAACACTTCGTCCTGCCGCATTTCCATTTTGCCTTCGCGCACCAGTTCCAGCGTCGCCGCAAACGAACTGGCAATCGCGGTACGCCGCTCGTCCGGGTCGGTCAGATATTCGACCAGGAAACGGTCCAGCGCCGTCCAGTCGGCAAGCGTGCCGATCAGCCTGTTCAGGATGTCGCGCGCATCCTTGAGCGACCACACACCGCGCCTGGCGATCGTCACATTGGTGATCGCCTGCTTCTGGCGTTGCGCCGCATAGGCGGTCAGCAGATCGTAGAGCGAGGCCGAATAGGCGTTGCGTTTCTCGACGATGACCATTTCCGGCATGCCGCGGGCGAACACGTCGCGCCCGAGCCGATTGCGATTGACCAGGCGTGCCGCCGCGTCACGCATCGCTTCCAGCCGCTTCAACCGGAATTGCAGCACCGCCGCCAGTTCCTCGCCGCTTTCACCGTCGTCGCCGGGTTGCTTGGGGATCAAGAGCTTCGACTTGAGAAACGCCAGCCACGCCGCCATCACCAGATAGTCGGCGGCAAGCTCCAGCCTGAGCGCCCTCACCTTTTCGACGAAGGCCAGATATTGCTCGGCCAGCGCCAGGATCGAGATGCGCGACAGATCGACCTTCTGGTTGCGGGCAAGATGCAGCAGAAGATCGAGCGGGCCCTCGAAACCGTCGACATCGACGACCAGCGCGGGATCGCCGGTCAGCCGCGAATCGTCGTTCTCGGCCCAAAGACGGTCCATCGGTGCGGCCTTGCCGGCCTTGCTGTCCAATGTTTCCGCCACTTCCTGTCGCTTCCTTTGCTTCTAACTTCGTGTTTGGCCGTGATCTGTTCCGAAAAACCGGCTCCCACCGTTCGGGATCATGGTCTAGGCCACCGCATCGAAATAGGTGGCGAATTCGGCGCGTATCTCGGTTTCATCAGCCCGATCGCGGTTCTTGATATAGGTCAGCGCCCGTTGCGCGCGTTGCAGCGACGTGCCTTCAAGCCCCGTTGTGCGCGACGCAATGCCGACCATCTCCTCGAAAACGCCGTTGCAGTGAAGGACCAGATCGCAGCCCGCCGCAAGGATCGCCGCCGCCTTTGTCGGGAAATCCCCAGAAAGTGCCTTCATCGAGGTGTCGTCGCTCATCAGCAGCCCGTCGAAACCGATTTCGCCGCGGATAATCTCGTCGATGACCTTGCCGGAGGTGGTGGCCGGGTTCTTCGCGTCGATCGCGCTGTAGACGACATGCGCCGTCATCGCCATCGGCAAATGATTGAGCTCCCTGAACGGGGCGAAATCATGCCGCTGCAAGTCGCTCATCGAGGCATCGACGGTCGGCAGTTCGAAATGCGTGTCGGCAAAGGCCCGTCCATGCCCGGGAATATGCTTCATCACCGGCAGCACGCCTCCCGACATCAGGCCCTCCGCCGCGGCGCGGCCCAGTTCGATAACGGCACGAGGCTCCTTGCCATAGGCGCGCGCGCCGATGACGTCGCTGGCGCCCTCGATCGGCACGTCGAGCACCGGCAGGCAATCAGCCGTGATGCCGTAGCGCAGCAGGTCGAAAGCATGCAGCCGCGCCATCAGCCATGCTGCGCGGTTGCCGGCATCGTGGTCGTTGCGCCACAAGGCGCCGAGCGCGCCACCGGCCGGATAATTCGGTGCCAGCGGCGGCCGCAGGCGCTGCACACGGCCGCCTTCCTGGTCGATGAACACCGGGGCGTCCGGGCGCTCGACACAATCGCGCATCGCGGCGACCAGATCGCGGATCTGCTCGGCCTCGCCGATGTTGCGGGCAAACAGGATGAATCCCCACGGGCATTCGCTGCGATAGAAACTGATTTCGTCGCGTGTGAGCGATTTCCCGGCGCAGCCAAGGATCATGGATTTTGATTCGGTCATGGGCGGGAGTTTAGAGCTTCACGCAGACAAAGGGAATCGCATCGAGCCACATCGCTCGGGCCGGAATCCCTTCCACACGAGGAACTCCTTCCACCATAGAAAACCGGCGCGGTCTGTGACCGCGCCGGTTCTTTCGGCCCAAGGGCGGGAGAGATTTGAAAATGGTTAGCGCGACACGAAACAGTTGCCGCCGGCAGCCTTGTAGTTGGTGCACAGGCTGATCGCATCGTTGCGCGACTTCGCCGGGACGCGAACGCGATAGAACGTTCCCTTGCCGGCGATCTCGGCCTTGACGATGTTGGCCGTGTGGCCGGAAAGCACGCTGCCATAGCGACGCTGCAGATCCTGATAGGTCGACTGGGCGCTTTCGACGGTCGGCTGCGAGGCGATCTGCATCGACCACGAGCCACCGCCGGTCGAGGCCGCCGCCGGACTGATGGACGCAACCTGGTCGGGCTTGACCTCACCGACGACGTCGACCGGCTGGTCGGACGGACGCTGCGGCGCCACCGGAACCGTGGCCGGCGTGTTGGCAGGCTGGTTGGTTTGGCCTTCAGCCTCAGCCGTGGGCACGGCGGCCAGATTGACTGCTTCCGGCGTGGCGGTTTCGGCCCGGTCGCCGGCCACTGGGTCGCCGCCCAACAGGTCGCCACTTGCCTGGTCGGCAACAGACGCTACGGTACCGGTCTGCGCCGCTTCGCCGGCCTGACCCGCCGGGGCCACAAGCTGCGGCGCCGGATCGACAGGCTCGACGGCAGCCACCTGCGATGCCGCAGGCGCCGGATCCTCGCGCGCAACAAGTGAACCATCAGATTTGACCACCATGGTTCTCACCTTGCGTGGCGCAACGGCGACGACATCCGGCTCGATGACCTGCTCGGCCTCTTGCAGAACCTGGGCGATACGATCCTCGGACTTGGGTGCCGGCGCGGCGGCGTCGGCATTCCCGGCCGCTTGCGTGCCGCCGGCAGCTTGCGTGCCGCCGGCCGCATCGGCGGCTTCAGCCGTGTCGATGTCGTCGGGCGAAAGATCGACCACACGGCTCTGCGGCGGTTCCTTGGCCGCCACGTCCACCGGCTCTTCGGTGTTGGTGACCAGTTTTTCCTGGACCGGTTCGGCAGGCCTCGCGCCCCCCTTGGCCACGGCGTCGTAAACCTTGTTGTCCTGGTTTGGCACGACGGTGCCGCCCGGGTTTTCCGGCCTGACCTTGATCGGTGCGTTGTCCGCCTTGACGATGACCGGCGCATCGGTGCCGCCGTTGCCGCCGAAAGACAGCGCGAAGGCGCCGAGACCGCCGGCGATCGCCACGGCGCCGACGACTGCGGCGACCAGCAGGCCGCGGCTCCGGGGCCTCGCGGCATTCTGCTCGGCCAGGCCTGGAACCGACATGGCCTCATCCAGTTCGGGGTCGTAGTCGAGTTCGTCCAGGGCAAAATCGTTGGCTTGCGCTTGCGAAACCGGCCGGCCGCTGGGCAAGTCGCCGAGATCAAAGCCGCTGGCGGCATCGGCGTAAGACGCACTGACGGGCGCTGCTGCCGGTCTCGCCGCATAGGTCCGCGTTTCAACGCGGTCGGGCTCATGGCCTGACTGGAACCCGGCCGCTGACTGGAACCCTGCCCCCGGCTGGGGTCCGGCCCCCGGCTTGAATCCGGATTTGTAGGATTCGTCGTCATACGCCGTGCTGCGCGCCGGGCCGGCAGCGACGTCCACGGCATTCATTTCCGAGAGAAGGTTGGCGAACTCGGTATCGAGATCGTCATAGGCAGGCGCCGGCGGTGCGTCTTCATTGACGTCGAGTTCCGGAATATCGAGGTCGTCCGCCAGCGCTACGACGCGCTCGGGCACATCGACCGTCTCGACATCGGGCATCTCGTCATATGCAGAGGCTTGTTCGCTTTGATCGGGCGCAGGTGCCGCATTGGCGGCATCGTCTTCGGCCGGCTCATCCTGATAGGCCGGCTCATCCTGATAGGCCGGCTCATCCTGATAGGAGGATGCCGCAGCGGTTGGCGGTGTTTCTGTGGTCGCCGAAGCCGTCGGCTGGGCTGCAAAGGCAGGCTGCGGCTGTGCGATCGGCGTTACGCGGCTCCACGAACGGGCCGGCGCAGGCGCGGCGGAGGGTGCCGTCATCCAGCTGAGCGAATCATTCGGATCCTGCTGTGGAGCGGTGGCCGCAACGTCATCGCCGTCGCCATGATCCAGACCGATGTCCTTGGCGAAGGCGGCGTGCAATGTATCGTCGTCGAAATCGATATCAGCCGGTCCGGCAGCATCTTCAGCGCCGAAATCATGGCCCACGAGCCCGTCGAGGAGAACGGCGTCGAGATCGGCGTCGGCGGCCTGGACCGCGTCTTCATTCGACTGCTCCGAAAGGTCTTGCTCGTCAAGGCTCCCGGCCAGTTCGTCGGTGGGATCCACTGGTTCGTCGGCGGCTTCTCCAGCCGCGGCTACAGGTTGCTGAACCATGGCGGCCGCGGACGCTGCCACCGGGGCAGCCCGTGCGCTCATGGTGCCCAACAGCGCGTTCAATTCGTCTTCGAGGCTCCGCTCCTCAGCGACGGCAGCTGGCGCCGTCGGTTCGGCTGCAACGCCGGGGGCCTGAGTAGCCGGCTCCTCGGCTTCATCGGCAAGCGTGTCGTCGAAGCTCAATTCAAGATCGTCGTCCAACGCATGTTCCGGGGTCGCGGCGGAGGGCTCGTCGTCGTTGGCGGCGATAGAATCCGGCTCGTCAATTTCTGGCTCGTCGACTTCGACCGGCTCAGCCGTGCGAATGTCGAAATCCATGTCGACGTCATCCATGGCGACGTCGGCCATAGTGTCGTGGTCGGCAAAGTCCTCGTCGGACTCATCCGAAATGGCCCAAACAGCCGCAGCGGGAGCCTCGACAGCGGCCTCGATCGGCTCATGCTCGTCGAGCGTCAGCTCGTCTTCGAGCGAGCTTGCGACGGCGTTGTCAAATTCATCGTCGAACGCGGGTTCGGCGGCCGGCGTGGCGATGTCGGCGGCTTCGGCAGCCTGCTCCACCTGCACGTGCTCGTCGAGCGTCAGCTCGAATCCGAACGCGGGTTCGGCGGCCGGCGCGGCGATGTCTGCGGCTTCGGCGGCCTGCTCCACCTGCACGTGCTCGTCGAGCGTCAGTTCGTCTTCGAGCGAGCTTGCGACGGCGGTGTCGAATTCATCGTCGAAGGCGGCGTCAGCGGCCGGCGCGGAGATGTCGGCGGCGGTATTCTGTTCGTCCGTCGCATCGTCGTCCAGCCGGAAATCCTGTTCGAGCGACGCAGAGAGTTCGTCGTTTACCGGCAAATCGTCTTCGAACGGCGACACGTCTTCGAGCGAACTGGCGATCGCATGGTCAAAATCGTCGTCGAACGCCGCTTCAACAGCCGGCGCGGATACTTCGGCAACACCGGAACCCAGGTCGGCGGCGGCAACGGCATGGGCAGTTTCGTCCGCCGTGTCGTCGTCCAGCCGGAAATCCTGTTCGAGCGACGCGGCAAGCTCGTCGTTCCCAAGCTCGTCGTTCCCAAGCCTGTCGTCCACCGGCAGATCGTCTTCGAATAGCGACACGTCTTCGAGCGAACTGGCGAGCGCTTCGTCGAAATCGTCGTCGAAAGCAGCTTCAGCAGCCGAGGGAGTTCCGGCAACGCCAGAGCGAACATCGTCGATAGCAATGGCAACGGCGATTTCGTCCGCCGCTTCATCGTCGAGCAGGAGATCCTGTTCGAGCGACGCGACAAGCTCGTCGTCGATTGGGTCAGTAGCAGCCGCGTCGAAAGCCGGCTCGCGAAGCTCGGCTGCGCCGTCATTGGCGTCGCCGCCGAATTCGCCCATCAACTCCTTCTCGAGGTCGATGCCGAAATCGCCGTCGTCCGCTGGCTGACTTGCTGCAGCCGCCGTCGACTGGGCCTGCGGCTTGACCGGCTGGCGCGGGTCGAAGCCCATGATCCTGGTCAGTTCCGCGAACGGATCATCGTTGGCGATATCGTTTTGGGCGGCTGCTTTCAGCTGGGTTCTGTCTGCCATTATTGTTCCCGAACTCGCACTCATTCGGACGCCGTTGACGTCGCGCAGGGTTGGCCCTTACCAGCGCAATGTGGGCAAAAGGTGACAGGTTTTTTAGTCAAACCTAACGCATTTCGGTGGGCGCATCGGCTCCGATCAGCGTCAGGCCGGACGTCAAAACGTCCGAAACAGCCTGCACCAGCCCTAGTCTGGCATGGGTCAATTGTCGGTCGTTAACCTTAACAAAACGTAAGTCGGGATTTTCGGTGCCGCGGTTCCAATGTCCGTGGAAGCTGGAGGCGAGATCGTAGAGGTAGAATGCCAGCCGGTGCGGCTCGAGCGCAAGCGCCGCGGATTCGATCAGCCGCGGATATTCGGCAAGCTTCCTTATCAGGCCGATCTCGCCTTCGTCGGTCAGCGAAGCGGTGGCGGCGGCCAGCCGATTGCGGTCGAAATTGGCCTCGCCCAGCTGTTCGCTCGCCTGCCGGAACACCGAATGGCAGCGCGCCGAGGCGTACTGGACGTAGAACACCGGATTGTCCTTCGACTGCTCGGTCACTTTGGCGAAGTCGAAATCGAGCGGCGCATCGTTCTTGCGGTAGAGCATCATGAAGCGGATCGGGTCGCGACCGACCTCCTCCACCACTTCGCGCAGCGTTACGAAATCGCCCGACCGCTTCGACATGCGCACCGGCTCGCCCTCGCGAAAAAGCTTTACCAACTGGCAAAGCAGCACGGTGAGCTTCACCTCGTCGCCGGAAATCGCCCGGGCGAGCGCTTCCAGGCGCTTCACATAACCGCCATGATCGGCGCCAAGCACATAGATCAGCTCGACGAAACCGCGATCGACCTTGTCCTTCAGATAGGCGACATCAGCGGCAAAATAGGTGAAGGTGCCGTCCGACTTGACCAGCGCCCGGTCCATGTCGTCGCCGACCGCTGTCGAGCGGAACAGCGTCTGCTCGCGATCCTCCCAGTCGTCCGGCTTCTCGCCCTTGGGCGGCGGCAGCTTGCCCTTGTAGATATGGCCCTTGAGGGTCAGGTCGTTGATCGCCGAGCGGATTTTCCGGGCGTTGTCGGCGTGCAGGGTGCGCTCCGAGAAAAAGACGTCGTGATGCACATTGAGCAGCGCCAGATCCTCACGGATCATTGCCATCATCGCGTCGATCGTCCTGTCCTTGACAATGGCAAGCGCTTCCTCATCCGGCATCTGCAGCAAGGAACGGCCAAATTCGCTTACCAGAGCCTGGCCGACCGGCACGAGATAGTCGCCTGGATAGAGCCCAGCAGGAATCTCGCCGATGTCGTCGCCGAGCGCCTCGCGGTAACGCAGCAGGGCGGAGCGGCCGAGCACGTCGATCTGCGAACCGGCGTCGTTGATGACATATTCCTTGATCACGTCATAACCGGCGAAGGCCATCAGATTGGCGAGCGCATCACCCACCACGGCGCCGCGGCAATGGCCGACATGCATCGGTCCGGTCGGGTTGGCCGAGACATATTCGACATTGGCCTTCTTGCCGCCGCCAACGGTCGAGCGGCCGTAATTGCGGCCTTCGCCGAGCAGCGCAGTCAGATGCACCTGCCAGAACGCGTCCTTGAGCCTGAGATTGACGAAGCCCGGACCGGCAATTTCTGCAGCGGCGATGTCCGGGTCGGCGCGCAGTGCTTGCGCCAGCCTTTCAGCCAGGACGCGCGGCGGCTGGCCGGTCGGCTTGGCCAGCACCATTGCCGCATTGGTCGCCAGGTCGCCATGGCTTGCGTCGCGCGGCGGCTCGACGGCGACGCGCGACAAGTCCAGCGAACCGCCGTCTTTGTCTTTCAAATCAAGCGCTTCGACGGCCTTTATAATTCGCGCGTTGAAATCGGCGAAGATGTTCATTGGTGTGGCCCTGGCTCTGGCGGCTTTGCGGGAATCCGGTCTATTGGCCGGCAAAATCGAGCCCCGCCTAGCTTAATTCAGGCGTATGGTCAAACAAACGGCGGTGTTCCTTCAAAGCGTAGGTATCCGTCATGCCCGCCAGGAAATCGGCGACGCTGCGCGCCTTGATGCGATCATCAGCCCGGTCGAGCCCTTCGCGCCAGCCATCGGGCATGGCGCGCGGATCGGCGAAATAGACCTCGAACAGGTCGTTGACGATCTGCTCGGCCTGGTTGCGCACGCGCACGACTTCGCTGTGTCGATAGAGATGCTTGTAGAGAAAGGCTTTCAATTCCTCTTCGAAAGCGGCCATTTCGGCTGAAAAGGTCACCATCGTCTCGCCTGCCGCCCTCACCGCGTCGGCGCTGTCCGGCTTGATGCGGGCCAGATTGGCGGTGGTGGAGACGATGACATCCTCGACCATCATCGTGATCTGCCGGCGCATCAGTTCGTGCCCTGTCCTCACATCGTCCAGCGCCGGATAGCGCTGACGCACGCCGTCGAGGATCGAGCCGGGCAGCGAGACATTTTCCAGCATGTCCAGCTTCAGAAGGCCCGACCTCAGGCCGTCATCGATGTCATGGCTGTTGTAAGCGATGTCGTCGGCGATCGCCGCGCACTGCGCCTCGATGCCGGCGAAGCGGTCGAGCTCGAGGTCGTGCAGCTCCGAATAGTCGCGGATCGCTTGCGGCACCGGCCCCTTCAGCCCGTTTCCGCTGGCGTCGGTCAGCGGTCCGTTGTGCTTGACCAGCCCCTCCAGCGTCTCCCAGGTGAGGTTCAGCCCGTCGAATTCGGCATAGCGGCTCTCCAGCCGCGTCACCACGCGCAGCGACTGTGCATTGTGGTCGAAGCCGCCCCAGGCCGCCATCTTCTGGTTCAGCGCATCCTCGCCGGTATGGCCGAAGGGCGTGTGGCCGAAATCGTGCACCAGCGCCACCGCCTCTGCCAGGTCCTCGTCGCCGCGCAGCGCCCGCGCCAGGGCGCGCGCGATCTGCGCCACCTCGATCGAATGCGTCAGCCGGGTGCGGTAATGGTCGCCTTCATGCGCGACGAACACCTGCGTCTTGTGCTTCAGCCGGCGGAAGGCCGTCGAATGGATGATGCGGTCGCGGTCGCGCTGGAACGGCGTCCGGGTCGGGCTCTCCACCTCGTCGAACAGCCGCCCGCGCGACTTTGCCGGATCGCAGGCATAGGCGGCGCGCGGCCGATAACCAAATCCGATGTCGCCCAACTCATTTGTCATCGCCCCAACCGATTTCCATAACCCCAACCAATTTCCATAGCCCCGCCAATTTCCATAGCCTACGCCGCAGTTGACTTGCCCCCTCGCGCTTCATACCTATCATGTGAAACCGAAAGCAAGGTGACGCCCATGGGCGCTGATGCCAAGACCGCCATGAAAGTCGAGATGACCGACGCCGCCGCCAGGCGGATTGCCAAGATTGTGTCTGGCGAAGCCGGCAAGACGGCGCTGCGCGTTTCGGTCGAGGGCGGTGGCTGTTCCGGCTTTTCCTACAAGTTCGACCTGGTCGACACCCGCAACGATGACGACGTCGCCATTGAGAAGGACGGCGCCACCGTGCTGATCGACGACCTCTCGCTGGTTTATATGGGTGGCTCGGTGATCGATTTCGTCGACGATCTGATGGGCCAGTCGTTCCAGATCAGGAACCCGAATGCGGTCGCCTCGTGCGGCTGCGGCACCAGCTTCAGTATTTAGAGAATGCCTACCATTGGCGCGGTCCGTCAGGTCGCGCTTTCAGCCGGGCGCGATCTCGATGCAACGCTGGCGTTCTGGCAAGACGTGCTTGGCATGGCCGTGCACGTGCGCTTCGATCCGCCTGGCATCGCCTTCATCATGGCCGGCGATGTCCGGCTGCTGTTCACCGATGGCCTGCCGGCCGGCACCGTCTATCTCGACATTTCGGGCCTTGACAATTTCCACGCCTCGGCAAAAGCCGCCGGTGTCCCCTTCACTGCGCCGCCGATGCTCGTCCACCGCGATACCGAGGGCCTGTTCGGGCCGGCGGGGGAAAGCGAATGGATGGCCTTTCTAAAGGATCCGGCAGGCAATACGATCGGCCTCGTCGAACGCCATCCGCCCGAGCAGCAATGAGGCCGTCATGAAAATCGTCACCTGGAACATCAATGGCGTGCGGGCCCGTATCGGCAACTTGACGCACTGGCTGACGGAAAGCGCGCCCGATATTGCCTGCCTGCAGGAGATCAAGACGGTCGACGAGCAGTTTCCGCGGGCCGAGATCGAGGCGCTTGGCTACAACGTCGAAATCTATGGCCAAAAGGGTTTTAACGGCGTCGCCATCCTGTCGAAGCTGCGCTTCGACGAGGTCATCAGGGGCCTGCCGGGCGACGATGCCGACGATCAGGCGCGTTTCATCGAGGGCGTGTTCTCGACCGACAAGGGCGCTTTGCGCGTTGCCTCGCTGTATTTGCCGAACGGCAACCCGATCGATGACGAGAAGAAGTTCTCCTACAAGCTGTCCTGGATGGCGCGGCTGGAGCGCTGGGCCGAGGAAAGACTCGCGCTCGAAGAGGCGCTGGTGCTGGCCGGCGATTACAATGTCATCCCCGAACCGATCGATGCGAAGTTTCCGGAGAACTGGCTCGGCGATGCGCTGTTCCAGCCGCAGACCAGGCAGGCGTTCCGCCGGCTGAAGAACCTCGGCTTCACCGAAGCCGTGCGCGCGGTCACCGACTCGACGGACATTTTTACGTTCTGGGACTATCAGGCCGGCGCCTGGCAGAAGAACAACGGCATCCGCATCGATCACTTGCTGCTCTCGCCCGAGGCCGCCAATCGCTTTTCCTCGGTCTCGATCGAAAAGCACGTGCGCGCCTGGGAAAAACCCTCGGACCACGTGCCGGTGGCCATCGAACTGGGTTTTGCGCCAATCTGATCATTTCGGGGCGCGAACCGCCGGATTGCCGGTTGATAGACCGTCATATCGCCACAATCGGGGTTTCCGCTGCAATCCGGGTTCGGCTGGGGTTCAGGATGACGATCAGGTTTGCGATTTGCCCATGTGCCGCCGCGCTCGCCCTCGCGGCGACGCCGGCGCTTGCCGATCCTGCATGCCTGGCCAACGGAACATCATTCCAGATCGGCCAGGTCGCCTGCCTGACGCTTTCCGGTCGGAGCCATCTCGCCCGCTGCGACATGGTGCTCAACAACACGTCATGGACAAGGATCCGCGACGATTGTCCTAAAACCACGTCGGCGCCGCCGGCCACGCCGATTTCAACGCCGGAGTCCAGTCCCGTTCCAACGCAACCGACTGAGAATTGATCTCGATTTTTTTCTTTTCGAGATCCCCACTCTTCCTGACTATTGACCCAGTCTGACTGGTTTCGCGACTACCGGTCGCCGCCACCCTTGGTGAGGATGTCGTCGGCCAGCGAAATCGCGGTGCGGCGGTCGGCCTCGCCCGCGGCGGCAAACGCCTCTTCCTGCATGCCGCGTATCCATGGCTGGTCGGAAGGCGCGGCGCGTTCAAGCGCCGCGGTCATCATCGCCAGCCCCCGAACGATCTTGCCGCTCTGGAAGAGCAGGTGGCCGAGCGTCGCCTGCGCGCCGGCATGGCCCTTTTCCGCAGCGAGTTGGAACCAGCGTCCGGCCTGCTTGATGCTCGCCTTGACGCCGCCCTTGCCGTTCAGGAAGATCTGGCCCATCTCGAACTGGGCATTCGGGTTGCGGTAGTTGGCGGCGGCGCGCATGTAGTACTCCTGGGCCGCCACCTCGTTCTCTTTGATCGGGCTGCCGGGGATGCCCTTCCTCAGATAGTCGCCGAGCGCCACGAGCGCGTCCGAGACATAGCTCTCTTCCGGCGAACCGGGCTCGACGTCCTGGTCGACGATCTCGCTGAAGAACTTGAACGCCGCGTAGTCGTCGCGCTCGACGCCGTCACCCTCGGCATACATGCGCGCAAGCTTCCAGGTGGCGCCGATCTGGCCGTTTTCGGCCGCGTATTTATAAGCCTCAGCAGCCTGCTCCTTGCGGCCGTTCTTGTAGGCGGAGAAGCCGAACTGGAACACCGCCCACGGGCTCGACTGCGGCTTCACGCCGGTCTTGTCGTCGAATACCTTGTCGTCGAAGGCCATGGCCTGGCCTGCGGCGCCCAAGGTCGCGCCAAAAGTGGCGATCGCGACCAGTGCCGAAAAGACAGACAGCCTCAGCAACTCAGATATCCGCATAACAATGTGTTTCTCTCGCACCACCGGGATGGGTGACCGCCCCGTCGCGGGCAGGCCCTACCGTTTGTGCATATTTCCAGATCGCGCCCGACTGATAGTCGGTCGCGCGCGCCTTCCATGCCTTTGCCCTGGTCGCCAGTTCGGTGTCGGACAGCGCCACCTCGATGGTGCCGTTCACCGCGTCGATCGCGATCAAGTCGCCATCCCTGAGCAGCCCGATCGGGCCACCTACGGCGGCTTCCGGCCCGACATGGCCTATGCAGAAGCCGCGTGTCGCGCCCGAAAAACGCCCGTCGGTGATGAGGGCCACCTTGCCGCCCATGCCCTGGCCATAGAGAGCCGCCGTCGTCGACAGCATTTCGCGCATGCCCGGACCGCCGCGCGGTCCCTCGTAGCGGATCACGAGGACCTCGCCTTCGCTGTAGCTGCGATCCGTAACCGCCTGGAAACATTCCTCTTCCGAATCGAAGCAACGCGCCGGACCAGAGAACTTAAGCTCCGACATGCCCGCGACCTTCACGATCGCGCCTTCGGGGGCAAGGTTTCCCTTCAAGCCCACGACGCCACCCGTTCGGGTGATTGGTCGGTTGGCGGGACGGACCACATCCTGGCTACCATTCCAGGCAACGTGCTCCATATTTTCGGCTAAAGTGCGGCCGGTCACGGTCAGGCAGTCGCCATGCAGATAGCCGTGGTCGAGCAACGTCTTCATCAAGAGCGGAATGCCGCCGGCCTCGAACATGTCCTTGGCGACATATTTGCCGCCCGGCTTCAGGTCGGCGATATAAGGCGTCTTCTCGAAGATCCTGGCGACGTCGAACAGGTCGAACTTTATCCCCGCCTCATGGGCGATCGCCGGCAAATGCAGCGCCGCGTTGGTCGAGCCGCCGGTGGCCGAGACGACGGTCGCCGCATTCTCCAGCGCTTTCAGAGTGACGATGTCGCGCGGGCGGATATTTTTTGCGATCAGTTCCATGATCTTTTCGCCGGAGGCGAAATTGAAGCGGTCGCGCATCTCATAGGGCGCCGGCGCCCCGCAGGAATAGGGCAGCGCTAACCCGATGGCCTCGGCGACGGTGGCCATGGTGTTGGCGGTGAACTGGGCGCCGCAGGAGCCGGCCGACGGACAAGCGGCTTGCTCGATTTCGAGGAGTTCGGCGTCGCCGATCGTGCCGACCGAGTGCTGGCCGACGGCCTCGAACACATCCTGCACGGTGATCTGCCGGCCCTTGTAGGAACCGGGCAGGATCGAGCCGCCATAGATGAAGATCGACGGCACGTTGAGCCGCACCATGGCCATCATCATGCCGGGCAGCGACTTGTCGCAACCGGCAAGGCCGACCAGCGCATCGTAGCAATGGCCGCGCATGGTGAGTTCGACCGAATCGGCGATGACCTCGCGCGACACCAGTGACGATTTCATGCCCTGGTGGCCCATGGCGATGCCGTCCGTGACGGTGATGGTGCAGAATTCACGTGGCGTGCCGTTGGCCGCGGCAACGCCCTTCTTTACCACCTGCGCCTGGCGCATCAGCGAGATGTTGCAGGGTGCCGCCTCGTTCCAGCAGCTGGCGACGCCGACCAGCGGCTGCGCGATCTCGGCCGCCGACAAGCCCATCGCATAGAGATAGGAGCGGTGCGGCGCACGCGCCGGACCGACGGTCACATAGCGGCTGGGCAGCTTGGCCTTGGAGATGACTCTGGCGTTCATTCTCTTCCCTTGCCCCGGGCGATGCGACCTGCGGCGCGACCTGCCCCATAGCCGAGCCTTTTGGCATGCCCTGGGACGCATTCGAGGTGCGCCGGGTTTATGGCGGGAAGTAGGCAATGTCGGCGGGCGCCGTTGTGGCGCGAGGGTTGTTCAGAAACTGTTGCCAAAACATCACGATCGCGAGAGGCAGGGGAAGCGGCGTCGTTGCAGCGACGGACTGATGCCATCGGCTTGGGACCGCCGGCCAGAAAGCCGATTCGGCAAAAAAGGCCGGGCAGTGCCCGGCCTTTTTTGACGTTTAATTTTAGTAACTTACCACTTGACCTTGAAGGAAGCTGAAAGGGCGGTCACGAGATCGTCGCCGAAATCGTATGAAACGTCGGTGCCGTGAGGAATGCCGGCCTCGTCACGGACCACTCCGACCGAACCACTGGTCAGGATGCCGATGGCACCGCCAAAGCGGAGTTCGACGTTTTTGGTGGGCGAGAAAGACGCGCCGGCACCAACCGTCCAGGTATCGGTTTGGGTGCTCAAGCCCGTGGTCGTTCCGCGATCCCAGGTAAGCGTCGCTGCAGCGCTCCACTGATCGTTGAACTTGTGGCCGATACCGCCGGATACGGTCCATCCGTCGCGATAGAGCAGATCCAGAGACGTGACGAAGCTCGGGCCTCCGAAGGTGCAGGCAACCGGAGCGCCGACAGCGCAGAAATTGACAATCTGCAGCACACTCCAGTCGACCCACTTCACCGACCCGAACGCAAGCCAGCCCGGAGCAATACCCGACTGGACCTTGAACTCGACCGACTGCGGCATGCTCGCCGTACCGATCACAGGAATTACACCCCGGCCAGGGATCTGTGTAAGATCGACGTCCCCGGTCACGTCTCCCAAATCAACTTCGCTGTTGTAGACCAAGCTGGCACGGAGCGCGATTTCCGGAATCTCATAAGCGGCGCCGATGCGCCAGCCAACCCCGTTGCCTTCGAGGTCGATCCGACCTACGCCGGTGAAGGGTACAGGAAAGCCGGTAAAATCCTGGACCAGCCGCTCCTTGAAGCCACTGATATCCTGGTAGAACACACCGCCAATGAAGCGAAACTGGCCTTTGCCCGCATCCATCTTGTAGGAGCAGGTGGCTGCAAAATTTTCGCTTTCGATCTTGGTTTCGATATTGCTGTTGGCACCTGCCCAATTCAGACCGGGGGCCGAATGGATCCCCCAAGGCTGTGAATAATCGCCCATGCAATCGAGGTGGTCCCCGACTCCGACCTTAATTCCCATGCGGGGGACAAAATAGCTCTCCGAATCATCGGCAGAACCGGACCGAGAGTTCAAATCGCCACCGCCACGACCAGTAACGGGCGGTGGAAATGCGCTACTTGTATCCGTGTCTACGGCATTCTTGATCTTCCGTTCCGGCATCACATAGGTGCCCGAAAGCTCTCCGGCGACAGGCGCCGGATCGAAAAGCAGGTCGATGTTGTAGCCGCCGCGCTCAAGGCCGCCGGCATGCGCCGTCCCGATCAAAGCCAGCGAAAAGCACGCCGCCCCCAGCAGCGCTTTCCGACGCAAATTGTTCATGAATGTCCCTCCCCTAGTACGAATGGACTAAGCTAGAACCAATTCGAGTTAACGGCGCAACAACGAATTCTCGATGCGTACATGTACGCCTTCGCCGACCGCATTTCAGACAGGGTGACAGCTTCACCGGAGCGCCGGAAAATGGCCCGTTTGGCTGCAATCGAGCAAAAAACTCGGAAAAACGCCCCCGGACGGCGCAAAAACCGCCCGTTTTGCGAAGGCGACGCCCCATTGTTACATTATGGCAACAATGGGGCTAAAACATTCCGTTTACGTCAAGATTTACCCTGCGGAATGCCTATTTTTCGTGCAGGAAGCCGCCCGAAAAGCGCGTTCGCAGAACTCGCGAATCCTGAGCATCAGGCCGATATATCCGGGCTTAGAAAGCGGAAGCCGGTTTGGCAAATCCGCTCCTCAGCCAACTCGGTTCTCAAATACCACAGATGGGTCAACCGGCGTCGCGCACGCGTGTCAGCGCCACCGAAAGCTTCTCTTGCGCCTCGCGATACTCGGCGAGTTTTTCGCGCTCGGCTTCGACGACATCTTCCGGCGCGTTGGCGACGAATTTGTCGTTGGACAGCTTCTTGTGCAGGCGGGCGATCTCTTCGGTCACCTTGACCAATTCCTTCTGCAGCCGCGCCGCCTCGGCGGCAAGGTCGATCAGGCTGCCGAGCGGCAGGCAGATGGTGGCTTCGTTGAGCACGATCTGGGCGGAGCCCTTGGGCGCCGTATCGACAAGCGAGATGTCGCCGACCCGCGCCAGTCGCTTGATGGCCGATGCCTGGCGCTCAAGCCTTTCGTGGGTTTCGGTATTGGCGCCGATCACCATCAGCGGCGCGATCGCCGCCGGCGGCACGTTCATTTCCGAACGCACGGAACGGATGCCTGAGACCAGGTCGATCAGCCAGTTGATGTCGGCGGCCGCTGCCTCGTCCTCGAAGTCGGGCGACGGCCACGCGGCATGGCAAAGCAGCGACGGCCGTTCCTTGCCCTCACCTGCTGTCTCAGCCCACAGCTCTTCGGTCATGAACGGCATCATCGGATGCAGCAGCTTGTAGATCTCGTCGAGCACGAAGGCGACGCAAGCCCGGCTCTCGGCCTTGGCAGCCTCGTCCGCGCCCATGAACACCGGCTTCAACAGTTCCAGGTACCAGTCGCAGAACAGGTTCCAGACGAAGCGGTAGGCAGCAGTCGCAGCGTCGTTGAACCGGTATGTGGTGATGCCGTCGGTGATTTCGCGCGCCGCGCGCGTCAATTCGGTCAGGATCCAGCGGTTGACCGCCAGCTTGGCGTCGTTCAGCCAGACATCGTCGTTCCTCGCGACGTCGTTCATCTCGGCGAAGCGCGTCGCGTTCCACAGCTTGGTGCCAAAATTGCGGTAGCCGGCGATGCGGGCCGGATCGAGCTTCACGTCGCGCCCTTGCGCGGCCATCACCGTCAGCGTGAAGCGCAGTGCGTCGGCGCCATATTCGTCGATGAGATCGAGCGGGTCGATGACGTTGCCTTTCGACTTCGACATCTTCTGCCCGTTCTTGTCGCGCACCAGCGCATGGACATAGACGGTGTGGAACGGCTCCTCGCCCATGAAATGCAGGCCCATCATCATCATGCGAGCGACCCAGAAGAAGATGATGTCGAAGCCGGTTACCAGCACGTCGGTCTGATAGTGGGTCTTCAGCTCCGGCGTCTGGTCCGGCCAGCCGAGCGTCGAGAACGGCCACAGCGCCGACGAAAACCATGTGTCGAGCACATCCTCGTCGCGGATCAGGATCTCGCCCGGCTTGAAATTCTCGAGCTTGTCCTCGACCCAGGCCTTCCACGGCCCTTCCAGCGCCAGATAATATTCGATTGCGGCGGCGAGCGCCTCCTCCTCGGTCTTCTCGACGAAGATGCGGCCGTCCGGCCCGTACCAGGCCGGGATCTGGTGTCCCCACCAGAGCTGGCGCGAAATGCACCAGGGCTGGATGTTCTCCATCCAGTCGAAATAAGTCTTCTCCCAGTTTTTCGGCACGAACCTGGTGCGGCCCTCGCGCACCGAGGCGATCGCCGGCCTGGCGAGCTCCGCCGCGTTCGCATACCATTGTTCGGTCAGGAACGGTTCGATCGGCACGCCGCCGCGATCGCCATGCGGCACGGCATGGCGATGCGGCTCGACCTTTTCGAGGAAGCCGCCCGCCTCCATCAGCTCGACGATCTTCTTGCGCGCGACGAAACGATCGAGGCCGTTGAGCTCATCCCAGACGGCCTGACGCTCGGGCGTTACCTCCAGCCCGGCGAGAAAGTCGTCATTGTCGGTGAGCGCGACCGCCGCCTCGACGGTGAGGATATTGATGGCCGGCAACTTGTGGCGCCTGCCGACCTCAAAATCGTTGAAGTCATGCGCCGGCGTGATCTTGACCGCGCCGCTGCCTTTCTCCGGATCGGAATATTGGTCCGCCACCACCGGGATCTTGCGGCCGACGATCGGCAGGACGAGGTTCCTGCCGAGCAGATGCCGAAAACGCTCGTCGTCGGGATGCACCGCCACCGCCGTATCGCCCAGCATCGTCTCGGGCCGCGTCGTCGCCACGGTGATGAAGGTTTTTGGATTTTCCGGATCGAAAACCTCGCCCTCGACGGGGTAGCGGAAATGCCAGAGATTGCCGTTGACCTCCTGCTGTTCGACCTCGAGGTCGGAAATCGCAGTCAACAGTTTCGGGTCCCAGTTCACAAGGCGCTTGTCCTTGTAGATCAGGCCTTCCTTGTAGAGGGTGACAAACACTTCGAGCACCGCCCTGGACAGACCCTCGTCCATGGTGAAACGCTCTCGGCTCCAGTCGGCCGAGGCCCCCAGCCGCTTCAGCTGGTTGAAGATCGCGCCGCCGGATTCGGCCTTCCACTCCCAGACCTTCTCGATGAACTCGTCGCGCGTCAGGTCGCGTCGGTGGATCTGCTTCTCCATAAGCTGGCGCTCGACCACCATCTGGGTGGCGATGCCGGCGTGGTCCATGCCGGGCTGCCACAGCACGTTCTTGCCGCGCATGCGCTCGAAGCGCACCAGAATGTCCTGCAGCGTGTTGTTGAGCGCATGGCCCATATGCAGCGAGCCGGTGACGTTCGGTGGCGGGATGACGATGGTGAAGGCTTCCGCGCCCTCCTCGGCGCCTGCGCCGGCACGAAACGCGTCGGCCTCCTCCCAGACTTTGGCGATCTTCGGCTCGACGATTTTTGCGTCGTAGGTTTTTTCGAGCATGGGAAGGCGTCCGGGCTGTCGGGTTTTTGCTGGTCCGGTGTAAATCGGAAGGTTTTGGCCAAGTCAACCGCAAGCAAGCGGCAGACGGCCATGCCAGCAAATAGCGCCTGGGCAGATCGGGCAACTTGCAGAAGTGAGCGTCGCAGGGCAATCGCTTAGAGGTTTGCGCTGCCCCTCATTGCCCTGCCGGGCATTTCTCCCCCTACAGTGACGGGGAGAAAGACACATCGCAAAAGATTTCGCCAATTTCCAGCGTTGCAGAAAGTGCGCCAAGGTTGCGGCCGGCCCCTTCTCCCCGTCCCTATACGGGGAGAAGATGCCGGCAGGCAGATGAGGGGCGGCGCCGACTTCGGCGATTTGCCGGTTACTGCGCGCCGCGCGCTACGCGTTCGATTTCTTCGCGTACCAGCCGCTCGACCAGCGTCGGCAGATTGTTGTCCAGCCAGTCCTGCAGCATGGGCCTCAGCATCTCCTCGGCCATCTCGTCGAAGGTTTTCTTGCTGCGGCTGGCGAACGCATCGGAAAGCTCGCCGAAGGCGGCGGCAACTTGCCGGCCGGTATGTTCGGAAAGGATCGCCGGACGAGAGGACGGTGCCTCGCTCGTCGCCGGGCGCGCCAACCCGCTCCGCGGCGGGGCCGGCTCGAAAGCAGGTTCGGCTGCGTGCTCGAAAATCTCGGCCTTCGGTTCGGCATCCGGCGTCTGTCGCAGCTCTGTCCTGTCTGGGGTCCTGTCCGGCTTGGCCGCGGTCTTCGCTTCGCTAATTGCGGCGATATCACGCCGCCACCCGGCAACGATACTGTCGGTCGTCTCCGCAACCCTTGCCGTCGCAGGCGCATTCGGCTCCGGCTTGGCGGCCGGGGCCGCTTCGGCCGCGACCCTGTCACCAGCAAGCGTCACGGGCGATTTGACCGGAGCCGGATCGGACCGCACCGGCGGCTCCACGCGCGCGATGACAGGCTCGACAGCCGACGCTTGCGCCTGCACCTCGGTCAGCGCGGCCGGCCTCCTGGCGTCGAATCCCGGACGCAACTCGGCGCGAAACGCGCCTACCTCCGGCGGCGCCCCGCCTGCCGCTGGCGGCGCCCTGCCTGGCTCCGGCGGCGCCTCGCCTGCCGCCGGTGCCGGCATAGCTACCGCCGGTGCCGGCACGGCTACCGACGTCAGATCCTGCAGCAAGTCGTCCGTATCGTCCGGCTGCTTGCGGCCTGTGTCGTTGTCCTCGATGATCCTCCTGATGGAAGCCAGTATCTCCTCCATGGAAGGTTCGCGCTGTAAGCTGCTTGCCGTCGCCATCGTCACATCCGCCGCCCTTGTGACTCGTTGCAGATTTCCTGTCCGGCCAAGGCCGGATTCGAATCATGGCAACAGCGTAACCCACGGATCGCCTTACGAGAATCCCCAATCTGAGGGCATGTTGGATTTCAACAGATTAGAGCCCGCGCGACCTTTTGGACGCGCGGGCTCTAAATAGCTTGAAACTGGACGGAAGTTGAAACTGGTGAGGGGATCAGCGGCCGTCTGGCGTGCGCAGGCCGAACCACTTGTCCTTGACCGCATTGTAATGCTCTTCGGGCCTGTATTTCACCACCTGAAGGGCGAGACGCTCGACCGAAAGATGACCGATAGCCGACAGGATGGCATAGCTCGCCACCACCAAATCGCGTTCGGCGCTGGCCTGATTGATCTTGGCGGTGATGAGCGTGGCCTGCGCGTTGAGAACGTCGAGCGTGGTGCGCTGGCCGACGTTGCGCTCCTCGATGACGCCGCTCAGGGCAAGCTGCGCGGCGGCAATCACCTGCCTGTTGGCCACCACGGTTTGCTGAGCGGCGGTATATTGCGTCCACGCCGAGGTCACGGCCTGCCGCACGGTGTCGCGGCTGACATCGACCTCGATCCGGGCCTGGCTGAGCGATTCCTTGTTCTGACGTACTATCGCCGACGTCCGCCCGCCCGAATAGATCGGTATGGTCAAGGTGGCGCCGATGCTGGCCGAATTGGTTGTGCCGTCCTGCCCCGTATCGGCGGAGCCCGGAGCCGTTCTGCGATAGGCGCTGGAAACGCCGGCGGAAGCCGAAAGCTGCGGCAGCAGCGCGCCTTCGGCCGATTTCACCGAAAACGCCGCCGCGTCGACCAGGTGCTGGGTGGCGAGGATGGCCGGGTGCTCGATGGATGCAATCGCGATAGCCGCATCGAGGTTCGACGGCAACAGCTTCGCCAGCGGCGAAGCGGCCCTGAGCCTGCCTGGCTCGTCGCCGACGATCTGGCGATAGGTCGCAGCGCTCGCCAGCGCCTGCGCGCGGGCGGCCGCCAGTTCCGCCACAGCGGAGGAGCGCTCGGCATCGGCCTGCGCAACGTCGGTGCGCGTGCCTTCGCCGACCTCGAAGCGCGAACGCGCGGCGCGCGCCTGCTCGGTCAGGAACTGCAGGTTTTGCTCCGTCAGCACCGCCACTTGGCGGTCGCGAATCACGTCCATATAGGCGCTTGCCGCATTGAACAGAATATTCTCTTCGGTGTTGCGCAGGCTCTCGAACGAGGCGCGGACCTGCGCTTCGGCGGCGGCGACGTTGTTCCTGGTCTGGAAGCCGTCGAACAGGGTCTGGTCGATCTGGACGCCGAAGTTGCCGGTGGTTAACGAAAGGTCTCGACCCGGCCCGCTACGGGGGTCGAAATGGCTTCTGGAGAAGTCGATGTTCGCGGAACCGGTGATGGTCGGGCGCCAGCCGGACTTGGCGATGGCAACGCCCTCATCGGTGACGCGGACGCCGGCGCGGGCCGAATTGAGCTGGGAATTGTTCTGATAGGCTTTTGAAAGTGCACCGAGAATGGTTTCCGCCGAGGCGCCTAGCGGAGAAAGCGCGGTCGCCGAGAAGAGGACGGCGGCAAAAAGACTCTTTCGTAAAGACGGCACGTTATTCCCTCATTCGTTTTGCATGGGAACCACACCGCGCCGGCTTCTCCCATTCGAGCAGCCGGCGCCGTGTGTTTCAGGTTCCCTGCTGTCTGCCCCCAAAAGAACACCCCGGTTGTGCGGATCAGCAACAATTGTTCAAGCGCAAGCGAACATGACAACGGCTTTGCTGCAAGCCAAAATCACTCAGAACTCGAACGCACGAATACGATCGAATCCCGGTAGTGGCTTAATTGCCGCATTAAAGGCGCCTCTTCCGGTTACGACCCCCCCTGTTTTCAGGAACAATCGGGCCACGCCCGAATTCCCCTGCCCTTCGACGGCGACGAGCCGACCGCCTTCCGCAAGCTGGTCGAGCAGCGGTTCCGGCACTTTCTCGACGCTGCCGCCGATGAAAATGACATCGTAGAGCGCTCCCGCGGCATGGCCTTCCGGCAGCGGTCCCTTGACCACGCTGACATTGTCGCAGCCCAGCGCCGAAAGCGTCGACATCGCGGTCTCGGCCAATGCCGGATCGCTTTCCAGCGCAACGATGGACTTTGCCAGCCGCGACAGGATCGCCGCCGCATAGCCGGTGCCGCAGCCGACATCGAGCGCCGAATCGCCAGGGCCAATCTCGGCCAGTTGCATCAGCTTGGCCAGCGGCGAAGGCTCCATGAGATAGCGCGGGCCGTCCGCGGTATTGGCAATGCGGATGTCCTCGTCGATATAGGCCAGATCGCGCTGATCGGGAGCGACAAAGGCCTCGCGCGGCACGACAAGCATCGCTTCGAGCAGCGGCGCGCTGGTTACGTCGGTGGTGCGGACCTGGCCGTCGACCATTTTTACCCGACGTTCGGCAAAATCAGCGCTCATGTTCCAACCAATCCGCCCAAGACCAACCTGTTCAAGATCAATCCGCCCAAGATCGATCCGCTTGCCGCGCCAAGATCGCGGCTCATGTCGACTGGAACTCAAGCCCCCTGGCGCTGGTGCGCGGGAGCTTGGGCAACTGGAGGCCTCGCCCGGAATCGAACCGGGGTGCAAGGATTTGCAGTCCTCTGCGTAACCACTCCGCCACGAGGCCTCATTGCTCCCGGCGTTCCACCCGGTTCCAATAGGTTGCGGCGAAAATGCCGTCAAGCGGCCATGGTGCATTCCCGGACGGTTTCCCCTCGGCCATGATGCCACGCGCCGAGCCAACGACACGCATGCTCCGAGAACCGGAGCGCAGCGGACGTCAGAGCGCTGCGCCTCCAATTGGCGCGCGGCGCCGTAGGTAAGCGCAGAACCGCCATCATCTGGCCGTCGGAGCAGAATTTCCAAACAAGGCTCTCAGCCAGTCCGGTCATTTAGCCAGCTGAGTCGACCCGGAAAGAACGCCTTCGCAGGGCTTGCCGGCTGGCGAAGTCGGTACAGCCGTCAGTTCGGCCGCCGCCGCCGTTCCCACCACACGACGAGCCGGCGCCGGTGGCGACGCACCACGGCAAACTCGTAGGAGAGCACCAGCAATCCGATCGGCACCATCCAGAAGCCCAGGATCGGCAGAAAGCCGAGAATGCCGCCGAAGATCAGCACGACGCCGATTGCAATCCTGAGGCCGCGCGAGCGCGGCATGGTGAACTCACGGCCGAAGACCGATATTTTTCGTGCCGGTGGGTGGTTGTGGCTTGCTGCGCTCATGTCTGGTCAGTGGTCCGTTCGGGCAAAGTAAAAGCTTCAGCTGACGAAAGCCGCAACCGCCTTTTCGGTTCCGCGCACCCCGCCAGACGGCTCATATGAGGACGCACGCACATGATTGCCAGAAATCGTGGCGCGAAAAAGCGGCGAAAAATACGAAATGCTTCTTTGCAAAGCCGAAACGGGTTTGCTATAGGCTGCGCCACTCACATGAGAGCCTCTGTTCCCCGGTAGCTCAGTGGTAGAGCAACCGGCTGTTAACCGGTTGGTCGCTGGTTCGAATCCGGCCCGGGGAGCCACTATCACCAGAAATGTCTTGAAACCCAAGGGTTGCAAGGGTTCCCGCTTCCCCAGAGATACACCGCGAGATACACTGCGGGGTACCCTGAGCATGAAGATTGACGTGAAGCACATACAGAAACGCGGCAAGGCTGGCTGGCGCTACAGGCGCAAAATACCTGAGGAACTTCGGACCATTCTGGGCAAGCGAGAACACCTCGTGCCGCTTGGGGCCACCGAACAGGAAGCCCTCAAGAAGTACCCGAGGGTTCACGCCGAGGCCGAGAAACTCTTGTCCGAGGCGGTCAAGCGAGCCAATGGCCCTGCGCCGACAGAGTGGGGACATTTCCGCGACGGCATAGCCGCAGCCCGCAAGCTGGGCTTCCGCCAAGACCGCGACTCCCCGTCTCTCGACGAAATCGAGTATGACACGGACTGGCAGGCTAGATTGAAGGCCATCGAGAAGCTTGCCCGCAAGTACGTTCCCAATTTCGACAGTGTCGAGTACGACGACGACGACCTCCCCCTCCCCGATTTCCTCCCGACCGAGGCAGACACCGCATTGGCGCGCGCGCTGATGCTGAACCCATCGGGTACCCCAGCCCCGACCCTAGAAGACGCCAAGCGGCTCTATCTTAAGGAGCGCGTTGGGGACGACGAGACGAAGCAGATGGAGCTTGAGCGGGTTTTCAAGCTCGTCAAGGAAGCGCTCGGCAAAGACCGCAAGCTGGCAAGCATCAAGCGCGAGGACGCCAAGGAAGTCCGCGACCACATGCTCGACGGTCGCAAAGCGTCTTCTGTGGACCGCTATCTGAACGTGGTCCGCGCGATGATCAACCACGCCATAAGGGAATTTGACCTCGCTGGCGTGATCAACCCCTTCATGAACTTGGAAGCCGCACCGAAGGATAAGGCCGAGCCGGATAAGGACAAGCGCCGCCCCTTCACGCTGGACGAGGTCGCCGCGATAACCGCCCGCATTGCCTACCACGCCAAGACGGACCTTCAACACATCTGGACAATTCTAAATGGAACTGGGTGCCGCCTTGCTGAGGTCTCGGGCCTTCGTGTCGCAGACGTGCATCTTGACCACACCGTTCCGCATATCACGGTCGAGTGGCATGACGACCGGCGCATTAAGAATAGAGTATCGCGGCGCAACGTCCCGCTGTTAGGTGCCGCTTTGGAGGCTGCAAAGGAAGCCGTCAAGGCCGCCGGCAAAGCCTCAATGCTGTTCCCTGCCTATGGTCGACCCCGTGGTCCCGCGTCAGCCTCAGCCGCCCTCGGCAAGCATGTCCGCACCTGCGTATCTGACCCTAAGGCCACCACCCATTCCCTTCGCCACCTGATGAAAGACCGGCTGCGACTGGCCGGCGTCACTAAGTCGGACCAAGACATTGTTCTGGGTCACTCCTCGGGCAGCGTTGGAGAGGACTATGGTGGCGACGAGGCGCGGCTTGAGGTGGCCAGACGGGCGCTCGAGAAGGCGCTTGCATAGCAGGTAGCATAATTGAAGAAAAACGGTCCGCGAAGATATGTTGGTCGCGTTCTGTGTCGATGTCCGATTGCCAAAAGCCAGTGGATATGGCGTAGGAGAGCCTGGCGCAACAGAGATCATGTTATCCCCCTGTTGCGACGACGACTTGACTGGCTTCGAGGTGTGCTTCCACTTCGGCGGAAATCTCCGAATATAGGTCAACCTCATTCCCTTCGGCGGTTATGGATACCGCAAGGGAGTATCGGGCCCTGTCGTTTGCCCGCTTCTGCCCCAAGTGAGACTTCCACCAGCCGCCGACCGGATAGATTGCAATGTGATCATGGGCAGCGAGATCGACTGCGTAACCCCGCCACAAGTCACAGTGAAGAGAACCCGCCTGTACAGCCTTCGGTCCTAGGAGCCAGCGGCTCGGTTCGCTTGGTTGCTTGCCGGCTTCAATCACCGCCGCTTCTGGTTCATCACCTGCTTCTATCTCTGGTCGGGCAAGGCGGCTTCGGAACTCATCATCCGTCTCTAGTCGTTTCTTCAACTCGAAGCGCAACCCGAACGAACGATACGTTTCCGGGCGCGTTGCTGCCCTCCCCGAGAGATTCGGCTCGGTGAAATAGGAAAGCGTGACCTTCATGATAACGATGACGTTCTCAAGCGCCTGCAACGCTGTCCTCGGCCACGGCAATTCATAAAAATGCATCTCGTTGAACACAGCGACACCCTGTGCGAGGGCGAAGGGCTGAATCTCTGCTTGAGCGAGCAGAGTGACGTCGTTGCGGGCCGAAGCTACCGCTCGCCCAATGTTTGGAACGCCGAACCCCACATCGCGGAGTATGAGATGCTTGGCCCCTTTGCTGGTGCCTTTCCAGTGCGCTCCCTTGCCGATCAGCCTTTTGCGGATTGGAGAGGGCCACTCAGCGGATTGCACGACTAAAGCGCGATAACTCTCGGGCCACAATCCAGGCACTGCCGCCTTTAGCTGCCCTACAAAGTTTCCAGCCATCGCGGTGGCTGCGCTCGTCGCCCAGAAGGGCACCAATGGTTCGCCCTCCACGTTAGAACCCGTTCCAAGAAGGGACACCGCTGGATGCCAGTCGCAGTCATCCGCTTCGTCGACCATCATGTTGCCGGCCTCGAAGAGTACCTCAGGCTTGATCGGAGTGAGTTCCCCAACAAGAAGTTGAGAGCCGGTACTAAACGGGCTCTTGTCGTTCGCTGCTGCGAGCGGCGTTAGATTCGCCGCCAATTCGCTCTTTGTTGTGAACCCTCCTATCGTCAGCGCATTCCAGCTCTGCGCCGGGTCTTCGATGGTGTGATGTTGCTCCACTTGGGCCCGGGGCCCACCGATCACGTTGCCGCCTGCCACCAGGATGAATCGTTTCGGATGATCCTTGGCAGCAAAGTCTTCATCGCGCTCGCCGGGCATTGACCCCGCACTGATTTGATCCAGCGAACCACTCCACGATGACGGCGAGTCGGGGGCGAAGAGGTGCGTTGACGAGGCGATGCAGAAGCTCCGCTGAACATTCGGGCGTTGGATTTCTGCGGTGGAAACTGCCGATTGAGTTACGATGCCATAGGCCGAGGGGCGGTTCGCCGGGAAGCCGTTCGGCGGCAGAAATTTCACCGACTCGACATTGTGGCTGAGGATTACAGCCTGATGGTCATTCATTCGCCAAATGAGGTCTCCATAGAGAACCATTCCGGCCATCGGCGTTCCATGACCCCCATGTGGGTGATGGTCGTCCGTGCCCCATTGGTCGTCGATAGTCCACGCTCCGGCAACGCCCGGGGCGATGAGCGGATGAGCAGCAGCGACGCCTGTGTCGATGACGCAAACGGCCGGAGCATCGTCAGGGGGGACCTGAACGCGGCCAACAAGCTCCTTGACCCAATCATGCTGCCCAAAGCCATCGCTATCGAGTTCTAGGAATGGCTCAATGCTCCCGTCGGCCTTACGCACCTCCCAAACAGCACCGGGAATGCGCGAAAGAAACGCAGCCATAGTCGCTGACGAGGCGTGAACGAACACGACCTCGGAGTCAGGGAATTTCAGCCTTTCGTTGTGAACCTCAAGGCCGGCATTTTGAGCCGCATTAATTACGGCATTGGTGCGAGGGCCCGGCTTCGCTGTCGAGGGCTCTCTTACCCACAACTCCCACCAGGCCGACTCTGGCGCGTTGAGATCGACTTCACCGCCAAACAGCGTTCGTGCTTCGGCAGGCCGTATAACTTCGATGGGCTCAAACTTCGCGACATCAGGGCGTTTCTTGTTCCCCAAGTTCTCAGCGCCATAGGCGCTTATGCGGCCGAGAAGAAAGTCGCGCGCATCATCCGGGACAAACAGGACAGCCCGTTCGGTCCTGTCATCCTGTCGTGTGGAGCGAAGCACCACAATGTCTTGACCTGGGTAGTCTAGCGCGGGTGTTTTGCTTGGCCCACTACGTTCGCTGGAGGGAACCATCGTATCGAGTTCGACAATCGCGCCCCGCCTCTGCCCGACGATGGCCAATCGTGCATCCTGACCGGGAGCGGGTATAGCGCCAAGCGCGGCAGTAAGGTGCTGAATGAGGGATAGCGCATGAGCGTGGTAGTCATCCCGGCGCGGCTTACGATCTTGGGGGCGATTGGGGAACTCGTATTGTGCAGGCGCACGGAAAGCCTCAATTCGTATGTGCGCCAATTCGTGCGCTGAAAATTGATCACCCTCTCCAGCCATTCAGACCGCCCCTCCCCAAGAACTATCAGCGACGGGCGTTCAGTCGCCCCTTAAATGCAGCACGGTCATCGAGTGCCGCTCGAAGAGCCAACACCGAAAGTGTCTCTGCTCCTCCCAAAATCGCGTCCTTGACGACGGTGTCAGCCGCACGGACCAACTCGCCTTGGCTCAGGCCTTCAGTCGCGCTTGCTACTTCTGCCCAAGCCTTTGCCGTCATCTTCAGGCGTCCAAGCCGACGGGCTAGAATAGCGCGGGCCGCTTGGTGATCGGGCACGTCGTATTCGACGATCTCATCGAACCGCCTTGCCAGCGCCTTGTCGAGGATCTCCGGGTGATTGGTTGCCGCCACAACGAGGCTGTCTGTCGCGTTCGGCTCTTCCATGAAGGTCAAGACCGAATTGAGCACTCGTCGGATTTCACCCACATCATTGGTATCACCCCGACTTGAGCCCATCGCGTCAAATTCATCAAGCAGGTACACCGCCCGCGTCTTCGCAACTTGGTCGAAAAGGAGACGAAGCTTGCCGGCTGTCTCGCCGAAGAAGCGACTGAAGAGGGCATCAAGCCGTACTGTGAAGAGCGGAAGGCGGAGTTCGCCAGCAAGGGCAGAAGCCGTCATCGTTTTTCCGGTGCCAGGCGGGCCAACCAGCAGGAGATGAGTTGCGGGCACCTGCCCATGGTTGCGCAACAGCGCGCGTTCCGACTGCTGCCGCACCACACGATTAAGCCGAGATCGAACGCCATCGGCCAGCACCATGCTATCAAGGCTTGTCTTCGGATAGAAGCTTTGAACAACCTCTTGAAGCTCTCCGCGGGGACGTGCGAGGGGAATTACCGATTGCCCCTTAGGCGGGTTAGTTTCCCGCTCGCGCATGCGTTGAACGAGTCGCTTCAGTTTCTCGGCGTCGACTGAGTTGCCACTACGGGCCTCTTGCGCAGCCACCTGCAGGGCAATTGACATGAATTGGTCTTCATCGCCGGCCACGTGCGAGTTGAGAAGTGCAATGAACTGCTTTGTTGACATCCGCGCACCTCCGCAATCGTTGTTCTAAGAAGAATGCCTTTACTCAGTGCATGTTCTGAGTCCCGAAGCTATAGCAGAGTCCAAGTTTCCAAGCCATTTCACTTGGGAACATGCGGGGTCGGGCTAGCCCCAAGCTCGCGGAGCGGCCACTCCTAGAGCGTCGTCAGTTCTCATCCTTCCAGACGATCCGCCGTATGATCCTGATTTCGGCAAGCCGCCTGACGCGAATGCCCTGCCGTTCTCGCGCCGTTGGGTTTTGCGTCTCTACGTGCATGAACTCATGCTTTCCGCAGCGTTCACAGCTCATCTTGCTCCCAACCAGTTCCGCCTCAATGTCCCCGAAGATTTCCCTCAGGTCCTCCGGCCGATACCAGCGCTTGACGTTGCAGAGCCCGCATTGGACGCGCACAAGCTGCCCGACCTCGTGGGCATTGCTGAGTTTCCATTCGCTACCGCGCTTACGTCTTCCACCGTTGTCAGGCATGATCCAAAATAGGAACGCATTCCTCCTCTGGTCAATTCACCCTTGACAGATTTGTTCCTATTTTGTTCACTGTGCCGGCACCGCGTCGGACTACGCAGTGGGAGGCACCAAATGGGCATTATGCATCTGGACCCTGAGACCAAGGCGGAACTGCACTCCGAAGCGATGAAGCTGATCGCCCGCTATGACAGCCCGCTTGAGACGGTGAAGGCGCTCATGGCCTACAACTGTGAGCTTGAGACGAAGATACTCGCCATGGTCTACCGGCATCCTGGGGTGGCAACTGTCAGCTACGACGACACGCCGGTTGTGTTGGGGTGACAACCACGGTCATGCAGGATTTTATCACCTTTTTAGACGCCAACTCGGAACTGGTGCTGGCGAACCCGGCCGTCTTTGCGACGTTTGCCGTTCTCTTTGGAGGTGGAGGCTTCCTAGTCGGCCGCTACTTGCTGACCGAACGTATCGCCAATCTGGAAAGCCGAATAGCAAGACGTGACGAGGAAATCGCAGACCTAAAGGGCGAACAGAAAGCTCCAATGCGGGAACTGTCGATGGTGCCTTTGATCGGTGCCACTGCGATTTATCCCAGTGAACCTGCTGCCCAACTCCCCGCCCAGCGGAAAGGCAACCAACGTGTCTGAGAACATCCTCCCCCAGCAGAAGACCCCTAAGCTCATCGTGGTCACTGCCTTCGACCGCGACGAGAGCGGCGAGCTTCAGCCTGTCTTTGGGCCAGCCGAGCAGCAGACTGAGGACCGGGCAATAAGGACCGCGAAGGGCTTGGCCGGGAAACATGCGGGGGTCATTGCGTGGTCGCGCGATGCTAATCCGTCGCTGGGCGAATACGGCGAGCCGACGACGCTCTTTGTGGGTGGCGACGTGCCGGACATGGAGTGAAGAGGTGGCTAGTCCACTTCCTGCTCAGAAGGATGGGCGGCATGGCATCATCGAAGGAAAATGAACTCTAGCCGGCCGCCGGCAACTCACTCGTTTAGGCACTGAATTGATTCCAGGCTCATCTGATTGGATGGCTAGGGGAACGAACGTGCCCATTTTGCTAAATTAGCAATGACGCATTGATGGTCTATTATTCGCCCCAGCCGGCGACCGCCCCCCCGACCTGCCAGCCGGCCAGGCCCGGCGGCCGTTGCGCCCCCAAGCAGGGGCTGCCGGGCCGCCCCATCAAACGCACTGTAGCGACCAACGTGAGACGAGATAGAACAAATAACGCAAATGGAGACCTAACCAGAGGAGCGCAGCAATCCCTCCTCCTTGGCAGCGGCCTCTAAGGCCTTCCTTACGTCGTCAGGTGTGCCCTCGCCTTCAAGGCAGGCCATGCAGGCTTTGATTGCCTTCTTCCATTTGGGTCCCCGCTTGGTCCATTTCATGAGTTCCGCGGCGGCACCCTCCACATTGTTGCAGCCATAAGTGAGCCCAGGTCGGTCTGTCTCGATGTTGACCGGGGGGTGAAACCAATGGAGAGCCATGAGGATAATTTAGGGGATGCTCATGTGTTTGGTAGAGGCGAGGCTTAGGCACGGATGCTTGGGAGAGGGTCACGCGCTGGGCGACGTAGGAAGCGTTACGGCGGGCCTGAGAGGGCTGGAGGTTGCGCACAGGGCGATGCGGAAGGCGTTGGCATAGTCGTCGAGCACTGGGATGACTGCGAGCTTCAGGTAACGGCTGTGGTATGCCGCTGCGGTCAACATCGGATCGCCCAGGCAGGTAATGCGGTCGCCTTGACGGAGCGGCCGAAGTGGATCGTCAGGCTTGGGCGGAGGGCGTTTGTGGTCGACGAGCGGGTGCCTGAGGGGTTGCCCCTTTGCGTCGGTGATCTCCTCAGGCAGCGTCGAGGAGGACCAGGAGGGGGCACGGCCGAAGGTCGCTGAAGATGGCGCTCTGGGTCGGCTAGACCTTCGGGGTTCCGTGACGGTAAATGAGCAGCGGGGACCGGGGTGGGGGCTTGGGGTTAGTCCCCGCTGCTTTGA